>NZ_DELU01000032.1:65596-105041 GCF_002352785.1 Marinobacter sp. UBA2688
AGCGTCACATGGACGTGCCGAAGGAGCGAGTTTTGGACACCCACTCCCAACGGGCACCTCCCTCCAAGCAATAGGCAACCGAGGCTTCAGGCAGCAGCCAAAGCCTTAGGCAACCTCAAACAAGCCAGCCGCACCCATACCAGTGCCAACGCACATAGTGACCACGACGTATTTTACGCCCCGGCGCTTGCCTTCGATCAGGGCGTGGCCGACCAGGCGGGAGCCGGTGGTGCCGTAGGGGTGGCCGACGGCGATGGCGCCACCGTTGACGTTCAGGCGGTCCATGGGGATGCCAAGTTTGCGCTGGCAGTACAGAACCTGCACGGCGAAGGCTTCGTTGAGTTCCCACAGACCGATGTCGTCGACGGACAGGCCGGCGCGTTTGAGCAGTTTGGGAACCGCGAAGACCGGGCCGATGCCCATTTCGTCGGGTTCGCAACCGGCAACCGCGAAACCACGGAAGATGCCCAGCGGAGTGGCGCCGCGCTGTTCGGCCACTTTGCTGTCCATCAGCACGCAGGCAGAGGCGCCGTCGGAGAACTGGCTGGCGTTGCCGGCGGTGACCACGCCGCCTTCCATTGCTGAGCGGATCTTGCTGACGCCTTCCAGGTTGGTGCCCGGGCGGATGCCTTCGTCCTGGCTGATGGTGACTTCCTGGCTGCTGAGCTGGCCGGTGGCCTTGTCAGCCACGCCCATGGTGGTGGTGATGGGTACGATTTCGTCGTCGAACTTGCCGTCCTGGCGAGCCTGATCGGCCAGGTTCTGGCTGCGGACGCCGTATTCGTCCATGTCTTCTTTCTTGATGTCGTAACGCTTGGCCACGGTTTCCGCCGTGTCCAGCATGGACCAGTACAGCTCCGGCTTGTGCTTTGCCAGCCAGGGTTCCATGAAGTAGTTCTGGTTGACGTTGGCCTGCACGGTGGAGATGGATTCCACACCGCCGGCGACCATGACCGGTACTTTATCCACAGCAATGTGGTGCGCTGCCATGGCGATGGCCTGCAAGCCGGACGAGCAGAAGCGGTTGATGGTCGCGCCGCCTACGGTCACAGGCAGGCCAGCACGGATGGCACCCATGCGGGCCACGTCGTTACCGGTGGAGCCTTCTGGCAGGGCGCAGCCCATCAGCACGTCTTCGATCTCGTTGGGGTCGACCTTGGAGCGCTCGACCGCGTGCTGGATGGCGTGACCGGCCAAAGTTGCGCCGTGGGTCATGTTCAGGCCGCCGCGCCAGGATTTGGCCAGGGGCGTGCGGGCGGTGGATACGATGACAACATCATTGGACATAACAATTCTCCTTCGTTCGAAGCGCCTGTTTATCGATAAAGGGCAGGCGCCCCGAGGGTATTGGTGGACCGGTTATTTAGCGTCGAAGCCTTTGCCTTCTTCGGCACGCTTGGCCAACAGGGCTGCGGGCTCCCAGAAACCAGGCTGGGTGTGGCGGTCTTCGGTGAAGGCCTGCATGGCGCGAACCACGTTGGGCAGCCCGACTTCCTCGGCGTAATGCATGGGGCCGCCGCGGAACACGGGGAAGCCGTAACCGGTCAGGTACACCATGTCGATGTCGGAGGCCCGCTGGGCAATGCCCTCGTCCAGAATCTGGGCGCCTTCGTTCACCAGTGCATACACGCAACGTTCAACGATTTCCTGATTGCTGACCTTGCGTGGTTTGATGCCCAGTTCAGCGCGGACTTCGTCCACCACTTTGTCCACTTCCGGGTCGTGCAGGGCGTTGCGGTTGCCCGGCTCGTAGCGGTAGAAACCGGCACCGGTCTTCTGGCCGTAACGGCCCATTTCACAGATGCGGTCGGCCAGCACCATCTTCACCATGTCCGGGTTTTCTTCGTACTGACGCTTGCGGATGGCCCAGCCGATGTCGCCGCCGGCCAGGTCGGCCATGCGCAGTGGGCCCATGGCAAAGCCGAACTTCTCGATGGCCTTGTCGATCTGCTGCACGCTGGCGCCTTCTTCCAGCATCAGCAGGGCTTCACGCTGGTACTGGTTGATCATGCGGTTGCCGATAAAGCCATCGCACACGCCGGAGACCACAGCGGTCTTCTTGATGGCCTTGGCCAGTTTCATGGCCGTAGCGAGTACGTCCTTGGCGGTTTTCTCGCCGCGAACCACTTCCAGAAGTTTCATGATGTTGGCCGGACTGAAGAAGTGCAGGCCGATGACGTCTTCCGGACGCTTGGTGAAGCTGGCGATCTTGTTCAGGTCCAGGGTGGAGGTGTTGGAGGCCAGGATCGCGCCCTGTTTGCACACTTCGTCCAGCTTTTCGAACACGGACTGTTTGACGCCCATTTCCTCGAACACGGCTTCGATCACCAGGTCGACACTGCTCAGGTCGTCATAGGTGAGGGATGGGGTCAACAGAGCCATCTTGGCCTTGGCGTCGTCCTCGCTCATGCGGCCTTTTTTCACGCGGCCTTCGTAGACCTTGCGAATGGCTTCCACGCCACGGTCCAGGCCTTCCTGCTTCATCTCGACCAGCGTCACCGGGATGCCGGCGTTCAGGAAGTTGATGCTGATGCCGGTGCCCATGGTGCCGCCGCCAATCACGCCGACAGACTTGATGTCACGGGTCGGGGTGTCGGACGGCACGTCGGCAATCTTGCTGGTCAGGCGCTCGGAGAAGAACGCGTGACGCAGGGCGCGGGATTCGGGGGTCTGCATCAGATTAACGAAGGCTTCGCGCTCAACCTCCATGCCCTTGTCGAACGGCATGGTGACGGCGGCTTTCACAGCTTCGACACACTTCAGCGGGGCCGGGTAGTTCTTGGCCATGGCGCCGACGGTGTTCTGGGTGAACATGAAGAAGCCTTCCGGGTTCGGGTGCTTGGCTTTCAGGTCGCGCACTTTTTTCAGCGGCAGGTTCTCGCTGACCACCTTGGTGGCGTAGGCAATGGCCGCGTCCAGCAATTCGCCGTCGATAATCTCATCGAACAGGGCGCTGCCCTTGAACTGTTTGGCAGGTACGACGCTGCCGGAGACGATCATATTTACAGCGTGCTCAGCTCCGATGACTCGTGGCAGGCGTTGAGTACCGCCGGCGCCTGGCAGCAGGCCCAATTTTACTTCCGGCAGGGCGATTTGCGCGTCCGGCTTGGCGATGCGGTAGTGGCAACCCAGGGCCAGTTCCAGTCCGCCGCCCATGCAGGCGCCGCTGATGGCCGCGATCACCGGCTTGCGGCTGCTTTCCACGTAGTTGACTACCGTGTTCAGGTTGGGTTCGGCAAAGGCTTTGGGAGAGCCGAACTCGCTGATGTCGGCGCCGCCGGAGAAGGCACGGTCGGAGCCGATCAGTACCACGGCTTTCACTGCATCATCGGCTTCTGCCTGCTGGATACCGTTAACAATACCCCGGCGGAGTTCAAGGCCCAGGCCATTGACGGGCGGGTTGTCGAGTCGGATGACGGCGATGTTGCCGTTCACATCGTAATGGGCAGTACTCATGTAGCAGCTCCCTGATACTGGCATTGGATAGTAGGCGGTGTACGGAAGACCTGTTGAATTATCCATACACTGGTGTATTGTTTGTCCATACACTAATGTATGTTTTGGGCGGGGTCAACGCTTTCAAACATGGCTCCGCTGTTGATGTAGAATTCACACCCAACAGCCAGTAGCAGGACCAGATTCCACCATGACGGATGCCAAACCTCAGAAACGCCGCAGCCGCAAGACGCCGGAAAAAGCGCAGTTGACCCGCGACGCCTGGCTGGATGCGGCCGCCGGCGAGGTTGCAGCCGGTGGTTTCAGCAACCTGAGGGTGCTGACCCTGGCAAAAAAGCTCGGTGTGACCCGTGGCAGTTTTTACTGGCACTTCAAGGACCACGAAGACCTGGTGGTGCGTTTCCTCAACCGCTGGCGGGACCGGCGTCTGCACGAGCTTCAGTACTGGAAACCCAAGGGTGGGGATGTCGAAACCGAATTGCGGCAAATTCTGGAACTGTTGCTCACCGATGCGTCCCGTAATATCCGTCGCCTGCAGGTGGAGCTGGCGGTGCGGGATTTTGCCCGCAGAAATGACTACGCGGCTGATCTGGTCACGCAGGTGGACGAAGCGCGCATCAACCAGAACTGCGAGCTGTACGAACGGCTGAGCAGCGATCCCCAGCGCATTCGCGATCTGTCGCTGCTGATGTACGTGGCCACCATCGGCTCCCAAGTGGTGCTTACGGGGAAGAAGGGCGATGCTGAAACCATACGCCGGGTGGAAGACCTGATGGCGCGCGTGGCTTTGGGGCAGCGGGATGACAGCTAGATGGCCGGCCCTGGTCCTGCTTGCTCTCTGTGCCGGCACCCTCCATGCTGCCGAAGATGAATGTATGGCCGGCGCTACAACCGAACTGGAACAGATGTATTGCCGCGTAGTGAGCGAAGGGCTCGGAGGGGGCTTGCCATCACCTACGGATTTCAAGCGCAACGATCCGCAGGTGCAGGCATTGCTTCTGCGGCGCCCTGCCGGGCGGCTGGGCCTGGAAGTGCCTGAGCCGGGTGCTCCCGCGCAAGCCGACCCCAGCCCCGAACCGTCTGGCGCGGAACCGGAACCCGCTCGGTCCGGGCCTGAAGGAAGCCCGCCGCAAAGCGGGTTGCTTTCGGACTGCCAACTGGAAGGCCAGCGCATTGCCTGTCCCCGGCAGCGCTATGATCTGGTCTCAAACCAACCCAACAGCCAGCTGGCGGAAGGGGCCCTGGCGGAGGATAACCGCCTTGGCCTGCGTCCGTTCGAGGGCAATCGCGATGATTCAGAGGCCGTGCGCCGATACCTCTCCGAGGCCTACGACCGCTACATCCCCAAGATGGTGGACATCGGCCTGGGCGCCAACACCATGAGCTTCACGGCGTTCCACAACGCCTTTCACACCATTGAGGATGGCGGCGTCGACTTTGCCCGGCGTATGGAGCAGACCTTCACCTTGCTGAAGCAGGACAAGAAAAAACTCGCGGTAAAAGCCCGTTACCACAACGAGCTTCCGCAGGACCTTTCCCTGTGCACGGTGATCAACCGCGAAATCGTGGTGTGCGACAACGTCGGTACCAACTGGGTCTACGTCAGCCCATCCAGGTAATAGCTCAGGCTGTGTCCAGGAAATCGTTGAGATACCCGGCGACGGCTTCGGGTTGCTCTTCCTGCAGGAAGTGGCCAGCCTCCACCTCCTTCACTCGCAAGTCTGCGAAGCATTCCTCAATATGATTGAGGTACTCCGGAATGATCACCTTGTCCTTGTTGCCGTAGATGTACAGGGCGGGCATGGGCCACGTATGGCCTGCCGTGGTGGCCCAGCGTTTGGCGTCTTCGTGGAAGGTGCGGTAGTAATTGGAGCTGGTACCCGGCGTTCCCGGAATCTGGAAGGTGCGCACGTATTCGTCGAATGCGTCCCGTGGAAACGGTTCGCGGTTCCAGGTGCGCAGGAAATGCCCCAGCCAGGTCTCTTCGGCGCCGGGAATCATCGCTTCAGGCAGGCCTGGCGTCTGCATGAAGTGCTGATACCAGTAGGCTGCACCGCTGCTGGCGCGGACCTTCTCGATCACTTCCTGGTTGCCCTTGAGGTTGTTGATGATGGCGATGTTCATGATCACCAACCTTTGCACCCGGTCGGGAATGGCCAGTGCGACTTCCTGGGCGACGATGCCGCCCCAGTCGTGGCCCACCAGTTGAAATTCATCAATACCAAGTTGGTCCAGCAGGCTGATCACATCCTGTGCCATTTCCTGCTTGCGGTAGTGTTCGATGTCCGGACTGCGTTCACTGTCGCCCAACCCTCGCAGGTCGGGGGCGATGATGTGAAAACCCGCCTTCAGATACGCTGCCACGTGCTCCCAGCAGTAGGAGCTCTCCGGCCAGCCGTGGATCATCACCAGCGCCTTGCCACCGGGTGCCCCGCCTTCTCGCCAGGCGAAGCGTCCCCGGGGCGTTTGTCGCTGTTTAGGTTCAGACAGGTGCATGGCTGGGCTCCGTGAATGCGAATGGTACTGCTGCCAGACCATAAACGGACTGACGCAATCGCGCAATCAGAGGGTGTCCACCGGCCGGCCCAGATCCCGAAGCACCGTGTCCACAACCATGGGGCTCCAGAGCAGGCGGTGATGGCCCAGGCCACGGGTGCGGAGCACGTTGGCGTTTTCCCAGTTGTTGAAAACCCGTTCGCTTTCGTCTGGCGAGATGGAGGTGTCATCGTCATCAATGACCGTCAGGCCCCGCTGGGTGAGGGTCCGTGACAGGACTTCCAGGTCGAGTTGCTCCCAGACGGATTTGCCGAAACGCTCCTCCATCAATTGCAGATGCACCGCCAGAACGTTCTGACTCAGGCCGAGTTGACGGCCCAGGTTATCCATCACCGCCGTGAGGCTGACGGGCGGCGCCAGCATGACCAGATAATCAGGCTGAAGGCCGTCCGCGATCGCGCGGGCAGCGGCAATGCAGCCAATGGAATGGGCCAGCACCCCGTGGACCCGGCCGACGCTGGCCGCCACCCTGGTAACGACTTCGGCCATTTCGAACAGGTTGGTGCTCTCGCCCTGGGCACGGCCGTGGGCGGGGGCGTCGAACAGCACCACGCGATAGCCGGCTTCCACCAGCGGGTTGACCCAGGCGCCGAACTGGATGCCGGCACCGGCCCAGCCGTGAACGCCCAGAATCACAGGCCCCTGGCCCCAGGAATATACCGGAATGGTCCGGGCACCATGCTGCAGCTGGGTATAGCTGTCAGCATTGTCCAGCAGGTATTCATAGCGGGATGGCATGGGCAGGCGCGAGGGCCTGAACGCCATGCGGTTAACCAGCCGGCCGGCTTTCTCAGGGGCTATTCGACCGTAGAGTTGAAGTGCCAGGCGGATGGGCGAAAACCCCTTCGGGCCTTCAACCTTGTGGGTTGTCGGTCGCTCGAAGATCACTGATTGAGTGTTCAGTTGTGAGGTCATGGTGAAAGTCCTTCTTCCAGTGGTAGTGGATGACAGCTTCAGGTTAGGACTTGCGGGTTGCCAGCAGGAGTGTCATATTTGACATATAAAGTGCTGAAAGGGCCATTTCCATGTTCAACGTTGCCATTGTCGCCTTCCCCAACTGCCACGCCTCCGGTGTGCACGGCATCATGGATTTCTTCACCGTTGCCAACTTCTGCGGCCGCGCCCCGGCTGGCCACAGCGAGCCCCTGTTTAATTGCCAGGTGGTGACGGTGGACGACCAGCCAGTCCGCGGGTACAGCGGTGCGGTGGTGACGCCAACCTGCAAGCGTGGGGATTTTGAGCCGGACCTGATCGTGGTGGGCTCCTCGGTGGAAGCCGCCGTGGGCGCGGAACGGCTGGAGAAAACGCTCGCACCCTCAAGACCGCTTTATGGCTGGTTGCGGGAAGGCCTGGAGAGGGGCGCCGTGCTGGCGAGCGTCTGCACCGGCAGTTTCGTACTGGCGGAGGCGGGTTTGCTGGACGACCAGGTGGCCACCACCCACTGGCGGGCAGCGCCGCTGTTCCGTGCCCGCTATCCGCACCTGCGCCTGGAGGAAGACCAGTTGCTGGTGGATAACGGCCGCATCATCTGTGCCGGCGGCGCCACGGCGTTTGTGGATCTGTGTAGTTACCTGGTGGAGCGCTTCTCGTCACCGGCGGTTGCCCTGGCCTGCAGCAAGATGCTGGTGCTGGACGGCCGCCGGGCGGAGCAAACGCCCTACATGGCCTTCTACAGCCAGAAAGCCCATCAGGATGACGCTATCCGCAAGGCACAGTCCTGGCTTGAACAGCACTACGCCGATGCACTGACCATCGACGAAGTGGCTGCCGTAGCGGGCCTTGGCACCCGCACCTTCAAGCGTCGTTTCAAGGAAGCCACTGGCGAAACCCCGATCGGCTACCTGCAGCATCTGCGGATCGAGGCGGCCAAGCACCTGCTGGAATCCAGCCGCGAACAGACTGCACGCATCATCTGGAGTGTGGGTTACGAAGATGCCAGTTCGTTCCGGAGGCTGTTTAAACGCACGGTAGGCTGTACCATGGAGCAATACCGCAAGCGTTTCAGCTATGTATCCCCAAAAGTGGCCTGATGCCCCGACGATCCCCGACCGAAGACAGGACTCCCATGCCCGGCAAAAACTCCACCCGCCTCAACAAATACATCAGCGAGAGTGGCATGTGTTCCCGGCGGGAGGCCGACCGCTATATCGAGAACGGCAACGTTGCCATTAATGGCAAGGCGGCCCAGGTGGGCGATCAGGTGCTGCCCGGCGACAAGGTCACGGTGAACGGCCAGTTGATCGAGCCGCGAGACGAAGAGGACCTGATCTTTATCGCCCTCAACAAGCCCGTGGGCGTGGTCAGCACCACCGACCCGGCGGAGCGCCGTAACATCGTCAACCATGTGGGCCATGGTGAGCGGATCTTCCCCATTGGCCGACTGGACAAGGACTCCCAGGGGCTGATTTTCCTCACCAGCAATGGCGATCTGGTGAACAAAATCCTGCGCGCGGGCAACAACCACGAGAAGGAATACCTGGTCACCGTCAACAAGCCGGTGACCGCAGAATTCGTGCAGGGTATGAGCGCCGGGGTACCGATACTGGGCACGGTCACCAAACGCTGCCAGGTCGAAAAGGTGTCCCGTTTCGTGTTCCGTATTACCCTGGTTCAGGGCCTGAACCGACAGATTCGTCGCATGTGCGAGTTCTTTGATTACGAGGTCACGAAGCTCGAACGTGTGCGCATCATGAATATCAGCCTCAAAGGACTAGCAGTCGGAGAGTGGCGGGATCTGGGGCCGAAGGAGCTGGCCGGGTTGTTTGACATGATCCGCGATTCGTCCTCGGAAGTGAGCCCCGAAACCCGTAGCGAAACGAAAAAGCCGGCGAGCAAGCGGCCTGGCAAAAAGCCCGGGACATCGCCGTCAGGACCGCGTGGAAAGGGCGCAAAGGCAGGACAGCCCGGTCGGCCAGGAAAGCCCGCTGGAAAAACCGGCAAACCCCCGCGCCCGGGCAAAGCCAGCAAGCCGGGAAAGCCGGGAAAGTCACGCAAACCCAGGCAAAGCAGCGTTAAGCGCTAGGATACGTTCACTTCCGTACGGCACGAAGGCGCCACTGTCGCTATGCTATACCGTTTTTACCCCTGACCGGATATTCTGAATGTTTGAAGCGTTTATCAGTACCTACATCAGCAGCACGATCCGCTTTATGTTCCTGCTGGCGCCGTTTTTCGTGGTCACCATGTTTCTGGCGTTAACCCGGGGGCTGCCGGCGTCTGAGAAGCGTTCGATTATCCGCCGTTCCACCGTATCCGCAATGATTCTGGGGTTGGTACTGTTCTTTGCCGGCCCACTGTTGTTCAGTGCCATTGGCATTACCCTGAATTCGTTCCGGATCGGTGCTGGCAGCCTGCTGTTCCTGACCGCCATCAGCCTGGTCACCAGTGGTACCCGCAACCACGCCACGGGGTTGCCGGATGAAGACCGCGATGACATTGCCGTGGTGCCACTGGCGATTCCGGTGATGATAGGCCCTGCGACCATCGGTGCCATCCTGGTTTACGGGGCCGAGCTGAACGCTGTGCCGGAAGTGGCCGGAGGGCTTCTGGGGCTGGTGTCGGGGCTGGTTATCCTGGCGGTTCTACTGCACTTGTCCGGATACCTGGAAAAGGCGCTGGGTAAGACCGGGCTGAACATTCTCTCCAAGATCAGCGGCCTGATTCTGTCTGCCATGGCGGCGGAAATTGTATTAACGGGCATCGCTGGATTTATTGCTTCCACGTCGGCCTCCTGATGTCTTTCGATACCGTAGCGCACAATCGCAGTCGCCAGCAGTTTGACGGAGTGTCCTCCGTGTGGCTGTTCGGCTATGGCTCGCTGATCTACAAGGTGGACTTCCCCTTCCTTGAGCAGCAGCCGGCGACGATTGAAGGCTGGGCCCGACGTTTCTGGCAGGGCTCCCATGATCATCGCGGTACTCCGGAGGCTCCCGGGCGTGTGGTCACGCTGGTTAGCCAGCCTGGTGCGACATGCAAGGGCATGGCCTATCGGGTATCACCGGACGTGTTTGAGCACCTGGATGTACGTGAGAAGAACGGCTACCTGCGCTTCAGCACGACCATGACATTTGATGACGGTAGCAATGCGGAAGGCCTTGTTTATATTGCCACCGAGGACAACGCCGCTTTTCTGGGGCCCGCTTCGACGCTCGACATCGCCAGCCAGATTGCGCGTTCGTCCGGGCCGAGTGGCCCTAACAGCGAGTATCTGCTGAAGCTGGCGGACGCTTTGCGTACGCTGGGTGATCATGATCCCCACGTGTTTGAGCTGGAATCCCACCTGCGTTGATTCTGTCGTGACGGTCAGCCGGCCACGGCAACTGTAAAGACTGTCCGCGCCTGCGTAAAAGAAGTGCAAAGCCGCCGCCGATCGCCTGACTTTCCCCGGAAGTTCCGTACTCTGAAATTAGGGAGCAGCCACAGAGTGTTCGTGGATGCTAATCCGGGATCTGAAAAGATCGGGAGAAGAACGATGAAAGCATTTCTGATTGGCAGTTGTCTTGTTGGCCTGATAATGGCCACCAGCCCGGCTGTGGCAGACTCTGACAGGCGGGAGAACCACAGGGCAGGGTTCCACCAGAAAGTGGACCACGACAGGGGCATACCCCACCACAAGAAGCTTCTGTCATCCCGGCACCGCGATGCGGATGCACACCACGGCCACCGGGATCGCAAGCATGGCTGGAAAAACAAGGCTCACAACCGACACAAACACGGCTGGAAGCATAAGAAGTACCATCAGAAAAGGCATAGTTACCATGGCCACAAACGCCAGTGGAACAAACACCGTCACCATTACCGGGATGACCGTGGCACCCGTTTCCGGTTCCACTACAACAACAGTACCTACCCCATGGAGTATCAGGTGCTGCAGGGTGCTCAGCTACTGATTGATGTCACCCGTTGATTGTTTGGGGTTGAAGCCTCTCGCCGGCGCCTGTGAACGGCGCCGGCTCTTTAGTCCAATCATTATCAGCGGGGATTCTGCCTCAAAAAAAGACCGCTTCTAAACAAAAGCGGACATTCGAGAACCACCCATCTCCGCCCATTTTTTTCTCAAGCGTCTCTCTGATACCCACGATTTCCAATACTCAGAAACGTTCGATCGACCCGGTTGCGACCGGTGAATCTCGATGGCGAAACGGCCTGTTGCTAAAGTGGGGGTATAATGGAAAACACTCAAAAACGCCAAAATTCCTGCGGTTTAATGTGCACGGCTCTGCACACACACTTTTCACAAAGCATTTCTGTAGGTATCTGTTTCGGCGTGGGAAAAGTTCGTCCCTCTGGATTTAACTTGCAAAAACGTGCATAAATATCCCGCGTGCAGACTTTTCACAAGATCAGGATCTCAAAAGTCCTCTGGGATAGAAAGGTAATGCTCTGAAAAATCGAGCTTATTCGGGTTGTGAAGCAGTTTTGGACGGGGCGATGGTGCTGCGGTTTAATAAGAATGCAAACTAATAAGCTGTTATGTGTAAGCAGTCGATAAGCAATTTGGGGAGTCGAATGGAAGAGGAAGAAAAGGAAGTAAAGAAGGCATTGCTGGGCTGCGTTCCCCTGATAGTTTTGGGAGTGCTGGCTCCAGTCGCAGCTTATTTTTCTTTCCTTCGACCTGAGGGCGAGGCGGCAGACATTTGGTTCCAACGTAGCGGAGCTATCAGTGTCCTTTTCGGTGTTTGGGCGGAGTACAACCTTTCCAAAGTAAATGAGCACGTCAACCTTTCAGGAATTGTCATCAGTTCTCAGACAGAGCTTAGTCAGCGTTACAAGTTGCGATACCGTATAGCACAGTATCTCGGCGTGGTGCTGGCTATTTCCGGCACTGTCATCTGGGGGTATGGTGATCTTCTCCGGTAGCCCACATAACCAAACGCTTAAGTTCGTTACCGGCCTGGCGGCCGTCCACCGGACGCCCTTGTCAGGGCGCCGCTTAGCTTTGCGTTATGCATAAGGGAGTTTCATGTCTGATTTTTGGATCGAAACGCTAAACCCACGCGTTTTCTGGACGGCTTTGGCAGCCATCGGGACATTGATGGCGGTGTTAGTGGCTTTGCTTTATCCACTTTCAACTAAATATTTCCGCAATAATCGAATAGAGATGCTGATAGAGGCGGAAATAAAAGGCAATTTCGACAAAATTCGGCATATGACCTCGAAAGAAGATCACCAGCTCCCGCGGGGTCAAAAAATTGGTGCTATGCAACACCACGATGCTTTAGTGAAGCACGTTGACCTCCGCCTGTGGGAGCAGTATCGCTATATATTGGCTGCCGAGAGACCATTAGCATTCCAAAAATATCAAGGAATCAACAGGTATGCAGAGGCCCTTCTTGATGCACCTCCTAACCCTGCAATCATGCGTTTAGCAGTTCAAGTGGCAGAAGCTCAGTCTTTCGTCGCAAGGTTTGAAGAGGTCTTCGGGCAGCAGCCTTAATGCATAACCAGTTGTTGCAGTATGTTCCGGGCCTGAAGGCCCACCACCGGGCGCCCTTTTCTTCGCTTCGCTACGAAAAGGGCGCCGCTGAACAATAGCGTTATGTTTCTAGGAAGGATTCGGGATGAGCTTTAAGTCGTGGCGTAGCTATTTAATTTTTAAAAATTCGGTAGATACAAAGCATCGCTATATACTAGATGAAGTATCTAAAGAGTTTCTCAATTCCATTATTGAAACTTGCGGCGATCGTGAACGGCCTTTAAAAGCAGGGTCAGTTGTTTGGCGTGCCCAGAATGGTCATTCTTGGAGGCCTTATTACCAACATAACCCTGAAACTGAAGAAGATATACATATTGATGATTTTCCAGCACCGTTTCCGAAGGCTCGAATGAAACCTTTGGTAGATAGTGCAGCCGAAGGTAGAGCTAACTCAAAAGGAATTCCATGCCTGTATGTTGCTACAGACAAAGAGACTGCTATGTCTGAGATACGTCCCTGGCTTGGAGCAATTCTGTCAGTAGGTCAACTCAGGTTGACCAGAGATCTAAGAGTTCTTGATTTTTCAGTAGAGCAGGGAAAAGACAACCTCCATTTGTATTTTAAAGAGCCTGCGCCTGAAGAAATTGTCCGCGCAGTTTGGTCAGATATTGACAACGCCTTCTCAAAACCAACTAAAGCTTCCGATCTAAAGTCAGAATATGCTCCGACTCAAATAATCTCCGAGTTTATAAAGTCGAAGGGATACGATGGTATTGCCTATAAAAGCGCTTTGGCCGACGGTCACAATATATGTCTTTTTGACTTGGAAGCAGCGGAGGTCGTAAATTGCGCTATTTATGAACCAACAAAAATAATTTTCGATTTTAAAAGGGTAGAAGAGTATTGAGATGATATTTTCAGAAATGCATAACAAGAGCATGTTGTCGGACGGGGTTTTCGCTGCGCTACAAACCAGCCGCAAATGCTGACGTTATAGGGATTAAGGAGTTCCCGTGATCGAATGGGTTTTGGTACTTACTATGCACATCGTCGCCGAGAGAGGCGGGCCTATGCCCGATGTTCAAATGCAAACTGTTGATGGGTTCACTTCATCGGCCGCATGCGAGAACGCAGGCCAGAGAATCGGTAGAGCGTTAATCAAACAGGTCGGGAAACACCGAGATCAGCAAAATATTGACCGGCGTGGTGGGATCGGTTTTCCTTCAGTTTACACTGAATGCCTTAAGGTCAATAAGTAACCACTATAACAAGGTCATTAAGGTTGTTCCGGGCCGTTGGCCCTCCACCGGACGCCCTTGTCAGGGCGCTGCTTATGGCTGGCGTTATACAGCCATGGGTAGTCCCAATGCGGAGACAGAATGAGTCAAGCTGAAATGTTCGCCAACCTTGGCGCCCCGCTCAATAATGTTCGTTGGTCTTGGGGCAGCGTTAGGGAGTCTGATGGTGCTGTATTTCTGCGAGTGTGGCAGGACGGTACCCGAAAAATAGATGGCAAACGGTTCATCTGGATTTCGGATGAGAATCTACCAGAGGGAGATTTAGGGGCAAACGAGCGGTTGCAACACGTTAAGCTTATCAAGTCTGGTCAGTCGTGTTATCTCATCATGTGTCAAGCCGTTGACACTAAAGCTGCGCCAAGACAAGTGCAGAGCTTCAACGCAAAGGAAGTCTTCTGTGGCGGCGAGGTTATTCTCGACGACGGTGCCTATTGGATTGAGCTCAATGGCAGAATCCCAGTGAAGGAAGTCACTGTATAACAAGGCCAGGCACGCGACGCCTACTGTATTACGGCTTCGCCTCCATTCCATAGCCTTGCATGCTGGCTGGCGTTATACCAATTGCAGCGCTTATCTTCCTCTAAAGCCTGTTAGATGCGAGGAGCTCTGAGAAAGTGAAGAGCTCAATCCCACCTAAAGAAGGTTCTAGCTGATGAAATATACTAAAGCGATAGAAAGAGTCAGGAGTGGCGAGATGTCGCGATCCGATCTCGTAAGGCTCAAGCGCAATGCCGAACAAAAGCTAGCAACAGGCGATACAGAAGCTCAGCAAGTTCTAAGCGCCATCAACAACGCCACTCCAACAGACTCATACGTTCTTTTCATGGGTTTTTGTCCGGGAGCTGACTTCAGCGAGCGTTTAGATACGGAATGGAAAGAACAGGGCATTTGTAGATTTGATTATCTTGAGAGTGAGCATCAAGCGGAACGGTTTAACTCCATCTGCAAAGGCGATTTAGTTGTCCTAAAGAAACGAGAAAAGTTCGGTAAGACGATGAAGCTATATGGTCATGGCCGAGTTAAAGCGGTGGCTTATGATGACGACCAAATTCGTTATTTGAAGATGGATTGGTTTGATCAAGATCAGGTGATTGAAGTTCCTTTGATGGGCTGTAATTCTACTGTTGACGTTAAATCGATCGAGATGGTTGAGGACGAGATGCCCCAGGAATTCTACGAGTGGCTGGAGGTATAACCAATGCGTCAACGGGGCCGGTTTGTTCCGCTTCGCTCCACAAACCGGCCCATTACGCTGGCGTTAAGCACAAGGAAGGTTCATGCACGCGAATATAGCCCGCTACGGAATAATTCTGAACACGGAAAATTTTGAGGCGTGTGTGGCGTTCTATCGAGACCTCTTTGGCCTGCGTCAGCTGTTCGAGAAAGACGAGAACGGCTTTAAGCTAACCTGCCTCGAATACGGAGAGGGTTACTTGATGGTGGAACAAGGCGGCAAAGCAAAGAACGGCGTCAAGTCGCCCAAAGAGGGGAGCTTCAAGCTGCGTTTCAACGTCAAGGACCTGGAGAAGGCCTTGGGAGAAATTAGAGAATGGGGCATCGACGTTGACATCACAGAAAACCCTTGGGGCAGGACCATCAACATCAGTGATCCCGATGGCAATCGGGTCGGTGTTAGAGATGAAGCCGGCTTCGTTCGTCAGATCAATGCTTAAGCAAGTGGCTGTGGGGCGATACCACTTTCTGCATTACACCCAGTTCAGCTGTTCCATCCGAATGTTCGCTTTGCGACCGAGAGTTGCATCGTGGGCGTAACTACCAGCCAGGTTATAAAGTCGCCATCGTCGAGCCAGTGGAAATTTCACACGGGTCGTCGCAGGCGTTGTTCGGACAAGAAACAATCAGACCCCCGACGGGCCGGCGCTTGCCTCAAGTCGCCGGATCCGTCCCGTTTCGCGGGCGCACTCGTTTTTTACGTAGGCTTTGCAGATCTTGTTCAAAGCATTCGCGCTGACGTGGATTACGGCGACGGTCGCCCGCGCCATAAGGGCTTTTGTGCGCTCGATACCAGGTCGGCACGACAAAACCGAGGAAGAAACCGACCAAAGCCATGCGTAGCGTAATCCGCCAGAAGAAAAACTGTTCTGGCGTCGCGGGCAGATATACAATACTGAAGCGGTCCGGGCTTAGCGATTCCAACAACGGTAATGCGATAAAGGCAGCAATCAGCGCGGCGCCGATGGCGCAGAGAACGGCGTCGGTGAAACTGCCCCATTGCCGATAGCGCCGCCAGCCCAAGAGCTTGCTCACATCGGGGTATTCACCGCTGCTCAAGCGAATCGCGAGCAACAGCGCGATGCCGGCGTGCAGAATCGCCCAAGGGTAACTGCAGTTCAGATAACGGTCGATACCGGCGGCGCAGCTTGGCGAAGGAGGCGGTAAAAACTGGTTTGCCGCGAGAATAATCAGGAAGCCGAGTGCGGCCGCCAGCAGGGTCGAGGCTATCGGATATACCAGATTGGGCGCGTAGCGCCTGGTCGCGGCGTCGCACAGCCCCGGGCAAAACCTGGCCAGCAGGACGGGCGAGATGACGGCGCTGAACATCATCGCCCCGATCATCGTTGCCTTGACCGGGCCGAGCTTGAAGCTCAGCGGCACCACGATAATACCGCATAGGATGAGCACCAGCATAAGCATGTCGTTAGCGTCCGGTAGGGGACCGCTCGGTTTCGGCTCGAGTTCAAAGCCGATTTCACGGAACTTGCGGACTCGCTCATTATCGCTGTAATGCGAATGCAGCGAAACCCCGGCCATCAGGGTGTAGAGTTTTTTCTGCAATATGCCGCAATTGGCGCGAAATTCGTTTTCACGCTCGACCAACTCGTCGCTCTTGTCGCCGTCCAGTGTGCGTAACTGGCCCAGACATACCAGTGCGTCGCCGAGTAACCGCCGGCGCATGTTCTTGACCTCGTCGACCGATCGCAGGTCGCTGTCGGGATCCCTGAGCGCGGCGAAGGCGGTCTTGTAGTGATCGTCCGCCTCCCAGTGCCTTAGCTGCTCCTTCAACAGCATGCACTTAGTCCAAAGCGATGGCGTGGTCGGTTGATCGGGATCGTACTCGATGTCGCTCTTCTCGAACCCCTCCAACAGTGCCAGTTTGCGTACATGATCCAGCAAATCCTGCGGGGGATTATAGCGCGCCATCTTCAGCCGGTTGATTTCGCGCAGTTGCTGGGCAGGTATCAGGGCGCGCTCGTACAACCAGGTGCGAATCAACGTATCGCCCCAGAGCAGCGGCGGCACATTGGGCAGAATCAGTACCACGAACGCAGCGACGACCAGCGGTTGTGCCTTGCTGATGTCGGGTACTCCCTTGGCAACGAACCATCCGATGATGTCATGCAGCTGCTGCCTGATATCCGGCTGGTACAGCAACAGCAGATAGACCAGAATCCCGATCGAGGCATAACATATTTGGTATAGCCGATAACGAAACGCGGTCGTATTCGCGCGTGGAGGTTTTAGCAGGATACTTTGCCGGCCGGGGTTCCAGCTCAGCATACCTTTCAGGAAAAGTAGCCATTTCTTGTCGTCCGGCGCCGCCTCCGTGAGCAACAAGCGGGGATTGTTGAATCGAGCCATTGCGGCCATTAGTACAATGAGGGCACCGAGAAAAGCAATAATCTCGTCCGCGAGAGATGCCAAAGTATCCATACCGTGCTCTCACTCAAGAGATAGGTATCTCAAAGGCTACGACTCCACTGCGCAAATGTCCAGTAGCGCCGATGCAGGGCCAGATGCGCTGCTTCGCTGGCGGGGCCTAGCATAAGGGGCAGTTTCGGTCTAAAAATTCGTTTCCGAGCAGAACCACGATACCGCTTTTGTCTGTACATAGCCGTCAAGCGGCAGGAGTGTCGGCACGTCGTTGAGCACACCGAGTCAATATGTGGTGGTTAAAGAGCATCGATTTCCGCTAATAGAATGGCGCGTAGCAACGATCGCCAAGATATAAATGCGGTTGAACGACTCCTGAGCCTTCGGGAAAAGCTCAAGAATGTTTGCCAATTGGGTGTCCATGGAACTGAGGAATTTACCCGTTCTCAGAAAAAAGCGGTGCTCTCTATTACCATGGCTCTGCTGGCTGAACCTACAGCAGGCTTTCTAAACAAAAGCGAACATTCAAGAGCCACCCATTTCCACCCAATTTTTCCTCTGGCGCCTCTCTGATACCCACTATTTTCAGAACTCAGAAACGTTCTGGTCGACCCGGTTGCGACCGGTGAAACTAGATGGCAAAACATCCTGTCGCTAAAGTGGAGGTAAAATGAAAAACCCTCAAAAACGCCAAAATTTGTGCGGTTTGTATTGCATTGCTCTGCACACTTTCCACAGAACCAGGAACCCAAAAGTTGCCTGAGATAGAGAGGTAAGGGTCTGAACAATTGCGGTTATTCGGGTTGTGAAGCAGGTTTGGATGAAGTGGTGTCGATGCAGTTGAATAAGAATTCAAACTAATAAGCTGTTATACCTCTTGTGGCTGCTCATCAAAATAATCCGGCACTGGTTTTTTAGGTCCGCTACAGTATTGCTTACCAGTAATTCACCTAAAGCCAGAGGAAGGAATGACTATGTACAAATGTCCCAAGTGTGGTGCATCGGACACCAGCAAAGAACGGTTGAAGGGGTGGGATACCGGCGACCGAATCTGCGCCAATTGCGGTTGCACCACTGCCGCAGTGGATTTTCGGAAAGCAGCTGAATCCACAGGCACTAACAAGCCGAAAGTTCAGGAATAACAATTCGCATCAGTACGCGGCCGAAGGCCGCCGGACGCCCCTGTGCTCCGCGTTAAAAGGGTTTTGACCGAGGGACCGGCATGAAAGGTTTAGTGAAATGGTTCAGCACAGAAAAAGGATATGGTTTTATCACCGACCAAAGCGACACAGACTATTTTTTTCATGTTTCTAAGGTCGTTGGAACAGAACTACCGCAGCCCGGCGATGCGGTAAAGTTCAACTTCCGGGAGCGCAAAAAAGGAAAAGTGGCCACTGATATCGAGATCATTCGACGAAAAACCGTTCAGAACCATACCCCCTATTTTGGTAGGAGAATACAGCGGGACGAGGTTGTAGACGGTGGCAGCTCAAAAGTGGGATCTACTGCTTTAAGTAGTTGCGTAGGTTTGGCACTTGGCGGTCCCGTGGGGGCGGTGGTTGGCGCGGCATTAGGATATACCTTCGGAGAAGAAAGAGAGCCAACCTTTAAGAAGGTTTTTGTTACAAGTAAATGTATTAGGTGTGGTGGCACCGGGTATGTTACAGCTCGGGTCAATGAGCGTACGGGGTTCCAATGTTTAAACTGCCACCATTTTTGGAAGGTATCTGATGCCTATATGTCACCTGAAGATATCGAAGCCCTTGAATCTCAGGAGTCAAAAGCTCCTCTATCCCATCATAGCGCTAAAGAAATAGAAGGAGCGAGGGGGAAAAGCGCCGAAGAGCAGAAAGAAAGACTAAAAAAATATCTAGATGGACTAAATGAACGAGATTTCGGTCCTGACTTTAAAATTGAATAGTAACTCTTACAACCTAGAATTGTGGAGGCTGCTTAGGAGTAAGCAGCGGGTAAATAGGGCTGGGAGTTTATACGCCAAGGTTCTCACTTTAACAACGTGCTCCAGCCGACCGGTTTGCCGTTGATCTGCTCCAAATCGACGGCTGAGCACAGGCGTTATCCCCAAGCCCGAATGTTCGCTTTGCGACCGTAGCTTCAGTTCCGTATCTCGGCCAATCAAACTTTGGAACACCGCATTCAGTTTCGTGTGACCTACGAAGCTGAGGAGTAACCGCAGGATTAGGTCCATCAGATGGGCGCAGGTTACTCCTTGGTATCTCTATGGACTGAACGCGTCAACTATTCACCGGCTGAGGCTGCAATACCCGGCGACTCCGATGACGCGAACGCAACCCCACCATGATAAGTGGCACCACAATCATGGCACTGCCCACGGCGAACCAAAGGTCGGGCATTTCATTGAAACCTATCCATCCAATTAGTACCGCCCAGATCAGGCCGGTGTATTCGGCACTGGTGACCTGGTTGGCATCCACCTGCTGGTAGGCCAGCAACACGGTGATGTTGTAGCCCAGAATAAACAGGGCAGATCCAAGTGCACTGATAAGTATGGAGCTGTCCCAGGCGGCGCCTTCCCATAAGGCCAGTGCGCCGGCAGCCGGGATGATCAGCGCGTAATTCAGGAACAGCTTGTGAACGGTGGACTGCTGCTTCGGCAGTTTACGCACCATTACAGCGTTGATAGCCAGTGCAAAGGCGGATGTCAGTGCGGCGATGGCAGCCCAGTTGAATTCTACTGGCCGCAGGATGACGATGATGCCGCCAAATCCGCTGAAGACGGCAAAGACGCTCAGCGGGGTCAGCTTTTCCCGGAACAGCATGACGGACAGCACCATGACCAGGATGGGAGCTGCGTAGAACACGGCGTTGGCGGTGGCCAGCGGCAGATTGCCGAGGGCAACAATCATGCACAGGATGCCAGCCAGGTGTATGTGGGCCCGCACGGCGTGGACCTTGATGCCGGAAAACAGGTGTTTCCGGCTGAGTTGGCCGGCCAGGGGCAGTAGCAGCAACAGGGTGATGACGCAGCGGAGGAAGGCAAACTGGAATACCGGCGCGCCGGGTTCCAGCAGTTTGATGAACACATCGCTGATCAATGCCATGGCGTTGCCGATCACCAGCAGAAGGATTGCACTGTTTACGGTTTTGCCTGACATGATTTCGGCTCCTCTTGGTTTTGCTCCGACATCGGAGTTGTCGCCCTGAATCTTGTGATGGTGAGTCTAGTGGTGTATTACTATCCGATAAAATGATCTTTAATCACTTATCATTAGAAATTTAGATAATGAAGCTTCCACCTCTCAAAGCCCTACCCGTCTTCGAAGCCGTTGCCCGGCTGAACAGCTTTTCGCTGGCGGCGGAGGAGCTGGCGGTCAGTCAAAGTGCGGTCAGTCACCAGATCAAGCAGCTGGAAACCTATCTCGGTGAGAAACTGTTCTGGCGCAGTGGCCGCACTCTGACGTTGACCGACGAAGGCCGGCAGTATCTGGATGGCGTGGGGTCGGCGTTGTTGCAGATTGAGCGAGTGAGTGAGCAGTTGTTGGGGCATGAGGAGTCGCGGTTGCGGCTGTCGGTGTTCAGTTCATTTGCGGTGCGCTGGCTGGTGCCGAGGTTGCCGGATTTGCAGCGGGAGTATCCGCAACTGGATCTTTCCCTGGAGATGAGCAGTGAGAACCCGGTGCTGTCCGACCGGGTGGCGGACTGTTTTATCACTATCAAGCCGTCGTCTGCGGCATTCAGTTATGAGTTGCTGTATACCGAGCGGCTGTTTCCGGTGTGCAGCCAGGATTACTGGCAGCGCATCCGTCGGGAACTGGGGCGGGATTCAGAGGTTGAGGGAAGGGATGAGCCAGAGTTGTCGCCAGAGGAGGTGTCACGGTTTCCTTTGCTTTCTACCCACAGTATTTTCGACAAGGCCGCCGGTGACTGGGAAGCCTGGTATCGGGCGGTGGATCAGAAAATTCCCGGTACGGCGCGGATACAGCACTTCAGCCACATGTTGCTGGCTCTGGAGGCGGCCCGTTTTCATCAGGGCATCGCGCTGACCAACGATTACATGCTGAGCACACGGCAGGATTCCGGCGATTTTGTCCGTTTGCCCAGTCACTCGGTGATGACGGGCGACAAGTTCTATTTCGCCTGGAAAACCAGCCGTCGGCGGGAGCGTGGGCTGCAGGTGTTGCGTCGCTGGCTGGTGGATGAGGCTATCCGCGGCGGCTTGCGGGGCGAGTAACAAGCCCCGGCGGCCTATTTATCCGCTTTTTTCTTCAGCAGCCGATGCTGTATTTCACCGACAATACCGCGGCGGAATACCATTACGCAGACGACAAACACAGTCCCCAGGATCACCTGCACCCAGGAGCCGAATGCCGACAGTTCGTGGCTGAGTGCGCCGACGGTAATCGCGCCCAGTACTGGCCCAAATATGGTGCCAAGGCCTCCCACCAGTGTCATCAGGATGACTTCACCCGAGGTTTGCCAGTGCGCATTGGTCAATGCCGAAAACTGGAATATCACGGCTTTTGTGGCACCGGCCGTTCCGGCGAGTGTGGCGGAAATGATAAACGCCAGTAGCTTGAAATGGTCGACGTCGTACCCGAGTGAGAGTGCTCTGGATTCGTTTTCCCGGATGGCCTGGAGGACTTCGCCAAAGGGCGAGTTGATGGTTCGGTGGATAATGGCGAAACCAATCAGGAACACCGCAAACACAAAGTAGTACATGGCGATTTCGTTGTTGAGGCTGATGAAGCCGAAGAGCTCACCACGGGGAATGCCCTGCAGGCCGTTTTCGCCGCCGGTGAACGGCATCTGAAGCGCCAGGAAGTAGATGATCTGCGCCAGCGCCAGGGTCACCATGGCAAAGTAGATGCCCTGTCGGCGGATGGCGAGGAAACCGAATATCGTGCCGAGGATCAACGCAAACCCGGTGCCGGCAAGAATGCCGAATATCGGCCCGAATCCCCATTCTTTGGTGACATAGCCGGTAATGTACGCGGCACCGCCGAAGAAGGCGGCGTGCCCGAACGACAACAGGCCGGCGTAGCCGAGCAGCAGGTTGAAGGCGCAGGCGAAGAGCGCGAAGCACAGCAGGTCCATCACAAAGACCGGATAGGCATAGAAGGGCGCGCCAAGGCCGGCGACCAGCATGATAATAAACAGAACGCGGTTGATCATGGCCTTACTTCTCCTTACCGAATAAGCCCGCAGGGCGGAACAACAGCACCAGCACCATCAGGAAGAAGATCACGGTGCTGGCCGCTGGCGGGTAAAACACTTTGGTAAGGCCCTCAATCAAGCCCAGCGCAAGTCCGGACAGAATGGCGCCCATAATCGAGCCCATGCCGCCGATCACCACCACGGCAAACACGACGATGATCAGGTCCGCCCCCATTAACGGGCTGACCGAATAGATTGGCGCGGCCAGTACACCTGCCAGGCCGGCGAGGCCGGCCCCGAAGGCGAAGGTGAGGGTGATCATCAGTGGCACATTCAGGCCAAATGCCTGGGTCAGGTCCGGGTTCTCGACACCGGCCCGTAGCCGTGAACCCAGTTTGGTGTGTTCGATGACGTACCAGGTGGCAAAACAGACCACCAGGGAGAAAATGATGGCGAACAGCCGGTAGGTGGGGAAGTACATGAACCCGAGGTTTACCACGCCACTGAGGCTCTCCGGTTGCCCGGGATAGGGTGTGCCGGAGACGTTGAAGTAGTTGGCAAACAGACCCTGCAGGATCAGCGTGATACCGAACGTCAGCAGCAGGCCATAGATGTGGTCAAGGTCATAGAGACGCTTGAGCATGAAGCGTTCAATGGTCACCCCCAGAATACCGACGATCACGGGCGCCACCAGCAGTGACGCCCAGAATCCGATCTGAAGGCTGATACCGAACCACTGCTCCAGCAGAGAGTAGCCAATCAGTGCGATAAAGGCACCCAGCATGTACATGGCACCGTGGGCAAAGTTGATGATATTCAGCAGCCCGAATATCACCGCGAGCCCGAGACTCAACATGGCGTAGAACACACCCACATTCAGCCCAAGCAGCGCCTGGGCCAGTATGACCTGCATCGACACGTTGGCTATCTCCCCTGAAGCAGTGGTTAATCGGTGTGGTTAGTTAACCAGCGAACACTTGGTGTCTTCCAGCGAGATGTAGGCCTGATCCGCAGGGATCTTCGAGACTACCCGCAGCAGGTCCCATTCCTCACTGGCTTCGTCCGGCTTCTTCACTTCCACCAGATACATGTCGTGGAGCATGGAGCCGTTGGGCAGAATCTTGCCCCCTTTCACGAACATGTCGTTAAGGGTCATGTCGCCCAGTTCGGCACGCACGGTATCGCTGTCGTCAGAACCGGTGGCTTTGACTGCTTTCAGGTAATTGGTGACCGCCGAGTAAACGCCGGCATGAACCATGGTGGGCATGGCATTGTGGCGTTCATAGAAGCGGCGGGACCAGGCTTCGGTCTCGTCGTTCTGGTTCCACACGAAGGCCGTGGTGAACTGCAGGCCCTGGGCAATGTCCAGCCCCATGCTGTGGACGTCGGTGATGAACACCAGCATGCCGGCCAGTTTCTGTCCGCCCTGCACGATGCGGAACTGGTTGGCCTGTTTGATGGCGTTCACCGTGTCCTGGCCGGCATTGGCCAGGCCAATGACGTCGGCTCCGGAAGACTGGGCCTGGAGCAGGTAGGAGGAGAAATCGTTGGTGGACAGTGGCGCATTGACGTTACCGACCACCTCGCCACCGAGACTTTCCACCACGGCGCCGGTGTTGTCCCGCAAAGAGTGGCCGAAGGCGTAATCGGCGGTAATGAAGAACCAGCTTTCACCGCCGTTCTTGACCATCGCCGTAGCAGTACCAACCGGCAACGCGTGGGTGTCGTAGACGTAGTGAATACCGTAAGGCGTGCACTGTTCTTCTGTCAGTGCGGTGGTGCCGGCGCCGGTGTTCATGGTGATGATTTTCTTGTCGTTGGCCAGGCCCTGAACGGACAAGGCAACGGAGGAGTTGTCGAGGGCGGTGATCATGTCCACCTCTTCCGCATCGATCCATTCCCGGGCGGTACTGGCGCCGATATCCGGCTTGTTTTGGTGATCCGCGGAAATGATCTCAATGGGTTTGCCCATCACCGAACCGCCAAAATCCTCGACCGCCATTTTGGCGGCAGTCACCGCGCCCGGCCCTTCGAGGGCCTTGTAAACGCCGGACATGTCACTGAGGACACCGATTTTTACTTTGCCGTCGGTCAATTCGGCCGCTGCCGTGAGGGGCATTGCCAGGGTAGCCGCTGCCACGGCGCCTGCCAGTCCAGATTTCCAGTGCTTGAACATGGTGGGATTCCTTTTGTTATTAGATTCGGGTTCAGACACTCAGGTGCCTGTTCAACTGCTCTTTCTTGGCCTCGAGATCGGCCGCTTCTATCTGCTCAACCACTCGTCCGTGCTCAATCACATAGTGTCGGTCGGCCAGCGGAGCGGCAAAGCGGAAGTTCTGCTCAACCAGAATGATGGTGAATCCCCGGTCACGCAGTTTGCGGATGACATCATCCAGGGATTTGAGGATAACCGGCGCAAGCCCTTCGGTGATCTCGTCCAGTAACAGGAGATTGGCGCCGGTACGAAGGATGCGGGCAATGGCCAGCATCTGTTGCTCGCCCCCGGAGAGCTTGGAGCCCTGGCTTTTGCGGCGCTCTTCAAGATTCGGGAACATTTTGTAGATCTCGTCCGCGGACATCCCGCCATCGGCCACCACGGGGGGCAGCTCCAGGTTCTCGTCCACGTTGAGCGACGCAAAAATCCCCCGCTCCTCGGGGCAATACCCCAGCTTGCCAACGTGGGCAATGCGGTGGGTCGGCATGTTGATGATTTCGGTGCCGTGGATCTTGATGGAGCCGGTGCGTTTGCTGACCAGCCCCAGAATCGACTTGAGCGTGGTCGTGCGTCCGGACCCGTTGCGGCCAAGCAGGGTAATCACCTCGCCTTCCCGCAGAGTCAGATCGAGGCCATGGAGAATGTGGGATTCGCCGTACCAGGCGTGAAGATTCTCGATTTTGAGCATTTCCGGGCGTTGATCAGGCTGCATCGGTGGTTCCCATGTAGGCTTCCATGACGGCGGGGTTGGTCGATACCGTGTCGTAGTTGCCTTCAGCCAACACTTCCCCGCGGTTCAGGACGGTGATGGTGTCGGCCAGCGTGGACACCACATTGAGGTTGTGCTCAACCATCACGATGGTTCTGCCATCCACCACCTTGCGAATCAGCTCAGTGACCGTGCCTACGTCCTCTGAACTCATGCCCTGGGTGGGTTCATCAAGCAGCATGAGCCTGGGTTTGAGTGCAATGGTGGTGGCAATCTCCAGCGCCCGCTTCTGTCCGTAGGCGAGTTCCACCGCCTTGGTATCGGCAAAGGGCCCCAGGCCGACCTGTTCCAGGGTGGCCTGGGCTTCTTCATTCAGTTGATCAAGAATTCGTACCGGCCGCCAGAAGTGATAGGAAATGCCCAATTTGCGTTGCAGGGCGACTCGAACGTTTTCGCGGGCAGACAGGTGGGGAAATACCGCGGAAATCTGAAAAGAGCGGATCAGCCCCTGCTGGGCAATACCCGCAGGGCGTGCGTTGGTAATGTCTTTGCCAGCGTAGATAATCTGCCCGGCGCTGGGCTTGAGGAATTTGGTCAACAGGTTGAAGAACGTCGTTTTTCCGGCCCCGTTCGGGCCTATCAACGCATGTATGGAGCCTGTCCTGACGTTGATGCTGACGTCACTGATGGCGGTAAAGCCTTTGAAATCCTTGGTCAGGTTCCTGGTTTCAAGGATGGTTGAGGATGGTTGTGTCTGCTCGCCTACAGCCTGCTCTTCCACGGAAAGACACCCCTTTCAATTCAGGTGAGCGGCGCTGATGCCGCGTGTTTTTATTCGTTGTTGTGACAGCTGGTTTTTTGAAAGGTCGCAAATACAGCTATTTGAACCGACATTCAGTAATAGTTGGCGAATGTGGATTCTGTCAAGAATGGGAGGGGAGAACAGTGGGGGCGACACGCCCCGTTCAGGGCGTGTCTTTAGCGGTTATTCTTCGTCCCGTGGCGGGCGTTCGACCACTTTGCGCTTACCTTTGGCACAACG
Organism: Marinobacter sp. UBA2688; assembly: GCF_002352785.1. Classification (NCBI taxonomy): domain Bacteria; kingdom Pseudomonadati; phylum Pseudomonadota; class Gammaproteobacteria; order Pseudomonadales; family Marinobacteraceae; genus Marinobacter; species Marinobacter sp. UBA2688. The sequence goes on from NZ_DELU01000032.1 coordinate 92,036, forward strand.
GGACAGGGCTTTCAGCCCGTCGGCTTCGAAGGCATCTACGCGGATGACGTCGTAGAGTGCTTCCAGTGCCTCCAGAAGTTTGTCGCATTCGTCTTTCTGAACAACGCCCTGCTCGCAGGCCCAGTCCACCAGTTCCTTACGCTGGTGCCCCATCAGCAGGTCGATACCGCCCAGCTCGTCTTCATCCCGATTGCGCAGGGCTTCATGCAGGCGATCGCGCATGTCCTTGGTTTCATTGGCCAGCCGGTACGCGTTCAGTACACGGCCCAAAGGGTCGTCCGGATCGGTATTGATATAGCTGCCGCGGCTGATGCGCTGGCGCAGCGGCGTATCGTTCACAATGCTGGCGGCCACCTCTGTGCCCAGGGCGTCGTCCGGGCCGTTGAGGCCGGTGGCGCCCAGAGGGAACACCAGCATCCGCAGCGGCCAGCGCAACAGCGGAACCGGGAAGTTGATGATCAGCTCACGCATGGATGTCTTGAGGTCGCGCAGGCTGGTCTGAAGGCACCATTCCACCAGTGGCCACTGGTCTTCCGGATAGCCTTCCTCGTGCCATTGCTTGATCACCGCCGTGGCGTAATACAGGTGTACAAGGCAGTCCGCCATCCGCCCGGACAGGCGCTGACGTGCCTTGAGGCCGCCACCAACCGTCAGCAGGGTGACGTCGGTCATCAAGGCAAACGCGGCCGAGAACCGGGCAAGCTGGCGATAGCTGGACTGGATGTTACCCTGGCGGGGCACGGTTTCCAGCAAGCCGCCGCTCAGTGCCAGCACTAACGAGCGTAACGCGTTGCGGGTGGTGTGGGCGATATGGCGGTAGAAGATGCCGTCGAACTTCTCGACCGCCGCCTTTTTATCGTCCATGCCCGCTGCTTCGATTTCTTCAACAATAAACGGGTGACAACGGATGGCACCCTGGCCGAACACCATCAGGCTGCGGGTCAGGATGTTTGCGCCTTCCACCGTGATGCCGATGGGCACCGCCTGGTACGCCCTGGCCAGGAAGTTGCGGGGGCCGGTAATAACACCGCGGCCGGCAACCACGTCCATGGCATGGTTGATCACCGTGCGCATCAAGTCGGTATTGCGGTACTTGAGCACCGCTGACGGCACGGAGGGGCGTACACCCCGGTCCAGCATGCCGGATGTCAGTAATCGGGCGGCATCCATCATGTAGGTGTAGCCGGCGATGGGCTCCAGCGCTTCCTGAACCCCCTCAAACTGGCTGATAGAGCGGCCGAACTGTTCCCGGGTCAGGGCATAGGAACCTGTGGCCATGCTGGCCACTTTGCCAGCACCGGTACCCAGTGCGGGCAGGGAGATGGAACGGCCGATGGACAGGCATTCCAGCAGCATTTTCCAGCCTTTGCCCAACATGTCCTGGCCGCCAATCACCTGATCCATGGGGATAAACACGTCGTTGCCCCAGGTCGGACCGTTCATGAACACGGTATTCATTGGCAGGTGACGGGCGCCGGAGTGAACCCCTTCAAGGTCCTGTGGAACCATCACGCAGGTAACGCCGATGTCGTCGGAGTCGCCCAGTAGTTTGTCCGGGTCGTAGACCTTGATGGCCAGGCCAATCAGCGTCGCCACCGGTGCCAGTGTGATGTAGCGCTTGTTCCAGGTGACTTTCAGGCCCAGTACTTCCTCGCCATTCCACTGGCCCTTACAGACGATGCCCTTGTCCGGAATAGCTCCGGCGTCAGAACCGGCGACCGGCGACGTCAGTGCAAAGCAGGGGATTTCCTCGCCGCCGGCCAGCCGGGGCAGGTAATGTTCTTTCTGGGCATCGGTGCCGTATTCCATAAGCAGCTCGCCCGGGCCAAGCGAGTTGGGCACCATGACGGTCACAGCGGCGGATACGCTGCGGGTGGAAATCTTCATCACGATCTCGGAGTGGGCGGTGTGGGAAAAGCCCTTGCCGCCCTGTTCCTTGGGAATCATCAACCCGAAGAAGCCATTCTCGCGAATGAACTTCCAGACCTTGTTGGGCAGGTCGTACTCTTCGTGGGTGATTTTCCAGTCATCCAGCATGCCGCAAAGCTTCTCGACCGGCCCGTCGAGGAACGCCTGTTCTTCGCTGGAGAGGTGGGCCGGTTTGGCATCGAGCAGTTTCGACCACTTGGGTTGCCCGGAGAAAAGCTCGCCATCCCAGTCTACGGTGCCTGAGCGCAGGGCCTCGGCCTCGGTATCCGAGAGCTTCGGGAGCCGACCGCGCACCCAGTTCAGCAGCGGAGCGCTGAACTTCTCGCGCCGCAGGTCACCTGGGATCACCAGCACCAGGCTGAGGGCAAGCAGCCCGCCACCAAACAGTATACTGAGGATGTGCCAGCCATCCTGAAACAGCCCGACGACCGTTGCAATCACAAGCACGGTGGCGGCAGTGGTGCCGCCGATGCCAAGGTAGATCAGTACCAGCGCACTGATCAGTAGAAGCAGAACACTCATGGGCGGATCTCCATATCGAGAAGAAATTCAACCTGAATCGTTCTTACCTTCGGCCAAAGCCAGAGAGGTTGCAAGCGCTTGCGTTAGTGATCTTGACGCATCGGCGAGGATTCCGACATTGATCGTTATCTGAAGCGGTTCATACATAGCCGGCTGTAAAGACCAGGCCCAGCACAATCGGCATCACCACAAGGCTTCCGAGGTTACTCATAAGCACCAGTGAGGCTACTTTATGAGGTTCCTGTTGATACTGCTCCGCCAGCATGTAGTTCAACACAGCAGAGGGCATGGCGGCGAAGACCCACAAAGCAGCTATCTGCAGGCCCGGCAGATCCAGAATCGCTATCATTGGCCAGGCAAGAATCAACCCGGATGCAGGCGCGGAAATAGCGCCCAGAACCCCGAGTTTCCAGTCGCTGAAATCCACATCCAGCATGCGAACACCAAGCGTAAAGAGCATGAGCGGGATACACACTCCGCCTAGCATATTCAGGGTTTCCAGCAGCCATTGTGGCATGGGTACGCCACCGAAGTTGACGGTAAGGCCGGCGATGCTTGCCGCAATAACGGGTATGCGAAGCCGTCTGATGATCGACGTGTGCGGGTCCAGCATGTAGATGCCCACCGTAAAGTGCAGCAGCATTTCCACGACAAATAGGACAACGGCCGCGGGCAGGGCTGCCTCGCCGAACGCAAATACCAGTACGGGAATGCCCATGTTGCCGGAATTGTTGAACATCATCGGCGGCAGGAAGGTTTTAAGGTTCAGGTTCAGAATCCTGGCCAGCGGATAGAGGACGATGCCGGAACCCAGAACGACCACCGTTGCCGACAGAGCCAGGCTGGTGTAATCCTGCAGCGGAGCCTGTTGATCAGCCAGAACCGCGAACACCAGCATGGGGACGAACAGCTCCATATTGAGGGTGTTCAAGCCTTTGATGTCTGGAGTGCGATATCGGCCGTAAAGGGCACCACAACCGGCGATCAGAAAGACCGGCAACATCGTGGACAGGATCTGGGCAAGCATTCAGGGGCTCCGAGGGTCGATCAGGGTAAGCAAATAACTCGTTAGGTTCGCAATTATACCGGGTTCCAGGCAAGTAAAACCTGTGCCCTTGCGACCAAAGATAACCCCTTCTATAAGCTGGGGAAGCGGCGCCCAACTTGCACGGATTGTAACGACTGCCACAGAATAACCTTGCCTAACTCACCATCCTAGCGGAGAGCCACTTGTGCCTGAGACCTTTGACCAGCCTGTTGAGCGGGAAAACACCTGTTCCGTAAAATTTGACGCCCGCAAAGCGGTATTCGGCAAAGATGACGTTATCCCCCTGTGGGTGGCGGATATGGACTTTCCAGCGCCGGAAGCGGTGACCAGGGCTCTGGAAGAACGGGCAAGGCACCCGGTATACGGTTATACACTGTTTCCGGAGAGCCTGTACCAGTCGGTGATTGACTGGTTTGAACATCGGCATGGCTGGGTCATTGAGCGGGAATGGTTAATGATGGCTCCGGGGGTGGTGCCTTCGCTGCACGCAGCGGCACTGGCGTTTGCCGGCGAAGGTGAAGGGGTGATTATACAGCCTCCGGTTTACCCGCCTTTCTTCAGTGCCATTCGGAAAACCGGTCGTGCGGTGATTGAAAACCCGCTGGAACAGGTGGATGGCCGTTATCAGATGAATCTCGAACACCTTGAGGCCTGTGCAGCGCGGGGCGACGCCAGAGTGTTGCTGCTGTGCTCGCCCCATAACCCGGTGGGAAGGGTGTGGAGCGAAAGCGAGCTCAGGGAGGTATTGGCCATTGCCAGGCGCTACAACCTGGTGGTGCTGTCGGATGAGATTCATTGCGACCTCACCTATCCGGACAAGCCTGCCCATCATGTACTGGCGAAACTGGCCGATGAGGAACAGGCCCTGATTACCACCGTAGCGCCCAGTAAATCCTTCAATATGCCCGGTCTGGGCTTGTCGGCGCTGGTGGTGAGGAATCCAGAGCATCGGAAGTTATTGAAAGACGTGTTCGACGCCATGCACATGAACCAGTGCAATCCCTTCAGTATCGCCGGCTTCGAGGCCGGGTATCGCCAGGGTGGCCCGTGGCTGGACGAACTCATGATCTACCTGCAAGGCAATCGTGACAGGGTGATGGACTACATCCGCCAACACCTGCCTGACATCCGGGTAACGGAGCCGGAGGGCACCTACTTGTTGTGGCTGGACTGCCGGGGCCTGGGCATGAGCGACGCGGAACTGAAACGGTTCTTTGTGCAGGAAGCGGGTATTGGCATGAACCCGGGCATCACCTTTGGTGAGCCCGGCAGCGGGTTCATGCGTATGAATATTGGTTGCCCGCGCCGGGTTCTGGACACGGCCCTGGAGCAGATCCGGCAGGCGCTGACTGAATAACCGGGTCAGTTGGCATTTTCAGCGCCGTTACTGCAGGGATCGTCTACTGGCTGCCAGTGAGGCGGCTGGCTCATGCCTGGCATCTGGCCGTTGCTGGGGCGTATGGCGCGGTAAGTCTGCCCTTCATGGATGGCCATCTGGCCCACGGTATAGCTGCCGCCAAAGCTCCATCGCCCGGGTTCTTTGCAGGCCTGTGGGCGCTCGTTGGAGGCTTTTACAGGCGGTTGGCCGGCGTCGGTCGGTGCCTGTGGCTGACGGTTCAGCCCACCTTCCGATTTGCGCTCAGCGACGTTGCTGTCATCACGACCGACGCCGCAATCAGGCACAGACGCCAGTCTTTCCCATTCGAAATCCGCACCGGGTGTTTTACCCTCGTGGAGTTCGCGGGACTGGTACCAGTCACCCTGGTGAAAGACCGTCTGTCCCGGTGGGTAATAGCGGCTCGGTATCCAGGTATTTTCCTCAGGATCGCAGGGGGCAGCGACCGCTGGGGTGTTGAAAGCCGCCAGTATCAGTATGCCGGCCCATCTGAAGCGCCTTGTCATGCCATTGACCATGAATGCCTGCCTTGTCGATATTTGTTGTTGGGTGCTCAACGGTATTTGCGGCGGAGTTCGGTGGTTCGGGTGGCCAGGAACAGTCCGGCCAGAATCAGAAGGCCGCCAATGACATGGAACAGGCCCAGGCGTTCCCCGAGGAAAATGCCCGCCATCACCGACGCAAATACAGGGGTGAGGTACATGAAGATGGCCGCTTTTGCAGGACCAATCCGATGCACCCCATGATTCCAGAACGCGTAAGCCAGAATACCGGGGAAGATTGCAAAATACATCATGGGCAGCGCGGTTGATGCGTTCAGCTCGAATCCACCTGAGAAGAACAGTAGGTCCACCAGGAAAAACGGCAAGATCACCATAGTGCCGCAGGCGATCTGGACGGTCAGAAAGGTCAGCGGTGGCAATGGTACCGCCTGGCGGCGAAGCAGTACTGAGAACAGACCCCAACTGGATACCGCCAGTACCATGATCAGATCACCGGGTTGCGCCCGCAAACCGGTCAGCACTGAGAGGTCTCCCCGCGCCACAACCGCCAGGATGCCCAGTACCGCCAGCCCGATTCCGAGAGCCTGAATGGGGCGTGTGCGATCTCCCAACAGCAACCAGGCCAGTAACGCCACCATGATGGGTATGGTGGCGTTAATCAGCGCGATGTTGGTGGCCGTGGTGGTCACCGCGGCAAAATAAAGCAGCGAGTTGAACGCCGCCACACTGAACGTGGCGAGTGCCAGTATCGACAGTGCGTGTTCGCGGATGACCCGGCGCTGGCGCCAGACCCCCGGCAGCCCGAAGGGCAGGAGTATCGTCAGGGCAATCACCCAGCGCCAGAACGACATGGACAGAGGAGGAATCTCGCCAACCACACTTTTGGCCACCACGGCGTTGCCCGCCCAGAACAACGGGGTCAGGACCAGGCCGGTGTAGGCCAGCCATAGTGGTTTCGGGGTTTCTGAGGGCACACCGACTCCTGTCAGGGTTTTTGGGTTTCTGATCTGGTTCGGGAGCCCGAAGGATACTACGCCCTGCGAGCTAATGCCTTGTTACCAAAGTGGTAGTGGAGATATTGGTTGATCGTATCCGGCTGGTGACTGTCTGATTGGGTGTCAGGATTTCTTACAAGCCCGCTGCTGGATAAATGCAGGATTCAATATAGATTCTTGTTTTAGATTGGAAATTCAGATGTTGGTATAGCAGGTGCCTGTATGGCGGGGCAGTAAAACGAATGAAATGTGGGATAACCCAGGGAGCAGCTATGCGACATCTTAAACTCACCATTGCACTACTGATTTCAATGTGCCTGCCTGCATTGGCAAGCGCGGCAATGATTTCTGCCAGCTATCAGGTCAACCTGAATGATTCAGACCCCGGACTGGTTGTTGATTCTGCAGACTATGCAGCCAACCCGTTTTCTTTTGATCTGAATGCCGGTGAAAGTACGACCTTTAATCTGTTCAAAATCTGGACGACTGAAGGCACGGTCAACAGCGATGACAAAGTCGCCAAACCGATTTCCGTCGATTTCAACTTCACAGCACCGGAACTGATGAGTGGCTCTGTCAACGGGAACACCTCCGGAGATTCCGTACTCTTTGGCCTTTACCAGGAAGGTGTGCTGTCCTGGAACGGTTCGCTTGACCTGGTGTTTGGCGCATTGGGCGATGGTCTGCTTCGTGTGTCCCTCCTCGACACCACTTTTAACGAAGGCATCTTTGGGCTGGGCAGCTACGGCTCCAAGGTTAAGGCGAAGATTGAACTGATTTCTGAAGCCAGCGAAGTACCAGAGCCTGGAACTCTGGCCATCCTGAGCCTCGGTCTTCTCGGTATGGGGCTGCGTGCCCGCCGACGTTCAGCCTGAACGGTTGCGTTTAGTATCCTGACAGTTGAACGATAAAATCGGGTCAGAGCTTGCTCTGACCCCATTTTTTATTCTCCCGGCACTTCCGCTTCTGTGCCGACGTGATAGGCCGCAAAACCGGCCATGACCACCTGATCCACCGCCATGCCGATAATTCGGCCGCTGCTGCGGGCGCGGATGGGATGCTGGGCGTTGGTGATGGGATCCGAAACATAACCCAGGATTTCACCTTCAGAAACCTTGGCCCCCAGCTTGGTTTCGCTGAACAGAATGCCGCCGTGTTCGGCCCGTATCCACTCGGAATCGTAATAGACGGGTTCGGGGTCTCCCCAGACGAACATCCTTGAGATCATGCCTTCCTTGTCCATCAGACTGGTCAGGCTGTTCACCCCGGCCTTGATCTGGTGCTCCTGGATTCGCAGTGATTCACCGGCCTCCATGGTGACGGACCGGATACCGGCTTCGACAGCGGCGTGACGAAGCATGCCGGTGGTGCCTGTACTGTGGACGACTGCCATGCGGTCAAATCCACGGGTGAGTTCCGCCACTTCCGGGTTATTCATGTCCGCACGCAGTTGGGGCAGGTTGGTGCGCTTGAGAGACCCGGTGTGGATATCCACCAACATGTCGCAATGACGGATTACGTTCTCGAACAGCGAGTGGGCAATCCGGTCCGCCAGGCTGCCATCGGTGCTGCCGGGGAAGTGACGATTGAGGTCACGGCGGTCGGGCAGGTAGCGGCTGCCTTGCTGGAAACCTGGCAGGTTGACGATGGGAATGCCGATCACCCGGCCGGAGAGCTTGTCTGGCTCCAGGTCGTACATGGTTCGGCGGATGATCTCGATGCCGTTGAGTTCATCACCGTGAACGGCACCGGTCAGGCATAGGTTAGGGCCGGGTTTGGAGCCATTGACCACCAGAACCGGTGTTGGTTGCGACAGGCCGGCAATCTGGATGGCAGGGGACCAGGCCAGGCGAGTCGACGTTCCGGGCAGAACCTCGGCACCGAGCATTTTCAGGCTGGTGGCCTTTTCGGGTTCCGTCACCTCAGCAGACTCTTCCACGCCGTTTTCATCGGTCGCCGTTGCGGGGTCTGCGCCCTGGGCAGTGGGTTTGGGCTGATCCGCCGTTGCGTCGGGCTTCGAAGGTTCGGGCTCCGAAGTCTTCGACTCCGCTGGTTCAGCGGGCTTTGGAGGCGGCGCCACCTCCTTTAAATCAACATTGGGGGCCACTTCTTCCACGGCCGGTTCTGCCGTGGAATCTGGTGTTTTATCCTGTGAGGCGAGCTCCTCATCGGATTTCTGAGTGGTGTCTGCTTTACCGCTATTCTTTTTCGGTTCAGACGAGCGCAAGGGTTCCGAATGCTCGACATCCTCAACACTCTCGTCCTCGGCAAGCTCCGCGACGAGCATCTCCGTGTTATCGGAGTCATCGGACTTGTTTGCGTAGACGGCAGGGATTGCGACCAGGCTGCCAGTCAGGGTAAACATCAGGCCAGCGCGAAACAGATGTGTCAGCCAGCGATACAGCATAATTCCTCTCGAGTCTTCAGCCAGTTTGAGGCTCGTTGTCCGATCTGTGAAAACGGTACAAGGATAGAGACCCCATTGTTTCATGAATACGGCTGTGACAAAGGTTTAATGCCACTTTCATGAACTCATTGTGTAATTCCGCAAAATGACCTATTCAAAGAGGTTACAGGATGCGGATTGCAGTTCTGTATCCGTTATACGTTCGATGGAGGATAAACTGTATGGATCTTTTGCGAGTTCTGGTTGCGATTTTGTTACCGCCGTTGGGCGTCTTTTTACAGGTGGGGATTGGCAAGCACTTCTGGATCAACATCCTGTTGACGATTCTCGGTTACATTCCCGGTATCGTGCACGCCGTCTGGATCATCGCGAAAAAATAGGCCGCCCCTGAGCAGGAACCAAGTGTCTGTGAGGGGCGGGCTTCAAATGTCGGGAGTGGTGCGCCAGATGTCGCCTTCTCGCGCAGCCCGGCCATCTGCCTCCAGTTTTAGCAGGTGCGCCAGCGCGGAGCGGGCGGCGACGCCATGGATCGCCGCTGGAACATCGTCATAGGCCTTTGCGGTCAGATCTTTCAGGCTGGCCGGGGCGAGGCTTTTCAGCACCCTGACAACCTTGTGCTCCCGTGCCAGACGATGCGTGATGAGATAATCGATCACCGATTCGGGGCGTGCCATCAGGAAACCGTGGGCAGGCGCTATGTAACGCACGGACTCGGCCAGCAGGTCGTACAGCGACTCCAGGTAGGCCTTCATGTCACCGTCTGGCGGATTAATGACCACGGTGGAGCCCTGCATGATGTGGTCTCCGGAAAACAGCAGCTCTTGTTCCAGGAGCAGATAGCAAAGATGGTTGGAGGCATGCCCCGGGGTGTAAAGGGCTTTCAGGGTGCCAGCCTCGGTGACGATCAGGTCACCATTCACCGGCTCTACATCCGGCGAAAACGTCTGGTCCTGGGCCGGGCCTTCGGGAGCCGGCTGGCCGTAAACGCGACAGCCGGTTCTTGCCTTCAGTGCCACTGTTGCCGGCGAGTGGTCCTGGTGGGTATGAGTGACCACCACTTGATCAATCGCTCCACCAGTGAGTTCCAGAATGCGCTCAATATGCGTTGCGTCGTCCGGGCCGGGGTCCAGTACCGTAAACCGTTTGTGGCCAAGCACATAGGTGTTGGTGCCGGGGCCGGTCATCATTCCCGGGTTTGGCGCTGTCAGGCGAATCACACCGGCCGCCACCTCCACCGGTTTCCCGGGAACAATGTCCGCGTGTGTAGAGCCTGCACCCTCCGGGTCCAGCTTGACCGCTTCGTCATAGGCGGGTGCCCCCGGCTCCAGCATCGTGGTCCTGTCTTTCTTGACCGCCGGCCACGGTTTGTTGGGATAGGGCTCCGGCGGATTAGCATGGACATAGCGCATGAGGGCTTCCGTGGTGCCGAACTCCGCCAGTATCCGCAGCGTCCCAATGGTTGGTAACCCTAGCAGGCGGCGGCCACTGCGATGATCTTCCAGGGCTTCCGCCGGGCTCAGCCAGACGTGGTCAATGGTTTCATTGCCGTCATGACTTGCCCGTTGCCCTTCCGGTGCCACTGCAATGAAGAAGCGGGTATCAAAGCGCCGGGGAGGTCCCGGCGGTGTCACCCAGTGCCCGAGGTAGCCCAGACGGTCCAGGGGAATGGTGAGGTTATAGCGATGGCACAGTTCCGCCAGGGTTAACTCACCTTTAAACAGAGCTTCGCGGTCGCTGTGAATGGGATGGTCCTGAGTCAGCGCAGCACCTTTTTCATCAACGGCTAACAGAATGCCCGCTTCCTCAAAACACTCCCGGACAGCCGCAAGCATGTAGTCGGCGCCACCCTCATCCATGGCCATTGTCTGGCTGATTTCGGTATCAGCCTGCCCGATTGTGTGGGCCCGCCCATTTTTCTCCTGATCGTCGACAGAGCCACCGGGAAAGACAAAATAGCCCGGCATGAATACCGCGTCCCAGGTTCGTTGCAGCAGCAGGATCTTTGGACCTTCAGCAGTGTCTTTGGTCAAAACCAGCGTGGCAGCAGGGCGAATATCCATAGAGTGTCCGTATCTGTTGGTCAGACTGTTGGTGCTGGAAAGAGGTTGGGAGGCTACTGTCAAAACACGCTCAAGCACGTCCATGTGGCGCTTGAGCTCCGCCATCCATGGCTCCGCACAGTTTTGACAGTAGCCTCCCAACCCCTTTCATCGGGCAACGGTGAAGGCTGCCGGTAAAAGTCCAAGATAACGAATGTTCGGTCTGCTGTCTCGGGGTGTCGGCATGGTTACAACCAAGTATCATTGGGTTTACAGAAAATTCCCCCACGCAGGAACGCCGACTTGGCTCGCATCAAGCTCTCTTTCCCGGATAACGCCTTTTATTTTGAAACCAAGATGCCGGTTCGGATCACCGATATCAATGGAGCCAACCATCTGGGAAACGATGCGTTAATCTCCATGCTGTCTGAAGCCAGGGCACAATTCCTGGTGAACTATGGTGTCGAGGAAGCCGACAAAAACGGCGTGGGTATTATCGTGACCGACCTGGCAACGATGTACCAATCGGAATCGTTCTTTCCGGAGATGCTCCGCTTTGAAGTGGGGCTGATGGACTTCAACAAATACGGCGGGGATTTCGTATTCCGCGTAACCAAGGCGGAGAGCGGTCAACCCGTGGCCCTGGCCAAGTACGGTTTCGTGTTCTTCAATTACCAGCGCAAATCGGTTGTGCCGATGCCAGAGAGTTTCCGCGCACGCTTCGGCGATTAGTATTTAGTCCTGGAGTGCCAGCTTTCGGATGCCTTGCCGGTAGAACAGGTAGGCCATGACACCTGCCATCAGATTGCCAACCAGCGCACCGCTCATCAGGCCGTTGATACCGCCGAGCTGTGAGCCGAGCCAAAGCAGTGGCAGAAAGCAGAGGAATAACCGCAGGACCGACACCAGCAGCGCCCGCATGGCAAGCCCCAGCGCATTGCACACCGACACCATCAGCATGCAGATGCCCAGGCCGGTATAGCTCAGCGGCACCCGAACCAGATAACTGCCCAACACATCGCTGACGGCGCGATCGCTGGTAAACAGCTCTGAGACCACTCCTGACGCTAAAAGCCAGATCAACCCAATGGCCAGTTGCCACACCACCACAAAACGAACCGCCAATCGCACGAGAACGCGAATCCGCGCAAGCTCACCGGCCCCAAGCATGCGGCCAATCATGGGCGGCATCGACATGGTCAGTGCCAGCACCACTACAATGGAGAAGAACTCGAGGCGAGTGCCCAGGCCCCAGGCCGCGACGGCGGCGGAGCCAAAGCCAGCCACCATGGCGGTCGCGAACATGGCCGAGGCTGGCGGCATCAGCTGGCTGACCATGGCCGGCGCCATGATGCCATTCAGTTGTTTCAGTGCCTTGCCGAGGGCCAGCTGGGAAAGGTCGAAGCGTATCCAGCCAGAGCGCAGCAGTTTGGGGTAGATAAACAGGCAACCGATACCGAAGGCGGTCACGGTTGCCAGGGCAGCGCCTTGCAGGCCCCACCCGAAAACGAAGATGTACAACGGGTCCAGGGCGATGTTTGCCACGCTGGTGGCGACCATCATATAGCCAGGGAGTTTGGTGTCGCCGTGGGAGCGGCACACGCTGTAGCCAAAGTAGAGCATGGCGCCGGTCCAGGCGGAGAGCAGCCAGGGTATCCAGTAGCTGCGGATCAGCGGCAGTAGGCTCTGTTCGGCACCCAGGCCAGCCATGATTTGGGTTTGCAGCAGCCAGAGGGCGATACACAGGATAATCACCAGAGTGGCGCCCACGGTGACGACGAGACCGCCCAGGCGTTCAGCACGGAGTTGGTCGCCGGCGCCTAGCGTTCTGGAGATGATGGCGGTGGTGGCGATGCCAAGGCCCACCTGCAGGCCGATGATGAGCTGCTGCATGGGCAGTGTGAAGCCCAGTGCGGCCAGTGGGTCGCGGCCGAGTTGGCCAATAAAGGCGCTGTCGACGAGTTGGAAGGTCATCAGTGACAGTACGCCGAAGAGCATGGGCCAGGTCATGGTGAACAACTGGCGCGGCAGGCTGGCTTGTGGGGTGGCGTTCGTCACGTTGGTGGCTTCTGTTCCAGGTGTTTGCTCGGTGGGCGATTCTAGCAGCTATCGGTTTGTGAGTGGGTGCAAAGGCCGGGGCGCCTTCCCCAGACACGCCGTGAACCCA
>NZ_DELU01000024.1:0-21123 GCF_002352785.1 Marinobacter sp. UBA2688
TATTACGTACAGCTTGGCTGGATCATCACCGGCGAAAGCCGTCCTTACAAAGCCGGAGCATTCAAGCGGGTAAAACCGGCATCGCCCAAAGGGGCCTGGGAAGTTGTTGCCCGCTTTGAAGATGGTGACGGAAAATACAGTGACGTGGGGCTGACCACGACCGACGGCGAGCAAACAACACTGGGCGTTAACTATTACGCCAACAAGAATGTTCGACTGGGTATGAGCTACATGGATGGCGAAGAAGCCAATGGCGCGAGCGGAGATGAAGTTCGCGCAAGGTTGCAATACGCATTTTGACCGCACGGGATCCCCGATCAAATTTATATCTGGCTGAAAACCGATGCAGAAAACATCACCATTAAAAAATAATCGGAAAATTCAGCTCTGGTTAAGGTTGGCTTGATACGCTTTACCCGAGTCGAGTCAAGTCGATCATTAATGACGTGCTCTGATTTTCAGGGCAGGCACTGGCCTGCCCTGTTTTTTTAATGCCTGCCCCGCACCCCTGCCAGCCGGCTTTCGGGCGCCGACTGCCAGCATCTGTAAATTTGTTTTAGTGCAACACTGCCAGACACATTTTGCCGTGCCGTAAACTTGCCGATTTCAGGCTTTTCTGCTAAATAGAACACAGCCTTATTGTTTTTGGGCTGCAATAACGACAATCTCGTTTTAGAGACGTTGGAGGATTGATGAAAACAATACAAAAGCGAATCAGTCAGGGATTTTTGGGGGCGCTGATAGCCGCAAACGGCATACCTGCTGCCTTAGCGGTGGAGGTCCCGACAGCTTCAGGAGTCAAGCTGGATATACTTACCCAAGGCAAGTTTCAACCAACCTATTTTTCTAATTTCGATCTGGACAGCAGCGTCGACGATGGCGCTACCGGCACTTCTGCTGGCGCTGTTCAGGTTGGAGATGAGCACGTCAGGGCTGAGGTCAGGCTTGGAGTGGTGGCGACTGGCGATAACTGGACGGGTAAACTGCTTCTCGAGAATGACTTTGCCCTTGATGCCAATTCGGTCGATCGCGCATACCGAGGCGAGAGATTTGGCTTGGAGCAGGCCTTCTTCACTTACACCTTCGATCCGGCCTTTACACTTCAGGGTGGCTGGACTTTCAAGAATCTGGACATGGCCTCAGGCGGCCTTCTATATGGCGACGACCACCCCTTGTTCGGCGCCACCGGCAAGACCTCGTTCGGTAGCTACGATGTTTTCTGGATGCCGATTACAGATGGGCTGATTTCCAACCTCCAGGCTCCTGGAGCAAACCCTGCTAACGGTGAACTGGACTGGGACGTGTTTGCTTCAAAGTTTGATTTTGATCTGGGAAAAGGTAGTCGTATCTCCCCGATCCTGACATACAGCGACAACCAGCAGCAAGGTGCAAAGGCAACCTATTACGGTGTCGAATACATCGGAAATATTGGCGCCATAAAGGTACGGGCCGAGGTGCTGGGCGTGACCGGTAGTTTCGACAATGGCGATGACATCAGTGCCTATGCCGGTTACGCGGGCCTTGAGTACCCGGTTAGTGAATCCTTCAACCCCTTTGTAGCACTACGCGTAGCAAGTGGGGATGACGATCCTACCGATAATGATGTAGAGGGCTGGCTGGGCATCACCGACATCGGTAGATTCTCGCCCCTGATCGGTATTGATGGCCAGTTCTTGGGATGGCAGCCGAACTCTAACCAAGCGATAGCATCGGGCCTCTTCGGCCTCGCCCTTGACCAGGCTGGTCCTGGTGGCGCTGGGTATGGTGGTATTTCCAATGCCGGTACTGGTAACAACCCAGGCCAGATCATGCTCTCTGTTGGCAGTTCGGGAAATTTAGCGTCGATCTCGCCCAAGCTGTCATATCAGGCACAGGTTTTTCCCATGTGGTTCCAGCAAACGGGCGGCCTTGAAACGCTCAGCACCGCCAGCGGATCGGTGGACAGTTATGCCGGCACCGAACTTGATGTGGCTGTAAAGTACCAGGCTAACCAGTACTTTGCTCCAAGGCTGGTACTCTCCAGTTTCCTGCCCGGCAAGGGCGTTGAGGATGCCACCGGCGCAGACGATGCGGCCTATGTTGCAATGCTCGAGCTGAACTGGAATTACTGAGCCCGGTTGATAAATGACGACTGGAAGCAATCAAGTTGAGGCGCCGGTAACCGGGGCCTCAACTTTTTTAAGGGGGCATAGATTTTATGAAGCTGTTTTTCGTGATCTTCCTGATTTTTTTTGCCGCATCCAATGCTCAGGCCCAAGGCTACGATGTACCATTGGATTCGCTGTCGGAGTGGACAGGAGAGAAGAGCATCAGGGTGGTATCGAATATTGAGGGCCTGAACACCGATAAAGAGTTTCTCGCACTGCTGGGGCGCCTCACCGTCAAGGGATTCGATGTAAAGTTTGGCAGTTCCGGACCCATCGATGAAGGCCTGACTCTTGAGGTTCTCCAGGTCAGAGATAAGACTGCACTCTCTATAAAGTCCACCGATTCTCAAAAATACTTTCTTTCCGTCCTGATTGACAAAGCCAATCAGGACGGGGGTGAAATACGGGCCGAAGCCTACACTCCGAGTATTCTCCCACTGCCGGAAGATTTCAGCCCTAAAATGATTGAGGCGCTGCCTCGGCCCAGCCAGAAAGACAGTCAACTGGTTTTCCTGTCAGATTCGGCATTGGTACTGGGACTCTTCGATGGCGGCAGGGTTAAAAGAATTGATGAACTGACATCAGGCATCAAAAATTCGAAAGCCATTTTCTTGTCAGTTGGCCAGTCAGACTCAGATCCGAACCCGGAGGTTGCCGTAGTATGGGGTCAGGACCGGGATATTTCAGGCAAGGGACAATACACAAAGATCTACTCTCAGCTTTTTGAAATCTCGGGGCAAACGCTGCAGGAAGAATCCGAAAAAGCCGAGAATGTGGCGTTACGGTTTATCAATAATCAACTGCACACCCAACGATACGAGTTGCTGCAAGGTGACATTGGAAAAATAGCAGTTACTTCCGGGAAACAGACCAATGCTCGAAATGACTCCGTTGTCTCGGCCGATGCTGGAAACATGATTTTTTCCTACTTCCCTATCGACAACGCTACCTCAATCATAGTAAATGAAGCCAATCTTGAATTGCGGAACTCAAGCTGGAAGTCTTCGCCACAACTCGGGCTCGGCAAGGTATCCTCGCCAAGACTAACGAAACGCCTGAAGGACAGGAAAATCATTACATCACCCGATTACGCCTTTTCCGTTAACGAAGAACATCTGTCCATTCCCAGGAAAGCGGTTGTGAACAATGGATCGGTTGTAACCTATCTCAGAAAAAGAAGGCCTGGGCTTTCTGGCTTAACATCCGCTTCAGGACCAGATTCGTTAATCAAAGCAAGCTGGGACAGTGATACGCCCGAATCCGGGTTTTCGATTTCACCCATGCATGAAATAAGCTCTTTTATTATTGATTTTTCATATGTGAAAAATAGGGGAGCGTTTCGATTACTCGTATTAACTAATGAAGAAAGTGATAACCAGGGCGCAAGAAAAATATACATATATTGACAGGCTCAGAGCCCGGCGATGCCATCCATTGCCTACCCTGAAGACACCCTCAACACACGGCTCGCACTGACACAGATGGGGCCAAAAAACGCGCGCTTTCCTATCTTCACCGGGCTTTGCTGGGGCACAAATGCCCGGAGAGCCGCCGCACCTGCATGGTTTCCGCACACGGCGACTGGTAACCAAAAGTCTAACAGACAAAATGTTGCAATTCGACGGACAGTAATCTAATGTCTTTTTTGTAAGAAAAACAACTATGTTGTGGCTCGAAAAAAATAAATGACTTGACAAAAAGACTAAAAGGGAATGTGCACATGCGCAATAAGCTGAGAACACTCGCCGCTCCGCTGGCAATGGCTGTAGCAACAACGCCGGCTTTGGCCGCAGAGCCGGTCGGACGTGCGTCACCGACTGTAGAAGACCTGAAGGTTGAAATAAATCAACTGACAGCAGAAATGGAGAAACTTAAGAATGGCGATTCGCCCTTCACAGTGAACGGTTATTACCGCCTTCAGGCCACGTCGCAGAGCCTGGACGAGACCAACGACAACAGCAGTGCCTTTGTAGATCAGCGCCTGCGCGCAAAGATCAGCGGCGACCTCAACGATAACGTGACTGTAGTCTGGTACGGTGAGTTCGATTCTCCGTGGGGTGAGACGGGGAGCTGCCAGGGTGACAATTGCGGCAAGCTCAGCGCCGATGGCGTTGGCGTTGAAACCAAAAATGCTTACGCTGAACTGAAGGTGCCAAACAGCGACTGGAAGGTACGGGCGGGCATCCAGGGCTATGGCTTCGGCAAGTACGAGAGTTTCGTCACCAACGACGACATGAATGGCATTTCCTTTGCGGGCAATGTTGGCATGGCCACGCTGACAGGTGGCTGGTTCAAGTGGGAAGAAAACGATAGAGATTCCGCAGACGACGTGGACTTCTACACGGTGAGCGCCGAGCTTCACCCCAGCGAGGTTTTCCACTACGGCCTCACCGGAGCCCAGATCAGCAACAGCAGTCAGGTTGCTCTGAATGGTACGGCGGCTCGAACGGATGACAACTATCTCGGTGCCTACGCCGACTATACCTATGACCAAATGGCCTATAGCGGCTCGGTACTTTACAAAAAGTCGTCCGGGCTCGACTCTGACGCAACAGATGGCGACACCTACATGTTGAACCTGTACGCCCAGAGACACTGGGGCAACGCGAGCCTCAAGATTCACGGCATCTACATTCCGGCTGACGACAGCAGCAATGGTGCAGATCGCTTCGCTGCAAACCAGTCAGGCTGGGAGCTGAATAGCAGTAATCTGCAAATCTTCGGAACAGACTACTACTACAACAATGGTTCTCAGGGGGCTAAGTCAGTTTACGATGCAGCTTACCAGGGATACGGTCTGATGGGGCTAATGGTCTCGGGTGATCAGAAGCTTTCTAACGACTACTACCTGAAGTACGGCACCGGTTACTTCCGGGTTGCCGACGACGCGCCCGACAGCGCCACTCAGGCTAACGGCTCGAGCCTCGGCACTGAAGTCGCTGCCCAGTTCGGCAAAAAATTCGCCGGCGTGTATGACCTCAGCCTTCGTGGATCCTATGGCTTCATGGGAGACTTTTACGGAGACAACCCTGAGGACACCTATAAGGTTGTCGCTATGGTCAACATTAGCTACTGATGATCGTGTAATCTCATGATCCTTGCTATAACGGCCGGGCAGTAGCCCGGCCGTTATTTCTCTGGCGCGCCAGGGATTGATATCCAGCGTAAGCGTCCCTCCCACTACGTAGTTGACTTACCCCACATCCCCAAGCGGTCGTAATAAGTCCGGCGAGACCTTGTATTGCCGGGTAGGCCTTCGAAGGTCACTTTCAGGCGACCCACAATCTTTTCTATATCTTTAGCTAGCCTGAGCTAAGCTTCCAGTATGTATTCACACTCTTCATTCAGAACTGGTTGACACGGTATCCTTTACCCCACAAAGAACGCCCATGAACTTTAAACGTCTGGAAACTTTTATCTGGGTAGCTACCCTCGGGAGCTTTCGCAAGGCGGCGGAGCGGCAAAACACCACGCAACCCGCAATATCCAACCGAATAGCGGCGCTTGAAGAGGAACTGGGCGTTCAGCTCTTTGAGCGGGATTCCGGCCGCACCATGCTGACGACCAGGGGGCAGGAGCTGTTGCCCTATGCCGAAAAAATCGTCTCCATGTCGCAGCAGCTTCGCAAACGAGCAGACAGGGTAGCTCTGCTGTCCGGCATCCTGAGACTTGGCGTTTCGGAAACCATTGTCCATTCCTGGCTGCCGTACTTTTTCCGCAAGCTGAATGAAAACACACCAAACCTGGACGTGGAGATCACCGTCGACGTCACCGGGAACCTCCGCACCGGCCTGATGGACCGAACCTTCGATCTCGCTTTCCTGATGGGTCCAGTTTCCGAACCTAAAATTGAAAACCTGGACCTGTGCAGCTTTCCCCTGATCTGGGTCGCAAGTCCCTCGCTGAAACTGCCAGACCGAAAACTGGAGCTCGAGGAACTGGCCCAGTGGCCCATCATTACCTACGCCAGAAACACCAAGCCGTTTGCCGAAATCAGCCAGAAATTCAGCGAACTGGACGAACTGCCAGCACGCTTCTATTCATCCAGTTCACTGGCAGCATGTCGCCGGCTGACGCTGGATGGCATTGGTGTGTCGGCACTACCAATGAGCGTGATATCTGACGGCCTGAAAAGCGGGCGCCTGATCACTCTGGATGCCGCCTGGACACCATCACAACTGGCGTTCACAGCCTCGTACCCCAGCGTGCCGTTTAATCCGATAGCCGAACTGGCCGCCAACCTGGCGGTCAACGTTTCGAAACAGTACGTGGAACCGGACATCACGAAAACTTATCACCAAACGTAAAAAACCATAATTAGACTTTTTCGCCAATAGGAATAACCTGATCCATAACCACATAACAAATTCAATCAGGGGTAGCCGAGATGCAGACCGGCGATTATTCAGACTTCAAAACAGGCCTGCTTGACCAGGTATCTGAGCTACGCGCACACATACGTTCCGGTACCCATACCGGAACCACCAGCGGCAAGGCACAGAGCCTGGTTCAAGGCAATGTCGTCATCCTGCCGGCCGACTGGGCAAACGATTTTCTTCTGTTTTGCCAGAACAATCCTGTCGCCTGCCCCCTGATTGGCGTCTCCCAGACCGGTGACCCCATGCTGCCGGGCCTTGGGCGTGATCTGGACATCCGAACCGACATCCCCGAGTACCAGATCTTCCGCAACGGTGAACGGGCTGAGACTGCCACTGACATTCGCGATGTGTGGCGCAACGATTTCGTGACGTTCGTACTCGGCTGCTCCTTCTCGTTCGAAGATGCGCTGGTCCGTGCCGGCCTGTCCATCAGGAACGTCGAGCAGGGACAGAACGTATCCATGTATCGCTCGAACATTGCCACCCAATCGGCCGGCCGGTTCCACGGCGACATGGTGGTATCCATGCGGCCGTTCAAAGCTGCCGATGCCATCCGGGCGATTCAGATCACCACCCGGCTACCCAAAGCGCACGGGGCGCCGGTGCACATCGGGGATCCGGCCCTGATCGGAATCAACGATATCCACGCTCCGGATTTTGGCGACGCCGTCACCATCGGCGGTGACGAGATACCCGTCTTCTGGGCCTGCGGCGTGACACCGCAGGTCGCCCTGGAGAATGCACGCCCCCCGATCGCGATCACTCACGTACCGGGAAAAATGCTGCTCACCGAGCGGCTCAACGAAGAACTGGCGGTGCTGTAGCAACTGCCAATTGATGACCAAAGCAACAACAACAAAAGAACGGGAGAATCGATATGTTCAAACAACTTGCGACAGCCACCCTGATGGCAGGGTTTTTCTTCACCACCGCAGTCAACGCAGCCCAATGGCACATGCCGACGCCCTACGGCGATGCGAACCTGCCAACCAAAATCGCCTATGAGTTCGCTGAAGACATCAAGGCAGGCACCAACGGCGACATAGCCATCACCGTCCACTCCGGCGCCTCACTGGTCAAACATCCGGAAATCCCGCGGGCCGTCCGCACAGGGCAGGTTCAGCTGGGGGAAATCTTCATCGGCATCATGGGTAACACCCATCCGGTGTTCAAACACGACAACATTCCGTTTCTGGCAACCAGCTTTGAGGATGCAAAACGGCTCTGGGAAGCCGCGAAACCCGAGGTGGAAAAACAACTCGACAAAGAGGGCATGAAGCTGCTTTACACGGTGCCATGGCCCGCCCAGAGCCTCTATACAAAGGCTCCGGTCAACACCATGAGCGACCTGGAAGGTCTGAAGATGCGCGCTTACAGCCCGTCCACTTCACGGCTGGCTGATCTCATGAACACCACCCCAACCACCGTTCAGGTACCTGAGATCCCCCAGGCATTCAGTACTGGCATCATTGACGCGATGATTACCTCTCCATCCACCGGCGCCAACGGCCAGGCCTGGGATTACCTCTCTCACTACACTGACATCAAAGCCTGGATTCCCAAGAACGTTGTCGTCGTCAATAAACGCGCATTCCGCCGCCTGAGCGATGAACAGCGTCAGGTCATTCTTGACGCCGCAGCGACCGCTGAAGCCAAAGGCTGGGAAGGCGTGCGAGTGACCGCTGCCGAAGACACCGCAACGCTGGCTGAGAATGGCATCACAGTGTCTGAGCCGTCAGAGCAGTTGATGCAGGAATTCCAGAAGATCGGCGACATCATGATCCAGGAATGGGAAGAAGAAGCTCCGAAGGAAGTCGGCGCTATTCTGCAGAACTACCGTTAACGGTCCATTCACAAGACGCTTTCCCCTGGTATTCCAGAGGGAAAGCCGCCTTGGGAGGCGTCTTCCATGAGCACCCTTCGAGACAAGTTTTACCTGGCATCTGGTTACGCAGCGGGGTTCTGCATTGCACTGATCATGGTCGTGATTCTGGTGCAGATTGTTGGCCGCCTGTTCGGCTTCATCATCCCTTCCGCTGAAAATGTGTCCGGGTACGCTCTCGCTGCTTCTACGTTTTTCGGGCTTGCCTACACCTTCCATGAAGGTGGCCATATCAGGGTGACCCTGGTTATCCAGAAGTGGTCGGCCCGGGCGCGGTTCGTTCAGGAACTGGCGGTACTCATACTTGGCCTCGGCCTTGCGTGCTTCATGACGTTCTATTGCTGGCACATGGTTTGGGAGTCCTACGTTTTCGAGGAGGTCTCACACGGCTACATTCCCATTCCGATCTGGATTCCTCAGATCCCGGTAGGGCTGGGCACGTTAGCGCTTACCATCGCGATCCTGGACGACCTCATCGCGGTGCTGCGTAAACGTGTGCCTTCCTACCAACAACACGAAAGTGACGTCAATCTGGAGGAAATCTGATGGATACCACGCTGCTCTCCATCGCCCTCGCTGCCTCCATGATATTGATGCTCGCGCTTGGCGTATGGGTATCACTGACCTTGGTCGGCATTGGCGTCCTCGGGCTATTGTTGTCCGGCAACGACCAGATCGGCCTTCTGTTCGCAACCTCCAGCTGGGGCGCAAGCACCGGCTGGTCTCTGACCGCACTGCCGATGTTCATCTGGATGGGCGAGGTTTTGTTCCGTACTCGCTTGTCCGAGGACCTGTTTAAGGGACTGTCACCCTGGATGGGTGGTTTACCGGGCAAGCTGCTGCACGTAAACATTCTCAGCTGCGGTATATTCGCGGCGGTGTCCGGCTCGTCGGCCGCCACGGCGGCCACCATTGGCCGCATGACCCTACCCGAGCTCAAGGCTCAGGGTTACAGCGACCGCATGGCTGTCGGTACCCTTGCCGGTTCCGGCACCCTTGGGCTGCTGATACCACCGTCTATTATTCTGATCGTTTACGGCGTGGCGGCCGAAGTGTCCATCGGCCGTCTGTTTATCGCCGGCGCCCTTCCTGGCCTCATGCTGGTGGTCATGTTTATGGGGTACACCATGGTGTGGGCGACATTGAACAAGGATGAGATGCCCAAGCATAAGAAAGAGCACATCTCGTTCTCAGCCAAGATCAAGGCACTGCGAATGCTGCTTCCCATCGTGGGCCTGATCGTATTTGTGCTTGGCTCGATCTATGCCGGCTTTACCACACCCACTGAGGCTGCCGCCCTCGGCGTTTTTGGTGCCCTGTTGCTGGCGGCTGTCACCGGTTCCCTGAACGCCGACAGTTTCAAGGCAAGCCTGCTGGGCGCGGTCAAGAGCTCCTGCATGATTGGCCTGATTCTGGTGGGCGCGCATTTTCTCACCTTGTCCATGGGCTTTCTCGGCATTCCAAGAGAGTTGGCGGAATGGATTGGCAGCATGTCGCTCTCTTCTTTCGAACTGCTTGTCTGCCTGACTGCCCTCTTCGTTCTACTGGGCTGTTTCCTGGATGGCATTTCCGTGGTGGTTCTTACCGTCGCCGTGGTCATGCCCATGGTCCAGCAGGCCGGCATCGACATGCTCTGGTTTGGCATTTTTATTGTTCTGGTGGTTGAGATGGCACAAATCACACCGCCGGTGGGTTTTAACCTGTTCGTGATCCAGGCATTGACCGGGAAAGACATCCTCTACGTTGCCCGAGCTGCGCTCCCCTTTTTCCTGCTGATCATGGCGGCGCTGTTTCTGATCGGCTGGTTCCCGGAAATTGTCACCTACCTCCCTCAAACCATGAGCCGAGGCTAGCGCACATTCACTTGTTTCTGGAGACAACCAATGAAACTCAACTGCGATATGGGCGAGAGCTTCGGTAGCTGGACCAAGGGCATGGATGCCGAGGTCATGCCCTACATTGATATGGCCAATATTGCCTGCGGCTTCCATGCCTCAGACCCGCTGACCATGGACCGCACCGTCAGAACCGCGATTGTCGAGAAGGTCGCCATCGGCGCGCACCCCGGCTATCCGGATCTGTTGGGCTTCGGCCGGCGTGACATGGAGTTTGCACCCGAGGAACTCCAGGCCCTGCTGGTGTATCAGATCGCTGCGCTGGACGGCATCTGCCGCACCCACGGCACAGCCATCGAATACATCAAACCCCACGGCGCGCTCTACAACAAAATGGCAGTAGACCGCACAACCCTGACAGCGGTGATGGCTGCAGTAAGCAACTATGCGCCCCACTGCCCCCTGGTGGTCATGGCAACACCCGATGCCGACGAGGTTCTGGCACTGGCCGCCGACGTGGGCATCGATGTGTGGTTCGAGGCGTTTTCCGACCGTGCGTACAGCGACGAAGGCCGACTGGTTAAACGCTCGGTGAAGAACGCGGTTCACGACACGCGGGAAGCCATAGAAAGGCAGGTAACACAGATCATCACCGAAGGCAGCGTCACGTCGATCTCCGGCAAACGTATCCCGATAAAGGCCGACACCCTCTGCATTCATGGCGACAGCCAGCATGCTGTAGAAGCGGCCAGGCACATGCGGCAGGTCGTCGAGTCGCTATGATCATTGAAGCCGTCAACGAAAGTACGTGCATCGTCTACTTTGGTGACCGTATCAGCGATGACATCGCCGGCCAGGTCAAGTGGGCCACGGAGGCCATTCGCCAGAACCTGTCGGACCTGGTGATTGACCTGGTGCCTTCGTATACCTCCGTGCTGGTGTGCTATGACGCCGACAGGACCGACCGCTTCGGCATCGCGTCCCGGCTGCGCAAGGCATTGAGCGAGGGCGAACAGGAGGCGCCGGATGAAAGCGCTTCCAGCACCATCGAGTTGCCGGTCTACTACGGCGCCGAAGTAGGCCTGGACCTGGACGAGGTGTGTGACTATTCAGGCCTGAGCCGGAACGAAGTGGTGCGCATCCACAGTGAGCAGACCTACCGCGTTTACGCCATTGGATTCAGCCCGGGGTTCGCTTACCTCGGCATTACCGACCAGCGAATTGCCCTGCCCCGCAAAGCCACGCCCCGACAGAAAATACCCACCGGGAGCGTTGGTATTGCCGGCTCGCAGACCGCCATCTATCCCAGCGCCACGCCGGGCGGGTGGCAGATAGTCGGTCGCACGCCTCAAAAAATGATCGATTGGGACAGCGATTCCCTGGCGCTGGTATCAGTAGGGGATAGGGTGCGGTTCCGGTCGATTGACCGCCAGGAATATCTGGACCTGGGAGGCAGCCTCGATGAGTTTTGAAGTTCTGGATGGCGGCATGCTGGCCTTATTGCAGGACCCTGGCCGGTACGGCTATCAGCACATTGGCGTGACCACCGGCGGCCCCATGGACGAGCATGCCTTTCGTTGGGCCAATCGCCTGCTCGCCAATCCACCGGAGGCGGCGCAGATCGAGATCAATATTGGAAAACTGAGCCTGCTGGCCCATGAGGATACCTGCATCGCGCTCACGGGTGCGGACCTCGGAGCGCAGATCAATGGAGAGGCGGCAGCACCCTGGCATACCTATCAAATCCACCGGGGAGACCGTATCGAATTCGGCATGCCGGTGGCCGGACTAAGGGCCTACCTTGCCGTCGCCGGGGGACTGAAGCCCACCGTGAAACTGGGTAGCTGCGCCACCGTCGTGCGCGAAGGCCTTGGAGGACTGGATGGACGCGGGCAAAAGCTGGCCAAAGGCGACTGCATCGGGTTTGACCGCAGCCATCCAAAGACCATGGCAAGCCTGCCAGCCGGGGAAATTCCAGACTATAACCAGGACCTCCACATCGGTGTGATACCCAGCTACCAATACGCGCACTTTTCTGCTGGTGAGCGTATGAAATTTTTCACGGGCTGTTACGAGGTCAGCCAGCGAATCGATCGCATGGGCTATCGGTTAACCGGCGACCCTATACACTCTGAGCTGGACGGCATCATCTCCGAAGGCATTGCCTATGGCGCCATTCAGGTGCCCAGTGACGGCCAGCCGATCGTCCTGATGAAAGACCGGCAAACCATCGGCGGCTACCCAAAAATAGGCTGCCTGAGCGCCCTGGATGCTGGCCAACTGGCGCAGCGTGGGCCCGGGACACGGATCCGTTTTTACCTTGCGGACGTCGCAGAGGCCGAAGCCCAACGCGCGATTTTCAACCACAAGCTGGAAACCTTCAAACCATCACTCGCCGGCCCGTAGCCGGGTACGCACGCCCCGCGACGTCATCACCGCCAGCACCTCCATCAAAGACAGCACACCCCGGTCGTGCTTCTTTGGTGCCTTACCCTTACCCATGCGTCCGAGTTGCCGGGTGTACCAGCTCACTTCCATCAGCGCCATCTCATCAATCAAGCGAATGCCGGTGCGAATGGGTTTCACGGAACTGGTAAATGCCTGCCCTGCCATAATGCGTCTCGGGAAGTCCGGCTCCACCGCCAGTGGCCGCGCCAGGCCCACCAGATCTGTAGCCCGCGATGCCACAGCTTCCGCCATGCCTGACTCGGTGCGGAAACCACCGGTTACCATCAACGGCACGTCCACCCGCTTGCGCACCTTCTCCGCAAATTCCAGGAAATACGCCTCCCGGGCGACGGTGCTGGCCTTCGCGCCATTCACACCCTTGGCACCTTTCGCCATCGCCGGGTTTTCGTAATTGCCACCGGAAATCTCCACCAGATCAATGCCGAGCTCCGTCAGGGTCTCGATAACCTTTAACGACTCTTCCTCGGTAAAACCACCCCGCTGGAAATCCGCCGAATTCAGCTTGATGCCCACACTGAACTGCCCGCCGGTCGCCGCGCGGATGGCTTTGTACACCTCCACCACAAACCGCATCCGATTCTCGGGACTACCGCCCCACTCATCCTCCCGAACGTTATGGTGTGGCGACAAAAACTGACTCACCAGATAGCCGTGCGCGCCGTGAATCTGCACCCCGGAAAAGCCCGCCTTCTCTGCAATCGCTGCACTGCTGGCGAACCGCTGGATAATCTCCTCAATCTCCGACACCTCCAGCGCCCGGGGCGTCGCAAACATGGCCTGCAACTCCTTGCGGAACGGAACCGCACTGGGCGACACCGGCGCCTTGTTCAGCATTTTCGGGCTCTGCTTACCGGGATGGTTGAGCTGCATCCACAGCTGGCACCCGTTGCGTGAACCAGCCCTCGCCCATTCTCGCAACAGGTCCAGATCCCGCTCATCCTCCAGCACCACATTCCCTGGCTCACCAATATGTCGCCGATCAATCATCACATTCCCGGTGATCGACAACCCGATCCCGCCATCCGCCCAAGTGCCATAAAGCCGTGGCAGATCCCGCGTCACACGGTTATCCATGGTTCCAAGGGTTTCGCTCATGGCCGATTTGGCAAATCGATTGGGTATCACCGCCCCGTTTTTCAGGGCTAGCGGCTGGGAAAGCAGTTCGGCAGGGTTCATTGATCGGTCTCCGTAGGATGCCTGGAATTTTCCAAGGACGAGGGCCGATCATGGCGAGTAAACAGAATGGCTGCATTGGCCGGAATGCCGCACCAATTGCGGTGACATACAAGTCAGTATGAAAACAGGAGATATCCACAAAGCCAAAACAAGCGAGGCCGGTCAGGTTATTCAGAACCGGGGAGCGCCAGGGATGGCGCGACCGAGCCCTACAGGGACGTATCCACGGGCGTGTTCTGAATAACCTGACCGGCCTCGCGACCGCTCCGCAGCCCGAAGGCCACGGAACAGAACTGCCAGCCTTAAAGAAGCAGGGACCGAATATCCCCCAACAACTGACTCAACACCGAGGTAAACCGGGCCGCATCAGCCCCGTTCACCGCGCGGTGGTCGTAGGACAGCGACAATGGCAGCATCAGCCGCGGCTGGAAATCTTTGCCATCCCAGACCGGCTTCATCGCCGCCTTTGAGACACCAAGAATCGCCACCTCCGGCGTATTCACGATCGGCGTGAACGCCGTGCCACCGATACCACCCAGGCTGGTGATGGTAAAGCAGGCACCCTGCATCTCGGTCGGCTTAAGCTGCTTGTCCCGCGCCTTCTGGGCCAGGTCCGCGCTTTCCTCCGCGAGCTCCCAGAGCCCCTTCTTGTCGACATCCTTGATCACCGGCACCATCAGCCCGTGAGGCGTGTCCACCGCAATCCCAATGTGAATGTACTGCTTGCGGATCACTTCCTTGCGGTCCATATCCAGCGACACATTGAACTGCGGCAACTCCGCCAGCGCCGTGGCGCAGGCTTTTAGCAGGAACGGAAGCGGTGTCATCTTCACACCTTTCTTCTCGCCGGCCGCCTTCTGGGCCTTGCGGAAGTCTTCCATGTCGGTGATATCCGCGTCCTCGAACTGGGTGACGTGGGGCACGTTCAGCCAGCTACGCTGCATATTGTTCGCCGTAGCAAACATCATGCGTGACATGGATTCGCGCTCAATCTCACCAAACTGACTGAAGTCCGGCAGTTTCACGCCAGGAATGCCGGCGCCACCGCCGCCAGCCACGGTGCTGCCTTGCTGCGTCTGCTGCAATTGGCTTTTCACGTAGGCCTGGACATCGTCTTTCAGGATGCGACTCTTCGGGCCGGAACCCTTGATGCGAGTCAGATCCGCGCCGAATTCACGGGCCAGCTTGCGCACCGCCGGTCCAGCATGAACCTTGGCACCCGGCGCCGGTGGCTCGTAGGTTGCCGAGGGCTGCTCCGGCTTGGGATCGGAAGGCTTGCTTTTCGATTCAGGCTCACCTTCCTGCTTTTCCTTGCTGGAAGACTCAGACGCCTCGGACGACGCGTCCTCTTCGCCTTCGTCGCCACCCTCTTCCACGATGGTCATTTCAACCAGATCGAGACCTTCGGAGATCTTGTCGCCCTCGGACACCAGAATCTTGCCGATCTTGCCGGCATAGGGAGACGGAATCTCCATGGTGGCCTTGTCGGACTCCACGGTCACCAGTGCATCGTCCGCCTCAACCTCATCACCTTCGCTGACGTTGATCTCGATCACCGGCACATTGTCGAAGCCGTCCAGCGCGGGCACCTTCACGGTTTCCTTTCGGGAACCGCCGGATTTCTTCGGTGCCGGCTTTTTCTCTTCAGACTTGGCTTCTTTGTCGTCCGACTTGGCTTCCGCCTCGTCTTTCTCATCGGACTTGGCGTCTTCGCCAGAATCCTTGTCGTCATCCGAGCCACCAGTGTCGCCACTGACTTCCATCATGCCAACGACATCGCCTTCCTTGACCTTGTCACCCACTTTGACGGTGATCTTGGTAATTTTTCCGGCACCCGGTGACGGCAGTTCTACCGATGCTTTATCGGACTCCACCGTCAGTATCGGATCTTCTTCCTCAACCGAATCTCCCTTACTGACGAGCACTTCGATAACCTCGACCTCGTCTGCACCGCCGAGATCCGGAACCTTGATTTCCTGTTCACTCATGGCGGTCTCCTTAGCTCAGCACCGGGTTCGTTTTGTTGCGATCGATTCCGTACTTGCGCATAGCCTCGAGAACCACGTCGTTTTTGACTTCGCCATCCCTTGCCAGGGCTGCCAGCGCGGTCACCGCCACATAGTAACGATCCACCTCGAAGTGACTCCGCAATTTCTCGCGGGTATCACTGCGGCCGAAACCATCGGTGCCCAGGGTCAGGTAGGTTTTCGGAATGTACGCCCGCACCTGTTCAGACAACAGCTTGATGTAGTCGGTGGACGACACCACCGGCCCCTGCTGCTTCTCCAGGCATTGGGTGATGTACGACTTCTTGGGCGTATCGTCCGGGTGCAGGCGATTCCAGCGCTCGATGTGCAGGCCGTCACGGGCCAGTTCGTTGAAGCTGGTCACGCTCCAGATATCAGAGGCAACACCAAAGTCTTCTTTCAGCAGTTCCGCAGCCGCACGCACCTCGTTAAGGATGGCACCGGAGCCCATCAGCTGAACCCGTGGGGTTTTCTTACGACCTTTGGTTTCAACGGAATCCAGCAGGTACATACCCTTGATGATGCCCTCTTCCACTTTCTTGCCGTCCTTGCCTTCCGGCATGGCGGGCTGCTCGTAGTTTTCGTTTTCAATGGTCAGGTAGTAGAAGACGTTCTGATTGTCTTCAAACATCTCCTTGATGCCATGCTGGACCACCACGGCCATTTCGTAACCGTAAGCCGGGTCATAGGCCTTACAGCTGGGAATGGTCTGGGCCAGGATGTGGCTGTGGCCGTCCTGGTGCTGCAGGCCTTCACCGTTCAGCGTTGTTCGCCCGGCGGTGCCACCCACCAGGAAACCGCGGGCCTGAATGTCACCCGACGCCCAGGCCAGGTCGCCCACGCGCTGGAAACCGAACATGGAGTAGAAGATGTAGAACGGTATCAGCGGGAAGTTGTTGGTGCTGTAGGAGGTCGCTGCTGCCATCCAGGCCGCCATGGAACCGTCTTCGTTGATCCCTTCCTCAAGCACCTGACCTTTCTTGTCTTCCTTGTAGTACATGATCTGGTCACGGTCTTCCGGCACATACTTCTGGCCTTCAGAGGTGTAGATACCCAACTGACGGAACATACCCTCCATACCAAAGGTACGGGCCTCGTCCGGTACGATCGGAACCACCCGTTTACCGATGCGCTTATCCTTGGTCAGAGCCGTCAGCAGTCGCACGAATGCCATGGTCGTAGAGATTTCACGACCATTGGAGCCTTCCAGCAAGTTCTTGAAGGTGCCCAGCGGCGGCGTCTGCAGTGGCTGACAGTCCTTACGGCGCTTGGGATAGAAACCGCCCAGTTCCTGCCGGCGCTTGTTCATGTAAACGATTTCCGGGCTGTCCGGCGCCGGCCGGTAATAGGGCACGTCCTTGAGCTCTTCGTCCTTCAGCGGCACCGCAAAGCGGTCACGGAAGGCTTTCAGTTGCTCGATATCGAGTTTTTTGAGCGAGTGCGCTGTGTTCTGCGCTTCGCCGGCGTTACCAAAGCCATAACCTTTGATGGTATGGGCCAGAATCACCGTCGGCCGTCCACCGTTGTTATGGATAGCGTGATGATAGGCCGCATAGACCTTGTAAGGATCATGGCCGCCGCGGTTAAGCTTGTTGATGTCCTCGTCGGTGAGGTTATCCACCATCTTGGACAACTCCGGGTATTTGCCGAAGAAGTGCTTACGGGTATAGGCCGGGCCGTTGCTCTTGAAGTTCTGCAGGTCGCCGTCAACGGCTTCGTCCATGACGCGCTGCATCAGGCCGTCCTGATCCTTCTCGAACAGCGGATCCCACATGCGGCCCCAGACCACTTTCAGTACGTTCCAGCCAGCTCCCCGGAATACGCCTTCCAGTTCCTGGATAATCTTGCCGTTACCACGCACAGGGCCGTCGAGGCGCTGCAGGTTACAGTTAACGACAAAGATCAGGTTGCTCAGGTTTTCGCGGCCAGCCACAGAGATGGAACCCAGGGTTTCGGGCTCGTCGCACTCGCCATCCCCGACAAAGCACCAGACCTTGCGGTCGCCCATGTCGATCAGCTCACGACTGTGCAGATACTTCATCACGTGAGCCTGATAGATGGCCTGGATCGGCCCAAGGCCCATGGACACCGTTGGGAACTGCCAGTAATCCGGCATCAGCCAGGGGTGGGGGTAGGAAGACAGGCCTTCACCGTCCACCTCTTCCCGGTATTTGTCCAACTGATCTTCGTTAAAACGCCCTTCCAGGTAGGAGCGGGCGTAAATACCTGGTGAGGAGTGACCCTGGAAATACACCAGATCCGATTCGCGCTTCTCATCCCCGCCGTGGAAGAAGTAGTTGAAGCCAACATCATACAATGTCGCCGCCGAGGAGAAGGATGACACGTGCCCGCCCAGATCACCCGGGCGCTGATTGGCCCGCAGTACCATGGCCATGGCGTTCCAGCGGATCAACGAACGAATACGGCGCTCCATGAACAGGTCGCCCGGCATCCGGGCTTCCTGGGTCACCGGAATGGAATTGCGGAAGGGCGTCGTGATGGAATAAGGCAACTCAGTGCCGTCGCGGCTGGCTCGTTCGGAGAGCCTTTCGAGAATGTACTTGGCGCGATCAACGCCCTCCTGTTCGATCAGAGACTCCAGCGCATCCAGCCATTCACTGGTCTCTATGGGATCATCGTCCTGGTACATCAAACCTCCCCTTGGCATTAAAAAGTGCAGAGCGCGCCACGATCAGCGGCTGAGCGCCTTGCAATATCGATAAGCTGCGATGGAATGCAGAGCGTTTTATTATGGGTATCTGCCTGCCCGTTACTTTGAACAAGCATAGAACACGATCGCCAGTTTTACTGCGTGAAGCGCCCTTGAGTCACTTGGCTTTTGGTCAGCGAATTCAGGTATCACTCACACACCGGCACAAACCACACCGACGATTAAGTAGTATTTTTACTACATTTCGGTATAAAAATTCAATTTTTGAGGAAAATTCACCATTGCCTGTCGGACTATTTCGGTTACTTACGTAAGAATGGCGCCTTTTTCTCTCCCAAACAAGCATATTCAGACCAAGGTCGTAGGTTTCCTACCAATTTGATTAGACCTGAAAATACTTTTAGATTTATGTATACTCGCCTGCCCGTTTTTTGACCAGCGGAGTGGTGGCAATCTCCACCCCTCCAGAATATGGCTCACAACCAAAGAGGGCGATCTATGAACTCCATCGTCACGTTCCCGAACCGGATTCCAACCGCCGAGTTCGAAGAGCGGCGCTTCAAGGTCTACACAGACCGCCAGCTCGATAAGATTGACGTTATCCAGAATCTCCCTGAAGAGACCCTGTTTGAAATGAAGGTGGTAGCCAGCGTACTCCCCTTCCGCGTTAACGAATACGTGATCAATGAGCTGATTGACTGGAACAAGGTGCCGAACGACCCACTTTACCAGTTGGTGTTTCCCCAGAAGGGCATGCTGAAGGACGAGCATTACGAGCGCATGGCAAAGATGCATCGTGAGGGCGCGGAGAAGAAAGAAATCCAGGCAGTGGCGAAAGAAATTCGCGACGAGCTGAACCCGCACCCGGCCGGCCAGATGGAAATGAACATGCCGGAACTGAACGGCGAAGTCCTGGACGGCGTTCAGCACAAATACCGTGAAACCGTTCTGTTCTTCCCGGCCCAGGGCCAGACCTGCCACTCCTACTGTACCTTCTGCTTCCGCTGGGCTCAGTTCGTGGGCGACAAGGACCTGAAGATGGCCAGCACCGAAGCAGAAAAGCTTCACGGCTACTTGCAGGAGCATACCGAAGTCAGTGACCTGCTGGTCACCGGTGGCGACCCCATGGTGATGAAAACCAAGAATTTGGTCCAGTACCTGGAGCCTCTTCTGCAGCCGGAGTTTGATCACATCCAGACCATTCGCATCGGCACCAAGGCCCTGACCTTCTGGCCATACCGTTTTGTGACCGACAAGGATGCAGACGAACTGATTGATCTGTTTGCCCGCCTTGTGGATGCCGGCAAGCACGTGGCCATCATGGCGCACTACAACCATTGGCAGGAAATCACCACCGATATCGCGGAAGAAGCCATCCGCCGCCTGCGTGCCACCGGCGCTGAAATCCGCGCCCAGGGCCCACTGATCAAGCATGTGAACGACAATGCCGACGACTGGGCAAAACTGTGGGACAAGGAAGTACAGCTGGGCATCATCCCTTACTACATGTTTGTGGAGCGGGACACCGGAGCCAAGAACTACTTCGAAGTGCCTTTGGTAGAAGCGTTCAATATCTACCGCGAAGCCATCAAGCAGGTTTCAGGCCTGGCTCGCACCGCCCGCGGCCCGTCAATGAGCGCTGGCCCCGGCAAGGTTGAGGTACAGGGCATCACCGAGATCAACGGCGAGAAAGTGTTCGTGCTCCGGTTCATCCAGGCCCGCAACCCGGACTGGGTGCAGCGCCCGTTCTTTGCCAAGTACAGCGAAACAGCCACCTGGCTGCATGAGCTGGAACCGGCCCTTGGGGAAGAGAAGTTCTTCTTTGAGGATGAGTATGAGCAGATGAAGAAGGGCAACGGTTAACCCGGCCCCAATCGAGTAGGAGGGGGAGTCACCTCCCCCGTCCTCTCACACCACCGGGCATACGGTTCCGTACCACGGCGGTTCCCACCTCCCATTGCTGGGCGAGCTGCGTTCCGTTGATCTCCCGCCTGTCAGAGTGATTTGCACTGCAACTGTCTTCGAGGTTCCGCCTCGTCCACGTTTGTTGCGAGCCCTCGCTTGAGGCATCTGCAAGCTCTAATCAGAGATAAGATCCGACTATCCACTCATAGTGGGTTCAGCCCTTCAGTACGCGGTAACGCACCTACTATGGCCTCTGCTGAGTTCTGGCGGCCCATCCCCACCCCTCACGAGGTGAGTAGCCCAGCGGCAGACCACCAGAGATCCCAGGGTAAGACGCGTGACCTTCACACTTATACCCGCCGCATCTACGTCCGCACCTTCCGTGCAAGTATCGGGCTTTGACGATATTGGCCGTCTCACCCGGTGCGACCGCCTAATGCGATTTCTGTTCGTCGGGCCAGTGCTTTGCCTGCGGCTTCCTTCAGATTCCACCTCGCGGTGGACACCCTTGCCGTCCGGCTAGTGGTTCCCCTTGCCGGGCCCACAGGGGACTTGCACCCCCAAGTCATCCGGCCAGCACCACCTGACCGGAACAGCGCCCGTCAAGGCGCTACGCGCCATGCCTGGCGCAC
>NZ_DELU01000024.1:21184-83557 GCF_002352785.1 Marinobacter sp. UBA2688
TACGCGCCATGCCTGGCGCACCAAAAAAAGGGGCCCTAGGTGGGCCCCTCCTTCCAGAAATGCCTTTCACTGCACATCAATGCATCAGCGTATACAGTTTGCGCCGATAGGTACGCACATCTGCATTGTTGTTACCCAGTTTATCGAACAGCTCAATCAGCGTGGTTTTCGCCACTTCATCCTTGTACTTACTGTCCACCCGCATCAGGCGAATCAGCAATTCCATCGCTTCGGCGTTGTTTTCCTGCAGAATATGATGCAACGCCAGCAGGTGCAGGGCATTCGGGTCTTTCGGATCCTTATCCAGCGCATCTTCCAGCTCATGGACCGGAGGTAGTTCAGCGGACGCTTTGAGGAACTTTATACGTGCCGCCAACTGCTTGGCCTGGTGCTGCATCTTTTCTTCCGGCGGCAGGCTTTCCAGCACCTGCTCGGCGGTTTCCAGATCACCCAGCTCCGCCTTCAGTTGCGCGAGGTCGATCAGTACCTTCAGATCATCCGGGTTGTTACGGTTCATCTCGGTTAACACGGCCAACGCAGCTTCCACATCACCTTCTTCCCAAAGTCGGTGAGCCTTATCGTAAGGAGCCTCTTCGTCTTCCGGCATGTCAATGTGCTTGTCGAGGACCTTGCGGATCTCGCTCTCCTGCAAGGCACCATTAAAGCCGTCCACTGCCTGGCCATCCTTCACAAGGATCACGGTGGGTAGGCTGCGCACACCCAGGCTGCCGGTCAGTTGCTGCTGCTCGTCGGCGTTCACCTTGGCCAGCATGAAGCCGCCCTTATACTCTTCCGCCAGCTTTTCCAGCAACGGCATCAACTGCTTACAGGGGGCGCACCACTCCGCCCAGACATCAATCAATATGGGCGTTTTGGAGGACGCTTCCATCACATCCTGCTGGAAGTTGTCCATGGTGGCTTCGAAAACGTACGGCGAGTTGCTCATGGATGGCACCTGAAAGTGATTTCCTGAAATGTCATTAACGGATTGTTGTTGGTATTGGGGGCTGAGAGTCGAAATTCAAGGTTTTGCCGCAGGCTCTGCACGATAACGGCAATTACCGCCACCTGCCTTGAAATAATCCCCTTTGCCGTTACATAGGCAATAGGGCCGGGGCGACAGCCCGGATCAAATTTCCTGGAGGATGCGTGTACGGCATGAACGACGACAACCGCAACGACTCTTTTGATGCTGCCGAAGAAGATCTGACCGAGTACATCGGCAAGGACGAGAACAGCAAAAGCCTGGTGCTGCCGAAACAGCAGATGCCTCGCCGCATGTACGTGTTACCGGTGTCGAACAGGCCGTTCTTCCCCGCCCAGGTGCAGCCGATTGTGGTTAACCAGAACCCCTGGCAGGAAACCCTCAAGCGTGTAGGCGAAACCGACCACAAGGTACTGGGTATATGCTTTGTGGAAGACAGCGACCCCGAGCAAGGCATTCCCGGTAGCGAGGAACTGGAAACCGTAGGCTGCGCCGTACGCGTCCATCACGCCCAGGGGGAAAGTGGCAAAGTCCAGTTCATTGCCCAGGGCCTGCAACGCTTTCGCATTACTCAATGGCTTCGGCGCCGGCCACCCTACCTGGTGGAAGTGGAATACCCGGACGAACCGGAAGAAGCCGCAGACGAATTGAAAGCCTATACCCTTGCCATCATCAGCTCCATCAAGGAACTGCTGCGCACCAACCCGCTATACGGCGAGGAAGTGAAGCAATACCTCTCCCGATTCGGGCCGGATGACAGCTCTCCCCTGGCGGATTTTGGCGCCTCCATGACCAGCGCTCCTGGCCAGGAACTGCAGGAAGTACTCGATACCGTGCCGCTGCTCAGGCGCATGGAGAAAGTACTTCTGTTAATGGCGAAAGAACAGGAGGTGGCCCGCCTGCAAAGTGAAATCAGCGAGGAAGTGAACGAGAAGGTGCAAAAGCACCAGCGTGAGTTCTTCCTGAAAGAACAACTCAAGGTCATCCAACGCGAACTGGGCATGGCGAAGGACGACAAAACCGCCGATGCCGAGCGCTTCCGCGAGCGCATGGCAAGCCTGAACCCGCCGGAACAGGTTCAGGAACGTTTTGACGACGAACTTCAGAAACTGCAGGTGCTGGAGCAGGGCTCACCGGAATACGGCGTTACCCGCAATTATCTGGACTGGCTGACCCAGGTGCCCTGGGGCATGACGTCGGAGGACCATTTCGATCTGGCCGGAGCCCGCCGCATTCTGGACCGTGACCACGATGGTCTCGACGACGTGAAAGACCGTATCGTCGAGTTCCTGGCCGAAGGCACCTTCAAGGGCGAAGTCAGCGGTTCCATTCTCTTGCTGGTCGGCCCGCCTGGCGTGGGCAAAACCTCCATCGGCCATTCCGTCGCCGACGCCCTCGGCCGTGAGTTCTATCGATTCAGCGTGGGCGGCATGCGTGACGAAGCTGAAATCAAGGGCCACCGCCGCACCTATATCGGCGCCATGCCTGGCAAATTCGTGCAGGCATTGAAAGACTCGAAGGTGTCCAACCCGGTGATCATGCTGGACGAGATTGACAAGATCGGTGCCTCCTTCCAGGGCGACCCAGCCTCTGCCCTGCTGGAAACACTGGACCCGGAACAGAACCGGGAATTCCTGGATCATTACCTGGACGTGCGCATGGACCTGTCCAAGGTCCTGTTCATTTGCACCGCCAACCAGCTCGACACCATTCCCCGCCCCCTGCTCGACCGCATGGACGTCATCCGGCTGTCCGGCTACATCACCGAAGAAAAGCTTGCCATCGCCAAGCATCATCTGATGCCCCGGTTACTGAAACGAGCCGGCCTGCTGAAAAAGCAGATGAACATCACCGACGCCGCCATCAAGCAGATCATCGAAGGCTACGCCCGTGAAGCGGGCGTCCGCAGCCTGGAGAAATTGCTGCACAAAGTCATCCGCAAGGGCATTGTGAGGTTGCTGGAAAAGCCGGACGAGCCCGTAAAGGTTGGCGTCTCCGACCTGCAAACCTACCTGGGACAGCCAGCCTTCCGCAAAGAGAAATCCCTGAAAGGCACCGGTGTGGTCACCGGCCTGGCCTGGACCGCCATGGGCGGCGCCACCCTGAGCATCGAAGCCTCACGCATACACAGCAGTCAGCGTGGCTTCAAACTCACCGGGCAACTGGGTGACGTGATGAAAGAGTCCGCCGAAATCGCCTACAGTTTTGTCTCTTCAAACCTCAAGCGATTCAAAGGTGACCCCACCTTCTTCGACAAATCCTTCGTGCACCTGCACGTCCCCGAAGGCGCCACCCCCAAGGACGGCCCCAGCGCCGGCGTCACCATGGCCACCGCGCTGCTTTCCATCGCCCGTCGCGAGTCACCACAGCAGAACCTCGCCATGACTGGCGAACTGACCCTCACCGGCCAGGTGCTCCCGGTTGGCGGTATCCGCGAGAAAGTCATCGCCGCCAGACGCCAGAAAATCAGCAACCTGATTTTACCGGAGGCGAACCGGGGGGATTATGAGGAGCTGCCCGACTACCTGAAGGAAGGGCTGACGGTGAATTTCGCCAAGCAATACAACGACGTGTTTCAGGTATGTTTCGGGAACAAACCCCGCAAGGGATCGAGCGTCCATTGATATTACTGGTCTGACCACTGCAAGACTGCCTTGACGCTTGTTCAGCCCTTGACTTTACTCGCTTTGATATGGACGAAAAGCAATCTCCGGTGGCGCCAGGTCACCGGTTTCCGACTCCTGAGTTAAAGAGAGTGGTAAAACAATGAACAAGAAAAACTCGATCCTGTGCGTGGCCGCGGGCCTTGCTTTCATCCCCTTCGCCTACAGCCAATCTGACGATAGTCTCAAGAAGCTTGGCAATTTCCAGACTACCGGGAAAGCCGAGTTCACTGTGATCGACCAGAAAAGCGACAGCGCCGATGCTATTCGCAAGACTCTGCAGAAAATAAAACTCCCTGAGGGCTTTGAAATCAGCCTTTACGCTCTGGTGCCCGATGCGCGGCACATGGCGGTTGGCCCCCAGGGTGTCGTCACCTTTGTTGGAACCCGTAAAACCGAAGTCTGGGCAATGACTGACCGGGACAAAGACCGAGTGGCCGATGAGGTAAAGAACTTCGCACCGTCGCTGGCCAAATCCGTACCCAACGGCCCCTGTTTTTCGCCTACGGGCGTACTCTACATTGCGGAGCAGAACCGGGTACTGGCGTATCCGGCAGCGGAATTCTTCTTTGAAGGCGGCGATGTTGTCGCTTCAGAGGTAATCCCGGGGGGCGAATTAATCCCTGAACAGTTCGTCAGTTACAACCACACTGCCCGGGTCTGCGACGTTGGCCCGGACGGGAAGCTCTACATCTCGCTGGGCCAACCCTACAATGTTGCACCCAAGGAGCACCTGGAGACGTTCAGTGAATGGGGCATTGGCGGGATCATCCGGGTAAATCAGGATGGCAGCGATCGTGAAATCTACACACGTGGTGTCCGCAACTCTGTAGGGCAGGACTTTAACCCCACCACCGGCGATCTGTGGTTTACGGACAATCAGGTCGACGGCATGGGCGACGACATCCCACCTGGAGAAATCAATCGCCAGACCGCCATGGGCCAGCATTTTGGCCATCCCTGGTACGGAGGCGGTGATGTTCGCACCAACGAATACAAGGGCGAGGAAGTGCCGGTAGAGGTAGTGTTCCCAGTCTCCGAAACTACCGCACATGCGGCCAACCTGGGCATGATGTTTTACACCGGAAAAATGTTTCCGAAGCAATATCGGGGTGGGATTTTCTCCGCGCAACATGGCTCCTGGAACAGGACCGTTCCAGTCGGAGCAAGGGTCATGTTCACGCCGGTGGACGCCGAAGGAAATGTTAATGGAGAAACCGTGCCTTTCGCCGAGGGGTGGCTGGATGAAAATGGTGAGTACCTGGGCCGGCCGGTGGATGTGGCACAGCTGAAGGATGGCTCATTACTGGTTTCGGATGATTTGGCCGGGGCAGTATACAGAATCGCTTACACAGGTTCCGGCTCATGATGCCAACTGCGGGGAGGGAGCCCCCAGCTCCCAGGAGACATCATGCGACAAGAAAAGTCAGAGCAACGTTTTCAACAATAGCGGTTCTGACATCTTTTCTCGCAATGAGCCCCGCGGCCCAAGGCGCGGACCCCGCAGAGGGGCGGAAACTCGCTGCCCAGTGCAAGACCTGCCATGGTCTGGACGGAATAGCCAAGATCCCGATTGCGCCAAATCTGGCGGGCGAAAGCCAGATGTATATTGAGAAACAACTGAAAGCGTTTCGCAGTGGCAAGCGTGAACACGAGATGATGTCCTTGGTTGCCAGGAACCTGACTGATCAACAGATTTCTGATCTGGCAGCCTGGTACCAATCCATTGAGATTAATGCAAAAATGCCGGAATGATCCTTGAAGCCGGTGCCATCGTCTCAGGACTTGTCATCGGCCTTCCAGCCATCATCCTTCAGCACCGACCCTACGGTGAGCATCGGGGCTGCATCGATATTATCCGCGTCCATCATATTGGCCACCCGCTGCAATGAAGCCAGAATCATGGTCTGCTCCCATTCTGCCAGGCTCTGGAACTTCCGTGTGAAGTCTTCCTGAAGCGGGTTCGGTGCCCGCGATAGGATTTCCGCGCCCTCACTCGTCAGATGCGCATGAACCTTGCGTTTGTCCTGGGTGCTGCGAACACGGTAAACCAGTTTACGATGCTCCAGCCGGTCAAGAATCGTGGTCACGGTTGCCTGGCTCAGGCTCACCTTGTCGGCGATGGTTCCGATGGTGACCTCGCCCAGGTCACGGATGCTGCGCATAATCAGCAATTGCGGGCCGGTCAGCCCCGCGTGCTTGCTAAGGCGTTTGGAATGCAGGTCAGTCGCTCGAATCACCCGACGCAACGCCACCAAAACCTCTTCGTAATTGTTCAACGCAACACTCCGCTTCGATTTGCCGAATTGTTTATAACACTAAGCATTAGAGGTCTTTGTTCCCAAGATTGCAAGCAGTAGTCACCACACCCATCGCTGTGTATTCCACTGACCTGCCAGTCCTTTTACGAATTTTCGCATTCTTCCGCCAACCACTATGCTAAGGTCACCCCCTTGTTGAATTTCCGCACAACGGACACGGCCCAATGAACACCCGAGTACATAATCTTATCCTGCAAAGCTCTTCCGGGAAGCGCCTGACAACCGCCCTCGCTTCATGCCTGATCGCACTGCTATTCAGTTCTGCCACCATGGCTCAGGAGCCCGGCGAGAACCTGACCGCCGAGGATGTCCAGCAGCGAATCGATACCGCGGAAGAACCCATGTACACGCCGTTTGTTGAGCTGTATCTATTGGAGGAAACCAAAGCACTGCGCAAGGAAATGATGAACACCCGCGCCGAGCTGATCGAGAAGGTTGTCGACAAGGAACTCTCGGTGGCCGACAAAACCATGTCGTACGCCACCGATACCGTTACCTACTTCTTCTACCTGATCGCTGGCGCCACCTCCATTCTCGTGGTCATTGGCTGGAATTCGATTCGCGACATGCGCAACCAGCTCACCAGCCTTGCCGAGAAGCGGGTCAATGAACTGGTCGTTGAATATGAAAAGCGCCTGGAATTCATCGAGGACCAGTTAAGGCAGAAATCCGACATCATTCATCAGAACCAGGCCGAGATCGAACGCACCAACGAAGTGCACTCCCTTTGGCTGAAAGCCAGCCAGGAAACCTCCCAGCAGAATAAGATTTCTGCCTACGATACGATCCTGGATCTTCGGCCTGACGACGTGGAGGCACTGAGTTACAAGGCCGATGCGGTGCTGGAAATGCAGGAGCCACTGTGGGCGATCAGTCTTTGCCAGCGCGCCCTGAAACTGGCCCCTGAAAACGGCCATGCGCACTATCAGCTGGCCTGCGCCTACGCCGAGATCGGTCGTTGGGACGATGCCGTGACGACGCTGCAAAAGGCGATTAATATCTCTGAAGCATACAAGGACGACGCCTCCGTTGACCCCAGCTTTGAACAGTTAAGGGATCACGACAGTTTCCGGAAACTGATTTTCACGGACGACGGGGAGCAGTCTGACGCCTGACACGACAGGCCGGCACGCTCTTTGCTCGCCTATGATTGGAAAAACAACCGTCAGCGTTCCGTCACATTCACTGGCATTGCCTGCTTGACAAGGTGGCAGGTGTGGTGTTTGTTTACATCGCTGAGAACATAAGAAAAACCCTGACACAAAACAGGACAGCCCCAATGAGAACACCAGTCAAGAAACTCGTATCCGCTGTTGCAACATCCATTGCCGTGATGGGCGCCGGCCAAGCCGCTGCCGAAATCAAAATCGGCATCGCAGGGCCGATGACCGGCCCTGTCGCCCAGTACGGTGATATGCAGTTCTCCGGTGCCCGCATGGCGATCGAACAGATCAATGCCAATGGCGGTGTTATGGGAGAGAAACTTGTAGCCGTCGAACAGGACGACGTGTGTGATCCCAAGCAGGCCGTCTCAGTTGCCAACAACATGGTCAACGAAGGCGTGCGCTTCGTGGTCGGGCACCTCTGCTCCAGCTCCACCCAGCCCGCTTCCGACATCTACGAGGACGAAGGCATCCTGATGGTGACGCCAGCTTCAACCAGCCCGGACATTACCGAGCGTGGCTACGAACTGGTCTTCCGTACTATCGGTCTGGACAGCATGCAGGGTCCGGTTGCCGCCAATTACCTGATCAGCCAGAAGCCCGAGCGTGTTGCCGTTGTTCACGACAAGCAACAGTACGGTGAAGGCATTGCGACCGCCGTTCGTGACACCCTCGAAGAAGCCGGTGTTGAAGTGGCCATGTTTGAGGGCATTACCGCTGGTGCCAAGGACTTTTCATCGCTGGTGACCAAGCTCAGGCAGGCTGATGTGGACTACGTCTATTATGGCGGCTACCATCCGGAACTCGGTTTGATCCTGCGCCAGGCGCAACAGGCTGACCTGGACGCCACGTTCATGGGCCCGGAAGGCGTGGGCAACAAAGACATCAACACCATCGCCGGCGAGGCAGCCGAAGGGCTGCTGGTTACACTCCCGCCGAGCTTCGATGAAAAAGACGAAAACCAGGAACTGGTTCAGGCCTTTGAAGAGAAAGGCGAAGATCCCTCCGGTCCTTTCGTACTGACCTCCTACACCGCTGTACAGCTGATTGCCGATGGCATTGAAGCCGCCGAATCAACGGACCCATTCGATGTGGCCGAAGCGCTGCGCGCAGGCACATTCCAGACGCCAATCGGTACCGTTGAGTACGACAACAAAGGCGATATGGAATCGTTTGAGTTTGTTGTTTACGAATGGCATTCAGATGGCAGCAAAACTCCGGTAAACTAAGCCGCAATCGTTAACAAACGGTAATTATGAGAGCACCTTCTCACCGCGATCCGGGAGAAGGTGTTTTTCTAGGCCCCTGTTGATCCTGTATTCAGTCCCCCCGGTACCCCGGGCTGTGCCTGTGTGCAGAGGAAGGGGCAGGCTATCGGAGTCCCACACAGATGCAAGACCTCCTGTATTTTATTCAGCAGCTCATTAACGGGCTGACGATCGGGAGCACCTACGCCCTGATCGCCATCGGTTACACGATGGTTTACGGCATCATCGGCATGATCAACTTTGCCCATGGTGAAATTTACATGATCGGCGCCTACACGGCCCTGATCGCCATTACCGGCCTTGCCGCACTGGGTATCGCCTGGCTGCCACTGATACTGATCGTGGCGCTGGTCTGCGCAATGATCGTTTCCAGCTCCATGGGCTGGGCCGTGGAACGGGTGGCCTACCGCCCTGTGCGAGGAAAGCACCGCCTGATTCCGCTGATCTCCGCCATCGGCATGTCCATCTTCCTCCAGAACTACGTCCACCTGGCCCAGGGATCACGCAACATCGGTTTTCCTGCGCTGATTGAAGGCGGATTCCGGTTCGGTGCCGAAGATTCGTTCCAGACCTCGATTTCCTACATGCAAGTCACCATCTTCATCACCACACTGATCTGCATGACAATACTCTCCCTGTTCATATCCCGCTCCCGCATCGGCCGCGCCTGCCGGGCCGTTTCCCAAGACCTTGGAATGGCCAACCTGCTGGGCATAGACACCAACCGCATCATTTCAGCCACATTCGTCATTGGTGCTGCATTGGCCGCGGTCGCAGGCCTTCTGCTGGGAATGTACTACGGCTCCATCGATCCGCTGTTTGGCTTCATTGCGGGACTGAAGGCGTTTACGGCCGCCGTCTTGGGGGGCATCGGAAGCATTCCGGGCGCCATGCTTGGGGGGCTTATTCTCGGGGTTGCCGAGAGCATGACCTCCGGCTACCTCAGTGGCGAATACAAGGACGTTGTCTCCTTCGGACTGCTGATCCTGATCCTGCTGTTCAAACCCACCGGCCTGCTTGGCAAACCGGAGGTTGAAAAGATCTGATGGCTGCTCATAACCTGAAACACGCGCTGTTTTGCGCCATTGTCACCCTGATCATTTCGTACCCCATTCTGGGATTCAACCTGGCCAGCGAAGGCACTACGGTTACCCTTGAAGGGGCCAAAACGTCTACCGTCATCGGCGTACTGCTCGCAGCGGTTATTGTCTTCCTGTTCCAGCTGTTCCGGGACAATCTGATGGGCTCACTGCGGCAGCTGCCCGCAGCAAACCCGCTGGCCAACCGCAAGCCCATGGAGCAGAGCAAGCGGCTGAAACTGGAATCGGCACTGCTCACGCTGATGATCATAGGCGCCCTTATCTGGCCCTTTATCGCCTCCCGTGGCGCGGTGGATCTGGCTACCCTGGTGCTCATCTACGTCATGCTGGCCCTGGGCCTGAATGTGGTTGTCGGCCTCGCCGGCCTGCTGGACCTGGGCTACGTCGCTTTCTACGCCGTCGGTGCATACACCTTTGCCCTGCTGTCTCAGTATTACGGCGTTTCATTCTGGTTTGCCCTGCCGATCGGTGCTCTGCTTGCGGCCCTGTTCGGGTTGGTTCTCGGCTTTCCGGTGTTGCGACTGCGAGGGGATTACCTGGCCATCGTCACACTCGGTTTTGGGGAAATCATCCGCATCCTGCTGAACAACATGACCAACCTGACGGGCGGCCCCAATGGCATCGGCGGCATTCCCGACCCTACTCTGTTTGGCATGGAATTCGGCCGCCGGGTGAAGGAGGAAGGCAATACGTCGTTCCATGAAACCTTCGGCATCGCCTACAGCGGTGAGCACAAGGTGATTTTCCTGTACCTGATCGCTTTGGTACTGGCCGTCATTACCGCTATCGCTATTCGCCGCTTGATGCGGATGCCGGTAGGCCGTGCCTGGGAAGCCCTCCGC
This sequence comes from Marinobacter sp. UBA2688, assembly GCF_002352785.1. Lineage (NCBI taxonomy): Bacteria > Pseudomonadati > Pseudomonadota > Gammaproteobacteria > Pseudomonadales > Marinobacteraceae > Marinobacter > Marinobacter sp. UBA2688. Next base: position 31,527 of record NZ_DELU01000024.1, read on the forward strand.
GAAGACGAGATTGCGGCCAAATCCCTGGGGTTGAACCGAACTGCGGTGAAGCTTTCCGCCTTTACCATCGGTGCTTTCTTCGCCGGTTTTGCCGGTACGGTGTTCGCCTCCAAGCAGGGCTTTATCAGCCCGGAATCCTTTGTGTTCCTGGAATCGGCCATCATTCTGGCGATTGTGGTACTGGGCGGCATGGGCTCCCAGATGGGAGTCATCCTCGCTGCGATCGCGGTCACCATACTGCCGGAACTGGCACGGGAGTTCTCCGAGTACCGGATGTTGATCTTCGGCGCGGCCATGGTGTTGATGATGGTCTGGCGCCCGCAGGGCTTGCTGCCCATGCGACGCATCCACATTGAACTGAAAAAGCAGGAGTGACGGATAATGCTTGAAGTACAGAATCTGTCGATGCGCTTTGGCGGGCTCCTGGCGGTGGATCAGGTGTCGCTGGACGTACAGGAACATGAGATTGTGGCTATCATCGGCCCCAACGGAGCCGGCAAAACCACCGTGTTTAACTGCATGAGCGGTTTCTACAAGCCCACTGGTGGCAAGATCCTGTTCCAGGGAGGTGAAATCCAGGGTAAGCCGGACTTCAAGATTTCCCGCCTTGGCCTGGTCAGAACCTTTCAGCACGTGCGTCTGTTCAGCCGTATGACGGTGGTGGAGAACCTGCTGGTGGCGCAACATCGCCACCTCAACACCAATCTGCTCTCCGGCATACTGAATACCCCGAACTATCGGGAGAAAGAGCAAAAGTCGCTGGACCGCGCCGCCTATTGGCTGGACCGGGTGGGACTGACGGATATGGCGAACCGGGAAGCCGGCAACCTGGCCTACGGCCAGCAGCGCCGTCTTGAGATCGCCCGCTGCATGGTGACCGAGCCCAAGCTACTGATGCTGGATGAACCCGCTGCAGGCCTGAACCCGGCCGAAACCAAAGACCTGAACCAGCTGATTATCAGTCTGAAGGAAGACTACAACGTGTCTGTGGTGCTGATTGAGCACGACATGAGCCTGGTGATGGATATCTCTGACCGCATCAATGTGATCAACCAGGGGCGCCCCCTGGCCAGCGGCACACCGGATGAGATTCGCCGCAACGATGATGTCATCAAAGCCTATCTGGGTGAGGCCTGAGGAATAACCATGCTTGTACTAGAAGACGTCCATACCCATTACGGCAAGATCGAGGCACTTCACGGTGTCTCTGTCGAAGTGAAAAAAGGTGAGATCGTGTCGCTGATCGGTGCCAATGGCGCCGGCAAGACCACGCTGCTGATGACCGTCTGCGGGAATCCCCAGGCCACCTCTGGCCGGGTGATTCTCCAGGGTCGGGACATCACCCGTGATCTCACATCGAACATCATGCGCTCGGGCATTGCTATCGTGCCCGAAGGCCGGCGCGTGTTTTCCGGCCTGACCGTTGAAGAGAACCTCCACATGGGCGGTTTTTTCAACACCAAGTCGGAAATCCGCAAAAGCCAGGACCACGTCTACGAACTGTTCCCGCGCCTGAAGGAGCGGGAACATCAGCGTGCCGGCACCATGTCGGGCGGCGAGCAGCAGATGCTGGCCATCGGGCGGGCGCTGATGAGCAAACCGAACATGATCATCCTGGACGAGCCCTCCCTCGGGCTGGCTCCACTGGTGATCAAACAGATCTTCGAGATCATCGGAAAGCTGCGCGAGGAAGGGATTACCGTGTTCCTGGTGGAACAGAATGCGCATCAGGCCCTGAACCTGGCGGACCGAGGCTACGTGCTGGAAACCGGACGTATCCGCCTGCACGATACCGGGAAAAACCTGCTGGCCAACCCGGACGTTCAGAATGCCTACCTCGGTGGTTGATGAGATAGCCACCCACCGCTAGAACGGCGTACCTAAACGCAAAAAAGCCGGAACATGGTGTCATGTTCCGGCTTTTTTGTAACACCTGGCATCAAGCAATCGCTTACTTAACGCTTTTGATGGTGCCCTTGTAACCTTCAACGGATACGTTGATGGTTCCAAATACCACGTAATCGTCTTTCTTGACGGTGTAACGCGGAGCGACAATCACGTCAGCACCGGATTCCTGAATGGCGTTGTAGGCAGCAGCCGCCTTAACAGCTTCAACCGGGTTCGGCAGAGCGAAAGGCAGTGCACTTCCACCGTTACCACCGGCAGAGTAGGCAACGCCATCAGCGTATTCAGTTTCAGCGCCCAGGGTAAAGAACAGAACCTTGGTTGCAGAGGATTGACCGGTGATCTTCTCGCCTACTTCGATGTCAGCCTTAACGTCGGTAGCAACGGAGCCAGACAGCGGCAGGGAGGGAGCGCTGGTGTTCAGTGAGGAACAGCCAGTCAGTGCGCCAGCAAGAATCAGTGATGATGCGACAAGAACTTTTTTCAAAACTCAATCTCCATGTGTTGTGTACAAGCCTTCATGGCCGCGCGCACTATACCCAAACAAGTTCTATATAACAAGATCATTACAAAAGAACATTTTTTAGCCGATTTAGAAATATGAACACATGATCACATTTTTGACTTTGCGGGCCAAATCAATCACTCAGCGCCTTTGTAATTTGCCTTCCTGATATTTCAACTATACTCAGAGTCAACGGTCGACCTGTCTCCACGGGAAATCAGTCAGGGCCGTTAGCGCGCCGGCTCCGGGACCCTTTCAGGTGGGCATGGCGCGTTTGCGACGACAGCTAAATCAAACAAGGAGTGGATAATGAAAAAACTCATCGCAGGTGCACTGCTCATGGGTGCTTCTACCCTAGCCTTCGCTCAGCCTGGTTGCGGCGTTGGTGCAATGATCTGGAAAGGACAGTCAGGCATCGCCCCCCACGTTCTGGCGGCAACCACCAACGGTACTTTCGGTAACCAGACGTTTGGCATGACCACCGGTACCCTGGGTTGTCAGACCAACCAGTCCGTGCAATCCATGGCCATGTACATGGACAGCAACATCGATAAAGTTGCCCGCGACATGTCCCGTGGCTCCGGCGAAAACCTGGACACCCTGGCCGTACTGCTGGGTGTGGACGAAGCGGATCGCGACTCTTTCCGCAAAGTTCTGCAGGATAATTTCGCAACCATCTTCCCATCGTCCGACACCACCTCTGGCGAGGCTGTCGATGCCATCGTAGCCCTGCTGGAGCAGAACGATACGCTGAGCAAGTACGTAGCCGCCTGATCTTCGGGCGCGAAGAAAAAGGAGTTTGCGCGCCATGGACGGCGCAACGAATGTCTCACCATCCACCCGTCGCCTAACCCGGAATTGACTGACCATCCATGCGCACTTTGCTTCAGTTCGCGCTGGCCCCTATATGGCTGGCATCCTGTTTCAATGCATTTGCAACATCGCTCCCCGACACCGGAAACCTACATCAGAATCCTGCGTGGTTGACCCTGCTCCATTACCAACCCGACCGCTTCGGCGACGGCTACACCGGTCAGGCGGACGACGATGCCTTCTACCTCAGCGATAACGGCAAAACCTCACCAAAGGCGGAACTGGAAGCCACACTCGCGGCCATCACCCAGCCCGGAGGCGGGAATGAGCACGCGCGCTGCCGCTTCCCGGCACGGGACCGCTGGCTAAGGGCGCAACTGGACCTGCCCGGGCAACCCGTAAATTGCCCCGCTTTCGAGGAGTGGACCGACGAGTTGAATACCGAAACCGTGACACTGGTATTTGCCGCGTCCTACCTGAACAGCCCGTCGTCCATGTTTGGCCATACGTTCCTGCGACTGGACCCGCCCAGGGAAGACGAGGAAACGAACCTGATCCTGGCCAACACCATCTCTTACGCCGCCGATGCGGCCGCCCACGATAGCGAAATTCTGTTCGCCTATAAGGGCATTTTTGGTGGCTACCCGGGCATTACCTCCATCCAGCCCTACTACGAAAAAATTCGCCTCTATTCCGACATTGAGCACCGGGACCTGTGGGAGTACACACTCAACCTCACCCAGTCGGAAGTGGACATGATGCTCGCCCATACCTGGGAGATACGCGAGCGCAATTTCGATTACTACTTTTTTGACGAGAACTGCGCCTACCGCCTGCTGGCCCTGATCGACGTCGCCCGGCCCGGTACCGATCTGCTGGGGGAAGTCGGCACCCATGCCATTCCCTCGGACACGGTGCGATGGGTTGTCGACAAGGGACTCGTCGACTCCGTCTACTACCGACCTTCTGCGGCGACCAACGTCAGCCACCGCATCGACGCTCTGCCCGACGACCATCAGACACTCGCCGCCGCCATCGCCAACGGCTATGTGGATGCCGATGCACCCGAGGTACAGGCATTGAGTGATGAACCGCGTGCGCGGGTGCTGGACGCCACCTACGACTATGTTCGTTACCAAAGCGAAGCCGAGGGCTGGCCCAGGGAACATGCAGCCCCACTCTCCCATGACCTGCTAAGGGAACGCAGCAAGATCCGCGGAGTCGCGATAAAGGACAGCCCCCCTGAGCCTGCCATCCGGGACGACCAGGGCCATGACACCTTTCGCGCCAGCGTCAGCGGCGGGCGCATGGGTGACCGCAACTTCAGCGAACTCACGTTACGCCCCGCCTATCACGACATACTTGATCCACCCGCAGGCTACCGTGGCGGAGCACAGCTCCAGTTCCTACGACTGGATGCCCGCCTGTACACGGACAACAACGAAGTACAGATTGAACAGCTGACCGGCGTGGAAATCCGCTCACTCTCGCCGCGCAACCAGTTCTTCTCGCCACTATCCTGGCAAGTCGGCTTCGGCGGCCGCCGCACTGACACCGAAACCAACCGCGTATTCACCCCCTATCTGGAGGGCGGCGCCGGTGGCAGCTGGCAGCTGGCACCCGGCACCCAAGCCTTCGCCATGGCCACTGCCGACCTGGAAATCGACGACGACCTGCGACGCGGCTACGACGCCGCCCCCGGCGCCGACCTGGGTATACTGCATCAGAACAACCAGTTCAGCCTTCTGGGCGGCGTAAAAACCAAAGCCTGGATCGTCAGCAGCCAACACCGACAGGATCAGGCCTACCTGGAAGGCAACTGGCACCTCGAACGGGACTTCAGCCTGTTCGGAAAATTCAGCCGTGAAGACCACTACGACAGGTACCGCAGCACATGGCAACTCGGACTCCACGCCTACTTCTGACAATTCTGAGAACACTGGCCGGCCTCGCCGCCGCGTTTACCTTGCTGCTGCAGACCGGCTGCAGCAGCGTGTTCTTCTATCCGGACCAGGTCACCTACATCACTCCCGACCGCCTGAACCTGGAATTCGAAGATGTGTTCGTGGAAACCCCCGACGGCGAAACCCTCCACGGCTGGTGGCTCCCCGCAAAGTCCGAGCCCAAGGGTACGGTCTACTTCCTCCACGGCAACGCCCAGAACATCAGCAGCCACATCATGAACGTCGCCTGGCTGCCTGAGAGACGCTACAACGTCTTCCTGATCGACTACCGGGGATATGGGCGCTCCACTGGCGCACCGGACATAGAAGGCACCCTGCACGACGCAGAGACCGGCCTGCGATGGCTGGTCGACCAGCCGGACGTACAGAGCCAGCCCCTGTTCCTTCTAGGTCAGAGCCTGGGTGGCGCACTGGGAACCGCCCTGGCCAGTGAATGGGTAAAGCGGGACGAGCAACCACCCCTGGACGGCGTGATTCTAGACGGCACCTTCTCCGGCTTCCGCGCCATTGCCCGTGAAAAACTCGGCGACTTCTGGCTCACCTGGCCACTGCAGGTTCCATTGAGTTGGACGATCACTGACGAATACGAGGCTTACGAAAGCATTGGTGATATCAGCCCGGTTCCAGTGATGGTGATTCACAGTGTTCGGGACGGGATTATCCCATTTCACCACGGGGAGCGTTTGTACGAGGAAGCAGAAGAACCCAAAACGTTCTTGCAGACGGATACTCCCCACGCCTCGACATTTGTGATTCCGGGGTATCAGGATGAAGTTCTGAAATTTATGGAGGGCGAGTAAAAAGCCTGGGCGTCCGTCGCAGACAGGCTTGCAAAACCGTGGAGCGCCAGGGATGGCGCGACCGAGCCCCACAGGGACGTATTTACGTGGCGTGTTTTGAAAGCCTGTCTGCGACGGGCGCTTCACAAAATTGAAGGCCTGAAAATGAAAAAGCCCGCCAGACTCCAGGGAGTGGCGGGCTTTTTATTAGAAGCAGAGCTTACAGCGCGGACAGATCCGTCGGCTGCTCACCTTCCTTCACTTCCTTCATGGACAGCTTCACGCGGCCACGGTTGTCCACATCCAGAACTTTCACCAGAACTTCCTGACCTTCGCTCAGCTCGTCAGTCACGTTCTCGATGCGACGCTCGGAGATCTGGGAAATGTGCACCAGACCATCCTTGCCAGGCAGGATGTTAACAAAGGCACCGAAGTCCACGATGCGCTCAACGCGACCGCTGTAGATAGCGCCTACTTCGATTTCCGCAGTGATTTCCATCACCCGCTTCATCGCAGCATTGGCCGCATCCTGATTGTCGGCATAGATCTTCACGTTGCCATCGTCATCCAGATCGATGGAAGCACCGGTCTCGTCACAGATGGAGCGGATAGTGGAACCGCCCTTGCCGATAACGTCGCGGATCTTTTCCGGGTTGATCTTGATGGTCGTGATGCTCGGCGCGCGGCTGGAAAGCTCTTTGCGCGGCGCAGAGATAACCTTGGCCATCTCACCCAGGATGTGCAGACGTGCTGCATTGGCCTGATCCAGCGCAATTTCCATGATCTCGTCGGTGATGCCCTGAATCTTGATGTCCATCTGCAGAGCAGTGATACCCTCAGAGGTACCCGCAACTTTAAAGTCCATATCGCCGAGGTGATCCTCATCACCCAGGATATCGGTCAGAACCGCGAACTGGTCGCCTTCCTTGACCAGACCCATGGCGATGCCGGCAACCGGCGCCTTGATGGGAACACCTGCATCCATCAGTGCCAGACTGGAACCACAGACCGAGGCCATGGAGCTGGAACCGTTGGATTCAGTGATTTCGGATACCGCACGGATGGTGTACGGGAATTCTTCCATGGTCGGCATAACCGCGGCGACACCACGCTTGGCCAAACGACCGTGGCCCACTTCACGACGACCCGGTGTACCCACACGGCCCGCTTCGCCAACGGAATACGGAGGGAAGTTGTAATGGAACAGGAACGGATCTTTACGCTCGCCTTCCAGGGCATCGATGATCTGCATGTCGCGGGCGGTGCCCAGCGTGGTGGTCACGATGGCCTGAGTCTCGCCACGGGTAAACAGGGCGGAGCCGTGGGTGCTGGGCAGAACGCCAACTTCCACTTCGATCGGGCGAACGGTCTTGTTGTCGCGGCCGTCGATACGAGGCTTGCCGTCGATAACCTGCTGGCGAACGATGGTCTTCTCAACCTTGGCGAAATACTTCTTCACTTCGTCTTCCGCCGGCTGACCTTCTTCTTCTCCGGCCAGTTTTTCAACGGCAGCGGACTTGATCTCGCTCAAGCGGGCATAGCGCTCCATCTTGTCACGGATGCCATAGGCCTGCTCGATATCGGCCGAAAAGTCAGCCTTTACAGCGTTCAGAAGCTCAGTGTTCTCTGCTTCTGGCTGCCACTCCCAACGAGGCTTGCCAACTTCAGCGGCAAATTCCTTGATCGCGGTAACCGCTGTCTGCATTTCCTGGTGCCCGAAGAGCACGGCGCCCAGCATCTGGTCTTCTGTCAGGCCCTTGGCTTCGGATTCAACCATCAGAACCGCGTCTTCAGTACCGGCAACCACCATGTCCAGCAGGGAGGTTTCCAGTTCTTCAAAGGTCGGGTTCAGGAAGTAGCCACGCTCATTGGTGTATGCGACGCGGGATGCACCGATAGGACCATCGAACGGGATACCAGAGATGGACAGGGCGGCGGAAGCGGCCAGCATGGCGGCAATATCCGGATCCTGGTTCTTGCTGGAGGACATGACCGTCGTGATGACCTGGGTTTCGTTCATGAATCCCTTGGGAAACAGCGGACGAATCGGACGGTCAATCAGGCGAGACGTCAGGGTTTCTTTCTCGGACGGACGGCCTTCACGCTTGAAGAAACCACCCGGGATTTTGCCCACAGCGTAGGTTTTCTCGAAGTAGTTAACGGTCAGCGGGAAAAACGGCTGGCCCGGCTTGGCTTCCTTGGCCGCAACCACGGTACCCAGTACCGAAATGTCGTCTACGGTGACCAGCACAGAGCCGGTGGCCTGGCGGGCGATGCGACCGGTTTCGATGGTGACGGTCTTGCCGCCGAGTTCGAACGATTTTTTAACGGGATTAAGATCCACGGTAACTCCTGAATTCATCATTTCAATTGGTTGACCCGGATAACTCGCCCCTGCGAATTATCCGCTATAACTGCAACATCGCCTGAAGTGATGAACTGAAGGGTAGCCCGTCTGAAAGCTAACAGGCTGTTGCAAAACCCCGGGGCGTAAGCCACCTGGCTAAACCGGGCTTTTCAACAACCTGCTATCAATTTCAGCTTTCCGTTACGACAGGGAGTTCCTTCAGGGTTCACAGACAGACACGATGCAGGAGAGAGGCACAACCAGCGGGACTATCAAAGCCCCGCCGGCCGTTAAGTACAACCGGATTAGCGACGCAGGCTCAGACGCTGGATCAGGTCCAGGTAGCGGTCTGCGTTCTTACGCTTCAGGTAATCCAGCAGTTTACGACGCTGGTTAACCATCCGGATCAGACCACGGCGGGAATGGTGATCCTGCTTGTTGGTCTTGAAGTGATCCTGCAGCTTGTTGATGTTGTGGCTCAACAGTGCAACCTGAACTTCAGGAGAACCGGTATCGCCATCACCCTGCTGAAAATCCTTAACGATCTGTGCTTTCTCGTCGGCAGAAAGTGCCATAAAACTCACCTCATTGTCGCGATGCTATCGAATTCGGCCGAACCACGCATCTCTACAGCCCGGCTAACTGGCAATAACCCTCAAAGGGCTATCAGCCACTCTTCACCAGACGACGAGGCACCAGTTTGGTCGCCTCCCCCTCCGGGAATCCTTCCGCCAGCCCGACAAAACGCCCGTTGCCATAAAGGCGAACGAACCCTTCCGCGGGCTGACCCGATATTCTAACTGGTTGTCCGTTCAATATCGACACCAGCGAACTGCCTTCCAGATCCCGCTCCGGGAACATGGACAGAGCAGCATCCGGGGCCACCAGCAGGCCATCCAGACTTTCACCTTCTTCGCGCATGGACTCCAGCATTGAAACCTCACGGGCATCCGCCAGCGTGAAACCGGAGGCCATGGTGCGGCGCAGTGCCGTGACATGGGCACCGCAGCCCAATGCCTCGCCAATGTCCTCCACCAGCGAGCGAATATAGGTGCCTTTCGTGCAACTTACCGCGATATCAATCTCGGTCTCGCGCACCTCCAGCAGCGTCAGCTCGTATATGGTCACCGGGCGCGACGGACGCTCCACCTCAATACCTTCGCGCGCGTATTCATAGAGCGGTTTGCCCTTGTGCTTTAGCGCGGAGTACATGGAGGGAACCTGCTGGATATCGCCACGAAAGCGCTCCAACACCGGTTCCAGTGCATCGGCATCGAGCCCAGGGGGCACAGGTCTCTCAGCAACCACGGCACCTTCGCTGTCCCCGGTTTCGGTGCGGACACCCAGGCGAGCGGTGGCGATGTAGGCTTTGTCGCTGTCCAGCATCATCTGGGAAAACTTGGTGGCTTCACCAAAGCACAACGGCAACACGCCGGTGGCCAGCGGGTCCAACGCACCGGTGTGACCGGCCTTGGCCGCCCCGAACAGGCGTTTTACCTGCTGCAGGATGCCGTTGGACGTAATGTCCATCGGCTTGTCGATCACCAGTATGCCGTTTACATCGCGACCTTTACGACGTCGACTCAAGCCTTTTGCTCCGGATCATCAGACGCCCCGTCGTTGCGGGCGTCGTCGTCACGGTCAACCACTGGCTTGTCGCCAACCGCTTCCCGAATCAGATTGTCCATGTGACGGCTGTGCCCAAGCAACGTATCGAAATGAAAACGCAACTGGGGCGTCACCCGCAATTTCATGGCACGGCCGACCTGCCCTTTCAGGAAGCCAGCCGCTTTATTCAGCACTGTCAGGGAATCCCGCACCTGCGGCGACTCCTCGGTCAGCTCTTCGGTGGTCAGCAGCGATACGTAAACGTCTGCATAACCCAGGTCACGGCTCACCTTGACGGCATTCACCGTGACCATGCCCACCCGCGGGTCTTTGACCTCCCGCTGGATGAGCTGGGCCAGCTCCCGCTGCATCTGATCGCCGATGCGATCAATCCGGCTGAACTCTCTTGGCATCAGGTTTCCTTTAATCTCAGGCGCATCACGCGCCGGTGGACTCAAGCTTACGCTCAACCCGAACGCGATCGAATACCTCGATCTGGTCGCCGACTTTCACGTCGTAGCCCTTAACGCCGATACCACACTCCATACCGTTGCGGACTTCCGGCACGTCATCCTTGAAGCGGCGCAGCGATTCCAGCTCGCCTTCAAAGATAACCACGTTGTCACGCAGGACACGGATCGGCTTGTTGCGGTAAACGTTACCCTCGGTGACCATACAGCCAGCCACCTGGCCAAACTTCGGCGAACGGAACACATCACGCACATCGGCAATGCCCACGATATCCTCGCGGAATTCCGGCGCCAGCATGCCGGTCAGAGCTGCTTTCACATCATCAATCAGGTTGTAGATGATGCTGTAGTAGCGCAGATCCAGACCTTCCTGCTCCACCAGACGCTTGGACGCGGTGTCCGCACGCACGTTGAAGCCGAAGATAACCGCGTTGGTCGCCATGGCCAGACTGATGTCCGTCTCTGCGATACCACCAACGCCCGACGACACGATCTTGACCTGTACTTCGTCGTTACCAAGATCCTGCAGCGACTTGGTGATGGCTTCCAGGGAACCACGAACGTCGGTCTTGAGCACCACGTTGAGGGTTTTGACCTCGTCCTTGCCCATATTCTCGAACAGGTTCTCAAGCTTCGCAGCCTGCTGCCTGTGCAGACGCTGCTCCCGCTCGCGGGACTGACGGAATTCCGCCAGTTCCTTGGCCTTCTTCTCGTCAGCCACAGCAAAGAACTCATCACCAGCGTTCGGCGTGCCATTCAGGCCCAGGATTTCCACCGGAATGGAAGGCCCGGCTTCTTTGACCTGCTTGCCGGCCTCGTCGGTCATGGCGCGAACCTTACCGAAGAAGGAACCAGCCACCACCATCTCGCCCTGACGGAGCGTGCCGTTCTGCACCAGTACGGTAGCCACGGAACCGCGACCACGCTCAAGGCTGGATTCGACCACCACACCCTTCGCAGGTGCATCCGGAGAGGCCTCGAGCTCAAGGATTTCAGCCTGCAGCAGCAGTGCCTCAAGCAGATCTTCAATGCCGTCACCGGTATGGGCGGATACAGGGATAAACTGAACGTCACCGCCCCAGTCTTCCGGAATAACTTCCATACCCGCCAATTCGGTCTTGATACGATCCGGGTCGGCCTCTTCCTTGTCCATCTTGTTGATGGCAACGACGATGGGAACGCCGGCGGAACGTGCGTGATCCACGGCTTCCTTGGTTTGCGGCATAACGCCGTCATCGGCGGCCACCACCAGGATAACGATGTCGGTGCACTGGGCACCCCGCGCACGCATCGCCGTGAAGGCGGCGTGGCCCGGAGTATCCAGGAAGGACACCATGCCATGGTCGGTTTCAACGTGGTACGCACCGATGTGCTGGGTGATACCCCCGGACTCGCCGGACGCCACCTTGGTGCGGCGAATGTAATCCAGCAGCGAGGTCTTACCGTGGTCAACGTGACCCATCACACTGACAACCGGCGCACGCTTGGTCTTTTCCTTGCCTTCAAAGGAGAATTCACTCAGAACCTCTTCCTCGAACGCATCTTCACTCACCGTGTTGGCTTTGTGACCGAGTTCCTCAGTCACCAGAACAGCGGTTTCCTGATCGAGAGCCTGGTTGATTGTCGCCATTACCCCCATGCCCATCAGTTTCTTGATGACGTCCGCTGACTTGACCGCCATCCGCTGGGCAAGATCACCCACTGTGATCGTCTCGGGAATATCGACTTCTCGTACCATTGGCTTGGTCGGCCTCTCGAAAGCATGACGCTTTTCTTTGGGTTTCTTTTTCGCACGGAGCGGCTTGCGCAGCGTGGTGTCTTCTTCCTCTTCATTGATAATCAGAGGCTCTTCCACCGGACGGCTGCGCGGCCCACGATGCCCTGCGGACTTCTTCTTGGGCTTACCCTCTTCGGGCTCATCACCGCGCTCGCGGGCCTTTTCCTTCTTCTTCTTCGGCTTTCGATCCTTGCCTTCGCCTTCTTCAGGCGGCGGTATCGGCATGTCTTCCGGCGCGGGAACCGGTGACGGTTCCGGCTCGGCAGCCACTTCCGGCTGAGCTTTTTCAGCCGGTTTTTCGTCAGTAGCCGGCTCTTCAGCCGGAGAATCTGACACCGGCGCTTCCGGCTTCGGCGCATCCGCAGGCTGTGCCTGCTCAGCCGCGACTGTCGCTGGGGCCTCTTCCGGGGCCGCAGCCGCCTGCTCGGCAGCTTCTTCCTGCTTCGCCGCTTCCGGCTCGAGCTCGGCGCGTTTGATATACGTACGGCGCTTGCGAACCTCAACATTGACCGTTTTGGTACGGCCCGCTTTCAGCGTGGTTGTTGTCTTGCGCTTAAGAGTGATTTTCTTGGGCTCAGCCTCACTCTCACCGTGATTCTTTTTCAGATAGGTCAGCAACTGCTGCTTCTCATCACTGGTAACAGAATCCCCTTCGGAGCGGGCTTTCAGGCCAGCCTCCACGATCTGTCGCAGCAAACGATCCACGGGAGCGCCTACATCTGCGGCCAGTTGTTTTACCGTTACATCAGCCATACTGGTCCTCCTCCCGATTAAGCCTGGTCTTCAAACCAGGGGGCGCGTGCTGCCATAATCAACTGGCCGGCACGCTCTTCTTCCATTCCTTCAATGTCGAGCAAGTCGTCAACCGACTGCTCTGCAAGATCTTCCATGGTACGAATCCCCATACCGGCCAGCTTGAAAGCCAGGCCACGATCCATACCGTCCATTGCGAGAAGATCTTCTGCGGGCTCAGCGCCCTCTAGCGCCTCTTCACTGGCCAGGGCCTGATTCAACAGGGCATCCTTGGCACGGCGACGCAATTCGGTCACGGTTTCTTCATCAAAACCGTCAATGGCAAGCATCTCTTCCATGGGGATGTACGCTACCTCCTCAATGGAGGTAAACCCTTCCTCAATGAGGACACCTGCAAATTCTTCGTCCACATCCAGATTGCCGGTGAAGTGCTCGAGCAGAGAATTATACTCCTGCTCCTGACGCTCACCTGCTTCCTCTTCTGTCATGACGTTCAGCGTCCAGCTGGTAAGGTCCGTCGCCAACCGAACATTCTGACCATTCCGGCCAATCGCCTGGGCCAGATTGTCCTCAGCTACTGCCACTTCCATGGTATGGCGGTCCTCGTCCATGACGATGGACGCCACTTCCGCCGGTGCCATGGCATTGATGACCAGTTGCGCGGGGTTGTCGTCCCACAGCACGATATCCACACGCTCGCCACCCAACTCGTTGGAAACTGCCTGTACTCGTGAACCACGCATGCCCACGCAGGCACCCACCGGATCAATCCGGCGGTCGTTGGTCTTGACCGCAATCTTGGCGCGGGAGCCTGGGTCCCGGGCTGCGCCACGAATCTCAATCAGCTCCTCCGCGATTTCCGGCACCTCAATGCGGAACAGTTCGATCAGCATCTGCGGATCGGTACGGCTCAGAATCAGCTGCGGGCCGCGATGATCGGTACGGATTTCCTGCAGCAGAGAGCGCACACGATCGCCCATACGGAACGTTTCACGGGGAATCAGGTGTTCACGGGGCAGCAAGGCTTCGGCGTTGGCCCCCAGATCCACGATGACGTTGTCACGTGTCACTTTCTTTACGGTGCCAGAGACGAGCTCACCCACGCGATCCCGGTAGCTATCGACAATCTTGGTGCGCTCGGCTTCCCGCACTTTCTGGAATATGATCTGTTTCGCTGCCTGGGCACCAATACGGCCGAAGGCAACGGATTCCACTTTCTCTTCATGGATATCGCCGGGCTGCAGACTCTTGTCGATTTCTTCCGCTTCCTGCATGGTCAGCTCGGTGCCCAAAGCAGGAACCGCATCGTTATCAACCACCAGCCAGCGACGGAACGTTTCATATTCGCCGGTGCGGCGATCGATGGAAACGCGGATGTCCGCTTCCTCGTCGTCGTAGCGTTTTTTGGCAGCGGTGGCGAGTGCCAGCTCGATTGCTTCGAAGATCACGTCCTTCTCGACACCTTTCTCGTTCGAGACGGATTCAACCACCAGCAAGATCTCTTTACTCATTGGATTGCCCTGCCCTTAAAAATAAACTTTGCGTCCACTGACTTACTCAAATACCGGAACGATGTTGGCTTTCTCGATGCTATCGAATGGCAACAGGTATTCGTGATCATCAACAACCACGACAACGTCTTCACCTTCAATGCCTTTAATCAGGCCCTGAAACTTGCGACGCCCCTCAAATGCCATTCGTAATTTGATCTGGACCTGGTGGCCTGCGAATGCCTCATATTGCTCCAGACGGAACAACGGCCGGTCCATGCCCGGAGAAGATACCTCCAGGGTATACTCCGTCTGAATGGGGTCTTCCACATCCATTACGCCGCTGGCCTGGCGACTGACTTTCTCACAGTCTTCAATGCCGATGCCGTTTTCAGCATCGTCAATAAAAATTCTCAACAGGGAATGGTGTCCCTGGGAGCGAAATTCAATGCCCCAAAACTCGTAACCCAGGCCTTCCACAATGGGCCTGAGCAATTCTTCCAGCTGCTTCAACTTGGCTGACAAGGTTATCCCGTCTCCGTTACTCGATTTTTCCGACCCCAAAAACAAAAAAAGGGCTGTTGATCAGCCCTTTTTATGCACCAGGGCCTGATGCGCCAGGCCCCTTAATCAAAAAGCCCCTAAAAAGTGGGGCCCTTTGTTGCAAGAACTCACAGGGGAAAAGCAATCTAAACACCCCCTGCTGACAGACACCTGGCCTGCCTGGAACCGGCAGGGCAAACTGTGCCCGGAGCCCGCTCCAATATCCGCCGGAGTATAGAGACGCCGGCCTTACTGGTCAAGGACTGACCAAAAAAAACGGCCTGGTAAATCCAAGCCGTTTTTCTTCTTATATGGTGCCCAGGGCCGGACTCGAACCGGCACGGCTTTCGCCACTACCCCCTCAAGATAGCGTGTCTACCAGTTCCACCACCTGGGCAGCACCTTTACTCGAGCTCGGGGAGTTTATTTTCATCCCCGCGCCCGTCTTCGCCTTCTGTCGCTGATTCACCCTCAGCCTGCCCGGCATCCGATTCGGCCGGTGACTCCTGGACTACAGGAATACCCGCCTCACCTGCCACTTCGGCACGCTGCTTGGCAAATACAGCCAGCGAAAAACTCGTTACAAAAAATACGATAGCCAGCAAAGTTGTGGCACGGGTCAGAAAGCTACTGCTGCCCTCGCTGCCAAACACGGTCTGGGAGGCGCCACCACCAAATGCAGCACCGGCATTGGCACCCTTACCCTGCTGGAGCAGGACCAGCGTCACCAGCGCCACCGCAATGAGCACGTGCAGAACGACAACCAGTGTTTCGACCCAATCCATAATGACTCTCTAATGACTCTTGCTAATGGCTTTCGCGAACCTTTAACGCTCAAGACTTGCCTGGCACCGCCCGGCAAATACTTACAAAATCGTTTGCATCCAATGACGCGCCACCAATCAACCCGCCATCGATGTCCGGCTGAGCAAAAAGCGCCGCGGCATTATCCGCTTTTACACTGCCGCCGTAAAGCAGCGATATCTCATCCGCCGGAGCCCCAAGGGACTTCAACACATCGCGGATAGCGGCATGCATGGTCTGAGCATCATCAGCGGTTGCGGTTTTACCCGTTCCTATGGCCCAAACTGGCTCATAGGCAATCACAACCTGCTGCCATGACTCACTGCCAACGTCGACGAGGGCTTTGCGAACCTGTCGCGACACGACACTTTCAGCCTTGCCCGCATCACGTTCTTCGAGGGTCTCGCCAACGCAAACAACAGCGACCAACCCTGACGTCAGGGCCTGCCCGACCTTGGTGGCAACCTGCTCATCGGTTTCGCCGAAGAGCTGCCTGCGCTCCGAATGCCCGACCAAGGTAAAACCACAGCCGCAATCTTTTGCCATCGCCGCGGAGATTTCCCCGGTGTAGGCGCCTGAATCCCAGCACGCTACATTCTGAACACCAACAGCCAGCTTATCGCCAGCCTGCTCAGCAACATCGCCAACATACAGGGCGGGAGGAATAATAACAGCCTCCACACCATTATCAAACGATGCTAATTCGGACCGGACTTGACCAACCAGATTGCTTACCAAGTCTTTCGACCCGTTCATTTTCCAGTTGCCGGCGACAATCTTACGGCGCATAAAAAATCCCTGATTCAAGGGAGGGCGAACTATACAGCAGTCTTTTACAGCAGACAACTGCCCCTAAGCACAAAATCATGCCCGGGAATTCTCAACCACAACAGCCAGTTCCTCGGCAATTTTCACGATTTGTGCCTCATCCTGCCCTTCCGTCATTACCCGGATCAGAGGCTCTGTGCCCGACGCCCTCAGCAACACGCGACCACCGCCACCCAGCCTGGCCTCCGCCGACTCCACGGCCCTGACAATATCGTCACGCCCGAGAGGATCAAAACGCTGGTCGACCCGCACATTGATCATCTTCTGAGGCAACTTGCTCATACCCTGGCGAAGGTCTGCCAGGGAGCTACCTGCGCGACGAATGGCCAACAATACCTGGAGCGCAGACACAATACCGTCACCAGTGCTGGTGCAATCGCGGATGACCATATGGCCGGAACCTTCACCGCCAAGCAGCCAGCCCCGGTCGATGAGTCGCTCCATGACATACCGGTCGCCGACTTTGGCACGCTCGAAATCAATACCCTGCTCCCTGAGCGCCAACTCAACGCCCAGATTGGTCATCAGGGTGCCCACAACGCCCCCTTTCAAGGTTCCGGCGGCATGACGTTGCGCGGCGATCACGTAGAGCAACTCGTCGCCATCGACTTCCGAGCCGTCACGATCCACCATGAGCACCCGGTCACCGTCGCCATCAAAGGCGATCCCGAGATCAGCCTGCTTCTCCAGAACGGCCTTGCTCAATGATCCCATGTGAGTGGAACCGACATTAAGGTTGATATTCAGACCATCAGGCTCGCCCCCTACCACGGAAATCTTCGCCCCCAACTCGCGGAACACTTTCGGGGCGACGTGGTAGGTAGCACCGTGAGCGCAATCCAGGACAATATGAAGTCCTTCGAGTGAAAACTCGTTGGGTACCGTACTCTTACAGAACTCAACGTATCGGCCTGGTGCGTCATCAACCCGGAACGCCTTGCCTAACTCTTTCGAGCCGCAGACCTCAATGGGCTTATCCAGCCACTTCTCGATCTCTGCTTCCAAAGCATCATCCAGCTTGGTCCCAGCGGGGGAGAAAAACTTGATACCGTTGTCATGGTGCGGATTGTGGGACGCACTGATGACAATCCCCGCGGAGGCGCGAAAGGTTCGGGTCAAATAGGCGATCGCAGGGGTGGGCATGGGCCCAAGCAGTTTCACGTCCACTCCGGCCGCGGACAAACCTGCCTCAAGGGCGGATTCGAACATATAGCCCGAAAGACGGGTGTCTTTACCAATCAGCACACTGTTACGCTGCCCATCCCGTTTGAAGGCCTGCCCCGCAGCCCAACCCAGGCGCAGCATAAATTCGGGGGTTATTGGAAATTCGCCCACCCGGCCCCGGATACCGTCCGTGCCGAAATATTTTCTGTCGCTCATCGTCCAGCTTCCTCCATTGCCGTCACCACTTTAACGGCATCGACTGTTTCCCTGACATCGTGGACGCGAATGATGGATGCGCCCTTCATGGCGGATATTGTCGCGGCAGCGAGGCTTGCGGGCAAGCGTTCACTGACATCACGACCGGTGATATGGCCCAGCATGCTCTTGCGGGACATGCCCACCAGAATCGGGTGCCCTAGCAACTGCAGCTGTTCCAGCGAGGCCAGTAACTGAAGGTTGTGCTGCGGAGACTTGCCAAAACCGAAACCAGGATCAAGGATGATGTTATCTGGCCGCACACCGGCTTTCTCTATCACCCGCATTCGCTCGGTAAGAAACGAACTGACCTCCCGCCGCACATTCCGGTAGCGAGGATCATCCTGCATGGTATCCGGTTCGCCCTGAATGTGCATGACACACACCGGCACTCCAGCGCTTGCCACCACCTCGGGCGCGCCATCCCGTTGCAGCGCCCTGACGTCGTTAATCATCCCGGCACCGAGCTTCACCACCTCCGCCATAACCTCGGGCGAACTGGTATCGACCGAAACGACAACGTCCAAATCACGGGCAATCGCCTCTACCACCGGACACACTCGCTCAAGCTCTTCCTCGACAGACACCGGCGTAGCGCCTGGCCGTGTGGACTCACCACCCACATCAATAAAAGCCGCACCGTCCGCCACCATCTCACGGGCCCTTGCCAGGGCAATCTCAGCGGTAGTGTACCGACCTCCATCCGAAAAGGAGTCCGGCGTCACATTCAGGATCCCCATGACGTGGCAGCCGGACATATCCAGAATCCTGCCCGCAAAGTTTATCTGCATAAGTAACCTTTTCTGCAACCCGCAAAAACAAACGCCGCCCCGTCAGGGGCGGCGTTCAGTCTTCAACTATATCTGACCAGTATCCAGCCTGGCTCAGTGCTCACCGGCCGGTCGACCAACACCCGGTTGGCGACCATCGTCGGAACCCTTCGGAGCAGGCGCCTGCTCAGGCTCATCAGCCGGAACACCACCGGAGGGGCCGCTATCACCCCAGCCTTTCGGCGGGCGGGGATCACGGCCTTCCATGATGTCATCGATCTGGTAACGATCAATGGTCTCGTACTTCATCAGGGCATCGGCCATCAGGTCGAGCTTGTCACGGTTATCGACGAGCAACTGCTTCGCCTTTTCATAACAGCTGTCGATGATGTTGCGAACTTCCTCATCGATACGCTGCGCCGTTTCCGGAGAATAGACCGTTTGCGCCTGACCGGCAGAGCGACCGAGGAAAGGCTCTTCGCTGTCTGTATCGTACTGCAGCGGGCCAAGCTTCTCAGACAGCCCCCAACGCGTGACCATATTACGCGCCAGGCTGGTTGCCCGCTCGATATCGTTGGAAGCACCGGTGGTGACTCCATCGAAACCAAGGGTCAGTTCTTCGGCAATACGGCCACCAAACAGACTGCAGATGGAACTGATCAGGAAGCGCTTGCTGTGGCTGTACTTGTCTTCCTCCGGCAGGAACATTGTGACACCCAATGCGCGGCCGCGAGGAATAATACTGACTTTGTAGACCGGATCATGCTCAGGCATCAGACGCCCGACAATGGCATGACCGGACTCGTGGTAAGCCGTATTACGCTTCTCTTTCTCGCTCATGACCATGGATTTGCGCTCGGCGCCCATCATGATCTTGTCTTTCGCGAGCTCAAACTCTTCCATGGAGACCAGACGCTGGTTACGACGGGCCGCAAACAACGCAGCTTCGTTCACCAGGTTCGCCAGGTCAGCACCCGAGAAGCCGGGCGTGCCACGGGCAATCAACACAGGCTCTACTCCATCGGCCAGAGGCACTTTCTTCATGTGCACCTTGAGGATCTGCTCACGACCGATGATGTCCGGCAGCCCGACAACGACCTGGCGGTCAAAGCGACCTGGGCGGAGCAACGCCGGGTCCAGTACGTCCGGACGGTTGGTGGCGGCAATCACGATAACGCCTTCGTTACCCTCGAAGCCGTCCATCTCTACCAGCAACTGGTTCAGTGTCTGCTCACGCTCGTCGTGACCGCCGCCCATGCCAGCGCCACGATGGCGGCCAACGGCATCGATCTCGTCGATGAAGATGATACAGGGGCTCTGTTTCTTGGCCTGCTCGAACATATCACGGACACGGGAGGCACCCACGCCCACGAACATTTCCACGAAGTCCGAACCGGAGATTGAGAAGAATGGCACCTTGGCCTCACCGGCAATCGCCTTGGCGAGCAGGGTCTTACCGGTACCCGGCTGACCCACCATCAGTACACCCTTGGGGATACTGCCACCAAGACGCTGGAACTTGCTGGGGTCCCGCAGGAAATCCACCAACTCCTTGACGTCTTCCTTGGCCTCGTCGACACCGGCAACGTCACCAAAGGTGGTTTTGATCTGATCCTCACTCATCAGGCGGGCTTTACTCTTGCCAAAGGACATGGGGCCTTTGCCACCGCCACCGCCTTGCATCTGCCGCATAAAGAACACGAACAGCGCGATGATAATAAGAATTGGGAAGGCAGCCACCAACAGCTGGGTCCAGAGGCTTTGACGCTCCGGTTCCTTGCCGATGACTTCCACGTTGTTGGCCAGCAGATCATCCATCAGCTTATTGTCGGACACCTGTGGGCGGACAGTCTGGAACTGGGAGCCGTCACCACGGGTACCCTGAACCTGCAGACCATCAATGGTGACCTGACGGACCTGTCCGTCCTGCACCATTTCCACAAACTGCGAATAATTGACCTGTTGCCCGCTGGTGGTGGGTGTGAAATTCTGAAACACCATCAGCAGTACGGCGGCTATAATCAGCCAGAGAACCAGATTTTTTGCCATATCGTTCAAGGATCGTCACCTGTGAATTGAAGGATCGCCCCGTCAGGAGAAAGCCTTTTCTGACACCTTACACCAATTGTACGCCCGTCCACCAGAATCGGCCTATCCGTATCGACCACTGCGGGGGTGTCAATCCCACGGTCATTCCGTTCCGGGGCGGGGTCAGCCCTTAAATCCCTTGCACACCTGATAAATCTCCCTCGATCTTGCGCGGGAGGAGTCAGGCTTCCTGCTGACAACGGTGCCAAAACTTTTACGCATTTCAGCCAGCAGGGCATCAAATCCCTCTCCCTGAAATACCTTGGCGACAAACACGCCACCGGGCTTCAGGACTTGCTGCGCCATATCCAGCGCCAGCTCCACCAAACCCATGGCGTTAGGAATATCCACTGCCGCCATACCACTCATATTGGGTGCCATATCCGAAATTACAACGTCAGCGCGGCGTTCACCCAGTAAATCCAGCAATTCGTCCAGCACTGACTGCTCGGTAAAATCGCCCTGAACAAACGCCACACCTGCAATCGGGCTCATCTCGAGAATATCGCTGGCGACCACCGTGCCATCGTCACCAACCCGCTCAACCGCAACCTGGGACCAGCCGCCAGGCGCAGCACCCAAATCCACAACTGTCTGCCCGGGCCGGAACAGGCGGTCTTTGTTATCGAGCTCAATCAGCTTGTAACTGGCCCGCGAACGATAGCCGTCTTCCCGAGACTTTTTGACCCAGACATCATCAAAATGTTCCTTCAGCCAGCGGTCACTGGTTTTCGAGCGAGCCAAAACCTACCTCCATAAAGCGCTCCAATTGGACCTCCAATCATATGGGTACGTGGTAACGGCGATTTCACCGGCCGATTGATCTGATACAATCCCGCGATTATACGGAATTGGCGAGCATTTCGCCGCTGACGTTTTATTAATCGCACCCATAAAGAGATCACATAATGAGTCTTTCGCCGGAACAGCGCCGGGAATACCGGGGCATCGCCCACAATCTGAAGCCCGTTATCATTGTCGGCGACAAGGGCCTGACCGAAGGGCTTCAGGAGGAACTCGAGCGGGCCCTGAACGACCACGAGCTGATCAAGATCAAGGTTGCCAGCCAGGACCGCGAAACCCGCCAGGAAGCCGTTGCCGCCCTGTGCGAAGCCTCCGGCGCGGAGCTGGTGCAGACCATCGGCAAGATCGCCGTGATCCTGCGCCGGGCGAAAAAGCCCAACCCCAAGCTGTCCAACCTGCTGCGCCAGAAACACTGACGCTGTCAGCACGCCAGGGCCGCACAATGTAAAAAGCCGGCTGTTGTTCGCAGCCGGCTTTTTGTTTGCAGAATCAGCACCCGACGAACGTCAGATGTGCTCTACCTGCTCGATTTCATACTCAACGGTTCCCGAAGGCACACGCACGGCAACCACGTCACCCTCGCTTTTACCCACCAGCGCCCGCGCGATCGGCGAGGAAATGGACAGCTTTCCGGCCTTGATATCTGCCTCATCCTCACCAACGATCTGGTAGCTGACCTGCTCGTCGGTATCGACATTAAGCATTCGCACGGTGGTGCCGAAGATCACCTTGCCGGTGTTTTCGATGCTGTTGACGTCGATTACCTGGGCTGCGGACAGCTTGCCCTCGATTTCCTGGATAC
Source organism: Marinobacter sp. UBA2688 (assembly GCF_002352785.1). Classification (NCBI taxonomy): domain Bacteria; kingdom Pseudomonadati; phylum Pseudomonadota; class Gammaproteobacteria; order Pseudomonadales; family Marinobacteraceae; genus Marinobacter; species Marinobacter sp. UBA2688. The sequence goes on from NZ_DELU01000024.1 coordinate 53,996, forward strand.
GCCCTTCGATAAAGCTCTGCTGCTCCCGAGCGGCGTGGTATTCCGCGTTCTCTTTCAGGTCGCCGTGTTCGCGGGCATCGGAAATAGCCGCGATCACCCGGGGACGATCTTCGGACTTCAGTTTCTGAAGTTCCTCACGTAGGCGGATTTCGCCCGCCTTTGTCATGGGTACTCTGTCAGCCATAGTCTTACTTTCCTGCGTGTAGATCCTGGAGGCGGCGCACAGTGCGCTCGGGCCCGAACTTGATGGCCCTGCAGAAGGCTTCGCCGCCCGCCAGTGTCGTTGTATAGGTTACCTTGGTCTGCAGGGCCGACTGGCGAATCTGTGCCGAGTCGGAAATCGCCTTGCGACCTTCGGTGGTGTTAATAATCAGCTGTACCTGACCATTTTTAATAGCGTCCACGATGTGCGGACGCCCTTCACGAACCTTGTTCACCCGATCAACGGTGAGCCCGGCCTGCTTCAGAGCCTTGGCGGTACCAGTGGTGGCAATCACCTTGAAACCGGCGTCAATCAGATCCTGTGCCACTTTCGCGGCACCGGGCTTGTCGACGTCCCGTACGGACATGAAGGCCGTACCCTTGGCCGGCAGGCGCTCACCGGAGGCCAGGGCCGCCTTGGCGAAGGCTTCGTCAAAGCTGTCACCAATACCCATCACCTCACCGGTGGACTTCATTTCCGGCCCCAGGATGGGATCCACTGCCGGGAATTTGTTGAACGGGAACACCGATTCCTTGACGGAATAGTAAGTCGGCACAATTTCCTGAGTGAAGCCCTGCTCTGCCAGTGACTTGCCAGCCATGCAACGGGCCGCCACCTTGGCCAGTGACACACCGATGGCCTTGGACACAAACGGCACGGTACGGGACGCCCGCGGGTTCACCTCGATCACGTAGATCTCGCCACCCTGCCAGGCCAGCTGCACGTTCATCAGGCCGATAACATCCAGCTCAATGGCCATCTTCCGTACCGCTTCGCGCATTTCATCCTGCACGTCTTTCGGCAGGGTGTAGGGCGGCAGGGAACAGGCGGAATCACCAGAGTGCACGCCCGCTTGCTCAATGTGCTGCATGATGCCACCGATGACCACGTCCTTGCCGTCGCTGATGGCGTCAATGTCCACCTCGATGGCGGCGTTGAGGAAGTGATCCAGCAGCACCGGGCTGTCGTTGGAGACCAGCACGGCATTGCGCATGTAGCGAACCAGCTCATCCTCGTCATAGACGATTTCCATGGCCCGACCACCCAGCACGTAGGAGGGGCGTACCACCAGCGGATAACCAATCTCGCGAGCCGCCAGGATGCCTTCTTCGTGGCTGCGCACGGTGGCATTTTCCGGCTGAATCAGGCCGAGGCGGCCGATCATCTGCTGGAAACGCTCCCGGTCTTCGGCGCGGTCGATGGCATCCGGGCTGGTACCGATAATCGGCACACCCGCCGCTTCCAGGCCACGGGCCAGCTTCAGCGGGGTTTGGCCGCCGTACTGGACAATCACACCCTTGGGTTTTTCGACGTGGATGATTTCCAGCACATCTTCCAGGGTGATGGGCTCGAAGTAGAGCCGATCCGAGGTGTCGTAGTCGGTGGAAACGGTTTCCGGGTTGCAGTTGATCATGATGGTTTCATAACCATCGTCGCGCATAGCGAGGGCGGCGTGAACGCAGCAATAATCAAACTCAATACCCTGACCGATGCGGTTGGGACCACCGCCAATGACCACGATTTTCTCGCGATCAGAGGCACCCGCCTCACACTCTTCCTCATAGGACGAATACATGTAGGCGGTTGATGAGGCAAATTCAGCCGCGCAGGTATCCACCCGCTTGTAGACCGGGCGAATGTCCAGGTCATGGCGCAGCTTGCGCAAGCTGACTTCAGAAATGCTGAGCAGCTTGGCCAAGCGCGCATCGGAGAACCCTTTGCGCTTGAGGCGGAACAGCGTATCGCGATCAATATCCGCCTTGCCGGCGGATTTGAGGGCAGTCTCTTCTTTGATCAGGTCTTCGATCTGTACCAGATACCATGGATCTACATGCGTGTTGTTGAACACTTCTTCCACGGTCATCCCGGCTCGGAAGGCATCGCCGATGTACCAAAGGCGCTCGGCTCCAGGCACATTCAGTTCCTGGGTGAGGGTTTCCTGGCCGTCGGTGGTGCTCAGGTCGACCTTCTCTTCAAAACCGTCGGAGCCCACTTCCAGACCACGCATGGCCTTCTGCAGCGACTCCTGGAAGGTACGACCGATGGCCATCACCTCACCCACGGATTTCATCTGGGTGGTCAGGCGCGCATCAGCCTGGGGGAACTTCTCGAAGGTGAAGCGCGGAATCTTGGTGACCACATAGTCGATGCTGGGCTCGAACGAGGCCGGAGTAACACCACCGGTGATTTCATTGCGCAGTTCATCAAGGGTGTAACCCACCGCCAGCTTGGCCGCCACCTTGGCGATCGGAAAACCCGTTGCCTTGGACGCCAGCGCCGAAGAACGCGACACCCGGGGATTCATTTCGATGACGACGACACGGCCGTTGTCCGGGTTTACGCCGAACTGCACGTTGGAACCGCCAGTTTCCACACCGATCTCACGCAGTACCGCCAGAGAGGCGTTCCGCATGATCTGGTATTCCTTGTCGGTGAGCGTCTGGGCCGGCGCGACGGTGATGGAGTCACCGGTGTGCACGCCCATCGCGTCAAAGTTTTCAATGGCGCAGACGATGATGCAGTTGTCGTTTTTGTCGCGGACAACTTCCATCTCGTACTCTTTCCAGCCGATCAGGGACTCATCGATCAGCAACTCGTTGGTCGGCGACAGGTCCAGACCACGGGTGCAGATTTCCTCGAATTCGTCGCGGTTGTAGGCAATACCGCCGCCGGAACCACCCATGGTGAAGGACGGGCGGATGATGCAGGGAAATCCGATGTCGTTGGCCACTTCCCAGGCTTCCGCCATGGAATGGGCGATCGTGGCGCGAGGGCACTCCAGGCCAATTTTCTTCATGGCCTTGTCAAAACGATCACGGTCTTCAGCTTTGTCGATGGTGTCGGCGTTGGCGCCGATCATTTCCACACCATGCTCAGCCAGAACGCCGTGCTTTTCGAGGTCCAAAGCGCAGTTCAGGGCTGTCTGACCACCCATGGTAGGCAGCAATGCATCCGGCTGTTCTTTCTCGATGATCTTGGCAACGGTCTTCCAGGTGATAGGCTCGATGTAGGTGGCATCGGCCATTACCGGGTCGGTCATGATCGTGGCCGGGTTGGAGTTCACCAGGATAACCCGGTACCCCTCTTCACGCAGGGCTTTACAGGCCTGGGCTCCAGAGTAGTCAAACTCGCACGCCTGCCCGATCACGATGGGGCCCGCGCCCAGGATCAGAATGCTTTTAATGTCGGTACGCTTTGGCATCAACGTGCCTCCATCAGGCGGATAAATTCATCAAACAACGGCGCTACGTCGTGCGGGCCGGGGCTCGCCTCCGGGTGACCCTGAAAACTGTAGGCTGGCTTGTCGGTACGGCGGATTCCCTGCAGAGAACCGTCGAACAGGGATTTATGGGTCGCCTCCAGATTGTCCGGCAGGCTGGTTTCGTCCACCGCAAATCCGTGGTTCTGACTGGTAATCATCACGGTACCATCGGCGATGTTCTGTACCGGATGGTTGGCGCCATGGTGGCCATGCCCCATCTTGATGGACTTGGCCCCGCTGGCCAGGGCCAGCAACTGGTGGCCAAGACAGATGCCGAAAACCGGAATGTCGGTCTCCAACACATCGCGAATGGCGCTGATGGCGTAGTCACATGGCTCGGGGTCGCCGGGGCCGTTGGACAGGAAAATACCATCGGGATTCATCGCCAGCACATCGGCAGCGGGGGTCTGGGCTGGCACAACAGTGATATCACAGCCGCGACTGGCCAACATGCGCAGGATGTTGAGCTTCACACCGTAGTCCCAGGCGACGACCTTGAATTTTGATTCGGTGCGCTCGCCATAGCCACTTTCGATATCCCACTCACTCTGGCTCCAGGTCCAGGTTTTTTCCGAGGTGACTTCCTTCGCCAGATCCATGCCTTTCAGGCCCGGAAAAGCGTTGGCCAGCTCCAGAGCACGCTCGGCCGTGGCGTCTGCGCCGGCGACCACGGCGCCATTCTGGGACCCTTTATCCCGCAGGATTCGGGTCAGGCGACGGGTATCGATATCGGCAATGCCGACGATATTGTTGTCGCGCAGGTAGTCCTGTAGCGAGCCGGTGCTGCGCCAGTTGCTCACCAGCAGGGGCAGATCACGGATTATCAGGCCGGCGGCCTGGACGCGATCAGATTCGATGTCTTCTTCATTCACACCGGTGCTGCCGATGTGAGGGTATGTGAGGGTGACAATCTGGCGGGAGTAGGACGGGTCGGTCAGGATCTCCTGATAACCGGTCATGGCGGTGTTGAACACCACCTCTCCGCTGGTTTCCCCTTCAGCGCCAATGGCGGTGCCGTAAAACAGGCTTCCGTCTGCGAGTGCAAGGATGGCAGGTGTACTCAAGGCTTGTATCCTCATCGAGTGGCGTACAGGTTCGTCACGAACAGGAACGCAAGCGCAAATTCAGGTCGCAAAAAAGCGAGAGGGAGTTGAACTCCGTCCCGCTTTTTCTGTTGAGCGTTGTCAAAGCTACGCTTGGTGCAGTTAAACCGCCTTATTGTACGAAATATGGCAGTTTGTGTCCACGCGAAATCTTACTCGTCGCTACTTCAGCCCCAACACATCCTGCATGTCGTACAACCCGGCCGGCTTACCTTCCAACCACAATGCCGCACGCATCGCACCTTTGGCAAACGTCATCCGGCTGCTGGCTTTGTGGGTAATTTCGATGCGCTCGCCTTCAGTGGCGAACAGAACGGTATGATCACCAACCACATCGCCGGCCCGAATGGTTTCGAAGCCGATCTCCTTGCGGGTACGCTCCCCGGTAAAGCCTTCACGGCCGTAGACAGCACATTCCTTAAGGTCTCGACCGAGGGCATCGGCGACAACTTCGCCCATTCGCAATGCCGTGCCCGACGGCGCGTCTTTCTTGTGGCGGTGGTGGGCTTCGATGATTTCCACATCATAGTCGTCACCCAGGGCTGCAGCGGCGGTGCGCAGCAGGTTGAGGGTGACGTTGACGCCCACACTCATGTTGGGGGCAAACACTACCGGGGCCTTTTCCGCGGCAACGGCGAGCTGTTCTTTCTCGGCGTCGGTCAGGCCGGTGGTACCGATCACAATCATTTTGCCGTTGGTTTTACAGAATTCCGCATTTTCCAGGGTCAGATCCGGGAAGGTGAAGTCGATGAGTACGTCGAAATCCTCCTTCACTTCGGCGAGGCTGCCAGCCATCTTGACGCCAGTCTTACCAATGCTGGTCATTTCACCGGCGTCGGCGCCGATAAGACTGCTGCCAGGCTCGACGACTGCCGCGCCAAGTTCCAGGCCTTCAGTTCCGTCAACGGCTTCGATCAACACTTTGCCCATGCGCCCTGCGGCGCCGATGACTGCTACCCTCATCACGTCTGCCCTCAGAATTTCATTTCGTCGAAGAAGCTTTTCACACCTTCAAACCAGGAGGTTTTTCGCGGACCGTGCTGGTTGCCATCGCCACCGTCCAGGGTCTTCTGGAATTCTTCCAGCAACTCTTTCTGACGCTTGGTGAGGTTAACCGGAGTTTCCACAACCACGCGACACAGCAAATCACCGGACGGACCACCACGAACCGGGCTAACGCCCTTGTTCCGCAAACGGAACAGCTTGCCGGTCTGAGTCTCCGGTGGAATCTTCAGCTTAACGCGACCATCGAGCGTCGGCACTTCAAGTTCGCCACCGAGACTGGCATCCACGATGCTGATAGGCACTTCGCAATAGAGGTTGCGACCATCACGGGTAAAGATGGAATGCTCTCGAACCGCGACCTGCACATAGAGGTCACCGGAAGGCCCACCTTCAACACCCATCTCGCCTTCACCGGAGAGACGAATACGATCACCGGTATCCACGCCCGGCGGCACCTTGACGGACAGCGTTTTCTCTTCCTGGATGCGACCGGCACCGTGACACTTCTTACACGGGTTCTTGATGATCTTGCCGGAACCACGACAGGTAGGACACGCCTGCTGCACAGTGAAGAAGCCCTGCTGCATCCGCACCTGGCCCATGCCATTACAAGTACCACAAGCCTCCGGCCGTGAGCCCTTCTCGGCCCCGGAACCGTCACAGGTGTTGCACTCGGTGTGGCCAGGAATCCGGATCTGGACGGTTTTGCCTTTTACCGCCTCTTCCAGGTCCAGCTCCAGGGTGTAACGCAGGTCAGCCCCGCGCGTATTGCGGCCACCGCGGCCGCCACCAAAGATATCACCAAACACATCGCCAAAAATGTCGGAGAAGCTGGCACCACCGCCGCCTCCTCCGAATCCGCCGCCGGCAGAGCCATCAACACCGGCGTGGCCAAACTGGTCGTAGGCTGCGCGCTTGGAGGAATCGGAGAGTATTTCATAAGCTTCACTGGCTTCCTTGAACTTATGATCGGCGTCCTCATCATCCGGATTCCGGTCAGGATGATACTTCATCGCAAGCTTGCGGTAGGCTCGCTTGATCTCTTTTTCATCCGCTTCCCGGGACACCCCGAGAATCTCGTAATAGTCGCGCTTGGCCATGCTCTAAAACCCTGTTGGTAAAACGAGGAAAACGCGGAAGAGCTCCCGCGTTTTCCAACTGCCTGATGATCTTAAGTTTTATCGCTTGTCGTCGTCTTTGACTTCTTCAAACTCGGCATCAACGGCGTCGTCGCTGGAACCGGACTGGGCAGACTCTTCGCCCCCGGCCTGCTGCGCCTGCTCTGCCTGATCCGCGTACATCTTCTGGGCCATTTCAGAAGACGCTTCCGTCAGCTTCTGAGTCTTGGCCTCGATGTCGTCCTTGTCAGAACCAGCCAGGGCTTCTTCCAGCTCCTTGATCGCAGCCTCGATAGACTCTTTCTCGCTGTCGGACACCTTGTCACCAGCATCGGCCAGGGTCTTGCGCACGGTATGGACCATCGCGTCACCCTGGTTGCGGGCCTGGACCAGCTCTTCGAACTTGCGATCCTCGTCGGCGTTGGCTTCCGCGTCCTGAACCATCTTCTCGATTTCGTCGTCGTTCAGACCTGAAGACGCCTTGATGACGATGGACTGCTCTTTACCGGTCGCCTTGTCTTTGGCCGACACGTTCAGGATACCGTTGGCATCGATATCGAAGGTGACTTCGATCTGCGGCGTACCACGGGGCGCCGGCGGAATGTCCGCCAGGTCGAAGCGACCCAGTGACTTGTTCTGTGTCGCCTGCTTCCGCTCACCCTGGACCACGTGAATGGTCACTGCAGTCTGGTTGTCATCCGCAGTGGAGAAAGTCTGCGACTTCTTGGTCGGGATCGTGGTGTTCTTGTCGATCAGCGGTGTCGCCACGCCACCCATGGTTTCGATACCCAGGGTCAGCGGGGTAACGTCCAGCAGCAGAACGTCTTTCACATCACCGGAGAGCACGGCCGCCTGGATGGCAGCACCCATGGCTACAGCTTCATCCGGGTTCACGTCCTTACGCGCTTCCTTACCGAAGAAGTTCTTCACTTTTTCCTGAACCATCGGCATGCGGGTCTGACCGCCGACCAGGATGACTTCGTCGATTTCACCGATCTTGGCACCGGAATCTTCCAGCGCGGTGCGGCACGGCGCGAGACTGCGCTCGACCAGCTCTTCAACCAGTGACTCCAGCTTGGCACGAGTCACTTTCACGTTCATGTGCTTGGGACCACTGGCGTCTGCCGTCACGTAAGGCAGGTTCACATCGGTCTGCTGGCTGCTGGAAAGCTCAATCTTCGCCTTCTCAGCCGCTTCCTTCAGTCGCTGCATCGCCAACGAGTCGCCACGCAGGTCAATGCCACTGTCTTTCTTGAACTGATCGGCAAGATACTCGATCAGCTTCATGTCAAAGTCTTCACCACCCAGGAAGGTGTCGCCGTTGGTGGCCAACACTTCGAACTGGTGCTCACCGTCCACATCGGCGATCTCGATGATGGAGATGTCGAAGGTGCCACCACCCAGGTCATAAACAGCAACAGTACGGTCACCGCTCTTCTTGTCGAGACCATAGGCCAACGCAGCAGCAGTTGGCTCGTTGATAATCCGCTTCACGTCCAGACCAGCGATCTTGCCGGCGTCTTTGGTGGCCTGACGCTGGCTGTCGTTGAAGTAGGCCGGCACGGTGATAACCGCTTCGGTCACTTTCTCGCCCAGATAGTCTTCTGCGGTTTTCTTCATCTTCTTGATGATTTCCGCAGACACCTGCGGCGGCGCCATCTTCTCGCCTTTCACTTCGACCCAGGCATCACCGTTGTCTGCCTTGGCGATCTTGTACGGCACCATCTTGATGTCTTTCTGGACCACGTCGTCTTCAAAGCGACGACCGATCAGACGCTTGATGGCGTAGAGGGTGTTGTTCGGGTTGGTGACCGCCTGGCGCTTGGCAGATTGACCTACCAGCGTTTCACCGTCTTCGGTATACGCCACGATGGACGGGGTAGTGCGATCACCCTCGGCGTTTTCGATAACCTTGACCTTGTCGCCATCCATAATGGCTACACAGGAGTTTGTGGTTCCCAGGTCGATACCAATGATCTTACTCATGCAATTACTCCAATTCGGTTGTTCAATTCAGTTCCGGCTGCCTTGAAAGTTGCCCCGGAGTCCCGGTGCGCCGCCTGTTTACTGGCTATATTGGCGCTTTAATCTGCTTTTCAAGCCTGCTCGTCGATTTTTGGCGCGTCTTCGGCCTTGGCGACCACCACCATCGCGGGACGAACAAGGCGATCGTTCAGGGTGTAGCCCTTCTGGACCACAGCCACCACACTGTTGGGCTCGGCATCAGGTGCCGGCACCATGGACATGGCCTCGTGCTGCTGGGGATCAAACGGCTCACCCACGGGGTTAAGCTGAACCACATTGAACTTGCCGAGACTCCCCATGAACAGATTAAGAGTCATCTCGACCCCTTCACGAATAGAGGCCACCAGTTCGCCGGCACTTTCATGCCCCTCAGTGCTTTCAACCGCCTTTTCCAAGCTGTCAGCGACCGGCAGAAGCTCCTTCACAAACTTCTCCAGCGCGAATTTGTGGGCTTTCTCCACATCGATCTCAGCGCGACGGCGAACATTCTGCATCTCCGCCTGGGAACGCAACATCTGCTCCTGAAACTCCTGCGCCTGGGCCTTCAGGGCCTCAACTTCGCTTTCCGGAGCGGCTTCGGCACTGTCTTCCGTCGCCGTTTCTTCCTCGGGAGCGGCTTCCGCAGTGTCTTTCAACTCTTCTTCCACCTGTTCGTTACGATTCTCGTCAGCGCTCATGACTACTCCTGCTTGATCGTCGGCGGCCAGACGACCGGCCGGTTAACGTTTGGTTTCCGACCGCCATGGGCCGAAAAAAACATGTTTGCGAACGGATATGGGGCCCGTATCGGATGTTTCAACCGTTGCGCACCTCATTCATTCACAAATTCGCCAGCCGATGTTTGCAAACAGGAAAAACCCTGTATATATTCACAGTCACTGTATGTAATCACAGTATTCAGGAATTGAGCGGAGGACCTCTGCATGCTCACACAGCTCACTGTTTCCAATTACGCCATTGCCGAGCGGGTCGAACTTCAGTTTGGAAAGGGTATGACGGCGCTGACCGGAGAGACCGGTGCCGGCAAATCCATTGTCCTGGACGCCCTTGGCCTTGCCATGGGCGGGCGCGCCGACGCTGGCGCCGTACGCCATGGCGCCAAACGCGCCGATATTACCGCTACTTTCGACGTGTCCCGCATTGCCGAAGCCCGGCAATGGCTGGAAAACCATGAGCTCGACGATGACAACGAATGCATCCTGCGCCGAGTGATCAGCAAGGATGGCCGCTCTCGCGCCTACATCAACGGCCAGCCCTGCCCCCTTGCCCACCTGAAAGATCTGGGCAGCGCCCTGATGGACATCCACAGCCAGCACCAGCACCAGTCCCTGCTGCGCAAGGAGACTCACCGCAAACTGCTGGACGAGTTCGCTGGCGCAGAAGCGTTGGGAGAGCAAACCAGGGATGCATGGAAAGCCTGGCACAAAACCCGCCAGCGGCTGACCGAACGCCAGCAGAATGCCGATGAGACAGAAGCCCGCCTGCAGCTACTGCGCTACCAGGTGGAAGAACTGGATCGCCTGGCGCTGGAAGACGGAGAGCAGGCAGAGCTGGAGAAAGAACAGGAACGGCTCAGCCATGCCGACACGGTGCTACACAACAGCCATCAGGCTACCCTGCTATGCACGGAAGATGAGAATAGCGCAGCGGATCTGGTGCGCCAGGCTTTACAGCAACTGGAGCAGTTGCCGGTGGAGGTACCGGCACTGACGGAAACCATCCAGATGCTGAATGAAGCCCAGATTCAGATCACCGAGGCTGGCGACAACCTGCGCCACTTTGTGGAAGATTACGACGCCGACCCAGCCCGACTGGCCGAAGTGGAAGAGCGCCTGAGTGCCATTTACCAGATGGCCCGCAAGCACCGCATCACACCGGAGACTCTCCCGGAATTCCACCAGAGCCTGAGTGCCGAACTGGCATCGCTGGACGACGGCGAGGGCAGCGTTGAGAAGCTGGAGGCGGAACTGGAAGAACAGCGAAGCCACTTCAATACCCTGGCCACCGAGTTGTCGAACGCACGCCAACAGGCTGCTGCCAACCTTGATCAGCGCATCGCGGAGGAGCTCGCCCAACTGAGCATGCCAGCGGTCCAGTTCGTAACCCACCTGAGCCGCAACAAAGGCGACGAGCCTGCGCCCCACGGCCTGGAAGACATTGAATTCCTGGTCAGCGCGAACCCGGGCCAACCCGCACGTCCGCTAGCCAAGGTAGCCTCGGGTGGCGAACTCTCACGCATCAGCCTGGCCATTCAGGTGGTGGTTGCGCAAACTTCCACCACACCAACACTGGTCTTTGACGAGGTGGATGTAGGCATTGGTGGCGGCACCGCCGAAGTGGTTGGTCGCTTGCTTCGCAGCCTGGGCAGTAATGGACAGGTGTTGTGCGTCACCCATCTTGCCCAGGTAGCGGCCCAGTGCCATCAGCACCTGTTCGTCAGCAAGTTTACGGAATCAGACGCCACTTACTCGAAGATCGAGTCATTGGACGACAATGGCAGGGTCAGCGAAGTGGCAAGAATGCTCGGTGGTGTGGATATGACCGAACACACCATTGCCCATGCCCACGAAATGTTCACGAAAGGCCAGGCTACGCATCACTGAACAGTTTGAAAGGTAAGCGTATTCCCCTCTCGATCCTGAGAGTTGTTGGGGCGGGCTAAAACCCCGCCCCCTTTTTTTCTTTTTTCCGGAACAAATCCTGAGTTATCAGGATTTGAGGGGTTTGACGTAAAGAATCAGGCTGTGATCGACAATCTCATAGCCTCGTTCTTTGGCAATTTTTTGCTGCCGCTCTTCGATTACCTCATCGACGAACTCAATGACCTCACCGGTCTGAGTGCAGACCATGTGATCATGATGATCGTCGCCGGCCATCTCAAAAACGGCGTGCCCACCTTCAAAGTTGTGGCGCAGAACCAGGCCAGCTGCCTCAAACTGAGTCAGCACCCGGTAGACGGTTGCCAGGCCCACGTCATCACCCTGTTCGAGGAGCTTTTTGTACACATCCTCGGCGCTGAGGTGATGCTCCTCGGAGTTCTCCAGAATATTGAAGATCTTCACTCTTGGCAGAGTGACTTTAAGACCGACTTTTCGTAATTCGGTGTTTTCGGATGACATGTTACGATTCACTCTTTGGTGTGCCTCACGGCTTCCGGTATGATGAAGCCGCATGTTAACGGTCAGACCGTGTCACACCTGCCCCTGGCAGGCGATTTCAAGATAGAGGATTTCCCCCGGCGATGCAAAAGCTCACAGCTCTCATTCTAACTCTCATCATGGCTGGCTGTGTTTTCCCAGGCGTATACAAGATCAATGTACAACAGGGGAACATACTGACCGACGAAGAGCTGACATCACTGGCCGAGGGCATGTCCCGCAGCCAGGTCCACTCCTTGCTGGGCACCCCGCTGATGACCAACCCCGCCGATCCGTCCCGGGAGTACTATGTGTATACCTTCCAGCGCAGTGGTGGCGATATCAAGGAACAACGGGTCATCGTCTACTACGATAACGACCAGTATTCCCATTACGAAGCCCAGCTGCTGGAAGAAACGCCCGCCTACTGAGCCAGCCTCAAGCCTTAACCCTTCTTCTTTGCCCGGTTAAGCCGGGCCTGCTTGGGGTCGATCTGCAGCGGCCGGTAAACTTCAACCCGGTCGCCGTCCCGCAACTCGTGGGCGGACGGATTCTTGATCACCTTACCGAAGATTCCCATATCGCCATTTTCCGGATCGACCTCAGGAAATATGGCAACAATGCCGGAACGCTTCACAGCCTCCACAGCCGTGGTGCCCTCTTCGACACTCAAGCTGATGATTTCCTGCCTGTCTGGCCTGGCAAAGGCCACCTCAACTCGAATCATTGTTATCCCCCGAGATACACCTGGTCTGCGCGACGGCAGAACGCGTCCACCATGGTATTCGCAGCCTGATTGAAGACCGGCCCGAACGTCATCCTCGACAAGGATCCGGAAAACTCAAATTCCAGCGTGAGAATCACCTTGCAGGCGTTATTCTGCAGGGGCTTGAACTGCCAACGACCGCTAAGGTTACGGAAAGGACCATCCACCAGGCTCATTTCAATGGTATGCGGCAGGTACAGCTGGTTGCGCGTGGTCAGCCGGTGACGGATACCACCTTTGGCGATATCCATAGATGCCATGATTTCGTGGTCTGTCTGCTCGTGCACCTGGCTGGCTGAACACCAGGGAAGAAAGTCGGGGTAGCTGGCAACATCGTTGACCAGGTGGAACATGCGTTCCGCCGAGTGCATAACCAGCGCGGTCTTGTCGATCTGATGGGGCATTGGAACCGGACGTCCTGCTTGCGAATACTCTTGAGTTGAAGACCCTGCAAAGGGGGAGCCCCTTTAATCGGGACGCCAATATCAGACGCTATGATAAAGGATATCACCGTTGTTGGGGTCACTTTCCTGCCCAGCCGGGCCGTTCTTACCGCTCTTCTCGCCTGGCTCGCCCGGATTGGTCTCTGGCTCGCCACCCCCACCGGCATCACCCGCTTCATTGTTGGGATCATTCGCATCGGGGGCAGTTGGCGTCATTGAGCTTGGCGCCAACTCTACGGTAGGTTCGCACCACAATCCGTTGCTACCGCTGTCGCACAACGCCACCAGCGACGTGGCGGTGTACTGCAGGCCGATATACGCCACCACCAGCGGCAAGATCAAGCGCATCACCCAGAACCATATACGGCCAATCAGGCGTGGTGCCTTTCCCAGTATGGTGAAGGTCAGATTTCGGGTCAGGTACCAGCCCGCGAAGACAGATATCAGGATACTCACCAGCGGAATCAGCAGGCCACCCGTGATCAGCTCAAGCCAGCGGAACAAGGTGCCCCCGGCGAAACGCTCGTCGGACCATAGATTGAAGGACAGCAACGACCCAAGCCCCGCCAGCCAGACTGAGCTGCCCATCAGAAAGGCGGACAAGCCCCTTGGTGCGCCTGTCCACTCCTGAAACCAACCGACCACCGGCTCAAGCAATGAAAGAGACGTCGTCCACACAATCATCACGATGACCAGGAACACGGCCGCCACCAGAAACTGACTGCCCGGCAGATCCGCCAGGGCCACCGGCAGCGACAGGAAAAGCAGCCCGAACCCGCGCTCACCTTCCATGGAATGGCCATCGGGCGCCAACGAATAAATCGCCAACCCGGCCCCGATGGCGATCAGGGTGTCCATCAACACCACAGCCAGCACGGAACGCTTAAGGCGAGTGTCCGCGGGTGTATAGGCACCGAACAGGGTCCACACGCCCATTCCGAGCCCAAGAGTGAAAAACGCGTGAAACAACGCCGCCCGCAAACTGTCCAGGGTCACGTCGGCGGGGCGGAAATCCAGCATGAAGTCCGACGCACTGCGGAAATCCCCACTCCAGGCGGCCAAACCGCAGAGCGCCAGCAGAATCAGCATCATCGCCGGTGCCACCACCCGTACTGCACGCTCGACACCGTCCACCACGCCCTGCATCGACACCCACACCACCAGCAACAGGAAGAATCCGTGCCAGCCCATGAACACGCGATAGTCCCGCGAGTCCGACACCAACGCGGAGAGGATACCTGCGGCTTCAGCCTCGCCGGCGCCAATAAACCGGCCCATGGCTCCGTAGAATACGTAGGCCAGAGCGATGGCACCGAAAACAGCCGTAAAGGAAAGCACCAGAAAAGCCGCCAACACCCCCAGACGACCAGCCCACATCCACGCCCGGGACCGTCGCGCGCTGCGAACGAAACCATCCATCGCCAGCACCAATCCATGGCGGGCGTATCTTCCCATCGCGGATTCGGTGACCATCAACGGCAGCGTGACCAGCAACAGGCACGCCAGGTACAGCAATATGAACAACCCGCCGCCATGCTGGCCGGCCAGGTAGGGAAACTGCCACACGTTCGCGAGGCCAAAGGTTGCCCCGGTCGCGGCCCAGAAAAAAGTGGTTGGCCGGGTCCACGACCCGATTGGTGTTTCGTATGGAGTAGGCATTCCATTCCCTGACGACATCTCAGCGCACATTGTAGCGGAGGAATCACAACCCATACGACCATCGACTCAGTCAATCGCGCCGATTTCGTGACCAGTCTGGTACTACTGGGCTACAATGCGCGCTTTTCCGGCACGATTACGCACGGTAAATTTTCTGTCCGACTCCGGATCAACGATTCATGAGCAAGAAGAAACCCGGCGCACCGAGCGCCACCATTGCCTTGAACAAAAAGGCAAAACATGAGTACCACATCGAGGAACGCTTTGAGGCGGGCCTGGCCCTGCTCGGATGGGAAGTAAAATCCATCCGTGCCGGCAAGGCGCAGCTCACCGATGCCTACGTGCTGCTTAAGGACGGAGAGGCCTGGCTGCTGGGATCCCACATCATCCCGCTCACCGCCGCCTCAACCCACGTTATCGCGGACCCGACCCGGACCCGCAAACTGCTGCTGCACGCCAAGGAAATTGCCAAGATCGTCGGCAAGGTTAACCAGGCAGGCCATACCTGCATTCCGCTGGCCATGTACTGGAAGAAGAACAAGGTGAAATGCGAAATTGCCCTGGTGAAAGGCAAGAAGCTCTTCGACAAGCGTGCCACCGAGAAAGAACGGGACTGGAACCGCCAGAAACAACGCATCCTCCGCGAAACCAACGTCTGATCCGCTGGCCGGGCCCCAGGCCCGGCGACTTCTCCCCGCATTTTATGTCGCATCTGCATCCTCTTTTAGCCCCTCTCTGATCAGCCTATACTCGATCCCTTACCCCAATCCGCATACGGACAGCGGCCACCCAGGGACAGACGGGAACCAAAGGGAGCAAGTGATGACACGCCGACAAACACCCATGTCTGCAGTAGATCGCTCGTGGCTACGCATGGAATGCCCCGAGAACCCCATGATGATTTCAGCGGTGCTGGTGTTTGATCAGCCCATTGCCCTCAAGCGCCTCAAGCGAACGCTCGACGAACGCTTTCTCACCTTCCGGCGCTTTCGACAGCGCGTCGTCACCGAAGGCGACCGCACGTACTGGCAGGACGACCCACTCTTTCATATCGACAACCATATTCACGTTCTTGCCCTTCCCGGCGATGGAGGCAAACAGGAGCTGCAAACACTGACCAGCGACCTGACCAGCACCTCGCTGGATTTCCGGCGCCCGCTCTGGCAAATCCACTATATCGAGAACTATCAGGGTGGCTGTGCCCTGCTGGTTCGCATCCATCACTGCATTGCTGACGGCATTTCACTGGTGCGTGTGCTGCTTTCGCTGACCGACAACTCGCCGGAACCGAGACTCAGCCGGGTATCGACATCCAGCCAATCCAAGACCCATGCACCTCAAGGTCTACGACAGCTCGCCAGCCGGGCTTTGCATAATGGACAAACCGCCATCGACCAGGCAGGCCTGTTTCTGAAGTCCATCCGCAACGAGCCGGGCTACCCGTTCAAACTGGCCACTACCGCGGGCAACATCGCCGTCGACCTGCTCAAGCTGGGCCTCTCCCCGGCGGAACCAGACACCTGCCTGAAAATACCCCTGAGCGGTCGCAAGCATGTCGCCTGGGCCGACCCGCTGAGTCTCGCCGAAGTGAAGGTGTGCGCCAGAGCCCTGCGCGGCACCGCCAACGATGTGCTGCTGTGTGCCGCCGCCGGCGCGTTGCAACGGCATTTTTTAGCCACCGGCGAGGCCACGCCGGAATGCGGTGTTCGCGTTGCCGTACCGTTTAACCTGCGCCCGATGCGACAGCCGATCGAAACCCTGGGCAACCAGTTCGGGCTAGTGCTGGTCACCCTGCCCGTGGAGGAGACCGATCCGATCATGCGGTTCCGCCAGGTTCAGGAAAACATGAACCGCCTCAAACGCTCCTATCAGGCTCAGGTAACCTACAGCCTGCTGGACCTGTTCGGGCGCGGCCCGGATGTCCTTGAGCGGCGGGCGCTCTCCATGCTCAGCAATAAGGCCTCTGCGGTACTCACTAACGTGCCGGGCCCAAAAGAACCTGTATATTTGGCGGGAGCAAAGCTCACCCAGCCCATGTTCTGGGTGCCCCAAAGCGGCAATATCGGCATCGGTTTGAGCATATTCAGCTACGCCGGCACGGTGCAATTCGGCATCACCATCGACAAGAACATCAAGGCCGACCCGGCCAGTGTGATGGGGCATTTCCGCGACAGCTTTGCCGAACTCCTGGACGCCGCGCTGCACAACAGCGAACAGAACACCGCCCGGGCCGCCAGTTGATAGGTACAACTGACCACCCGACACCACAAAACAAAACCAGGAAAACCTTGAAGTTGGCGGAAGCAGCCACATATACTGTCGGTAAGGGGACGACATGGCTTCGACGCCGGTGGCGAACCCTTGGGTGCATGTCGAGATGGCAGCCAATCTCGTTAATCCAAAGCTGCAACGCAATAGTCGCAAACGACGAAAACTACGCACTAGCAGCGTAAGCTGCTAGTCGTCCTGACCGGGTCGCCCGTAGCCCGGAAGCAACATCTCAGGACGTCATCGCTTACGGGATGCTCCGTTTTCCAGAGTTCACTGGCTAACGGCTAAGATCTAAAGAACTCGGTTCTTGCACCCTGGCTCTCGGGTCGCTTGAACTTAAATCAATAGAGAGACGCTAAACATGTAGACCTCAAGGCTGAGTACTGGCGGACGCGGGTTCAATTCCCGCCGTCTCCACCAACCAACCGAAAAAAGCCCCTGATTTCAGGGGCTTTTTTCGTTATCAGACTCCCGAACTTCCACAGGCTTGGTTGTCTGCCCATCTTCAACCACAGGCTCACCGGTCACCGACCGCACCAGCCTTCCCATGTAGCGCAGCGTGAAGAAGTTCAGGGCACTCAGGGCTATGGCAATCTCAAGGTGGTGGTACGCAACAGCCACACCGATCGCGCCACAGTTCCAGATACTCGCGGCGGTGGCGGTGCCGATTACGCGGCTGTCGTCCTTGAGGATGGCGCCGCCGCCAATGAAACCGATGCCGGTGACAATGCCTTGCAGTACGCGGCCCTGTTCGCCCGGGGAGTCGATGACGGCTCGACCAACAAGCATGAAGCCACATGAAACCACGGCCACCAGCGGGAAGGTTCTCAGGCCGATCCTGGGCCCCTGCTCTTCCCGGTCGAAACCGATGGGGAACGCCAGCAGGTAGGCAATGGCCATCAACAGCAGGTGGTTGAGGGTGAGCATCCAGTCAACGTTGAGCAAGTCTGCCATGGGGATTTCCGGGTTCTGAAGTTTTTGTTATCGCTGGATCGAGATTAGTCCTGGTCTGCAAAGGCTTCAATCATTTCCGCTGCGGTTCGGTCGCAATCGCTGTTTTCCGATTATCGAGAATGGTAGGTTTTAAAGGCCGGATTTGGCAGACGTTACCCTGATTCGAGGAAGAGCCCTATCTATGCGCAATAATGGCGATCCTACCAACATGCAACAACTGCTGGAGCAGATTCGCGAGTCGGCGGCCGGAGCCGGGCGAGTGTCGGTGAACGATATCATGAATGGCGTGGGGGAACGTTCGTTCGGGCCCGTGGTGCTCGTAGCAGGGCTGATCACCCTGGCGCCGTTGATCGGTGACATTCCCGGCGTTCCAACCATTCTGGGGCTGGTGGTTCTGCTGACGCTGGGGCAACTGTTGTTCCACAGACGCACCATCTGGATGCCGTCCTGGATTTCCCAGCGTTCCGTGCCCCAGGACAAGCTCTTGAAGGGACTGGACTGGCTGCAAAAACCGGCTCGTTTTCTGGATCGTTGGACAGGGCCGCGCCTGGTGTTTCTGGCGGACGGGCCAGGGCTCTATGTGATGGCCATTATCTGCATGCTGGTGGCTCTGGCCATGCCGGCGATGGAGGTGGTGCCCTTCAGCGCCAATGGTGGCGGCGCTGCGTTGACGGCCTTCGGGCTGGCAATCGTAGCGAGGGACGGGTTGTTGGCAATTGTAGCAACGTCGCTCACGCTGGTGACCGGCTGGTTTGTGGTTACCGGGCTGGCGGGGTAATACTAGAGGCGTAAAAAGGAGCCGTCCGTTGGCCCAAAGATGCAGTGGAGCAGGAGCTCCTTTAGTCGCTTTCAGGGACTAACACATCTTCAGTACACCAGATCAATATGACAGTTCTATGACGCCGGGTTATCACCCACGCCCATGAAGCTCTTCAAAAAATACGCGGGTACGCTCAGTGATTTCGTCCAGTTTGGCGTCCCACGTGCGCTTGTAGCTTTTGAAGGTATCGTCACTCAGGCGCGAGATACGCGCTCCCGCCTCAGCTAACGCACGAGAACTGTCGGCAAAGGCGTCGAAATCCGGCTCATCCAGCCTGTCGCTGCTTCGATTGAGGTCCGCCGCGGTTCGCTGTAAGACACTTCGATCTCTCTCAGGCGCCCGCTGGTTGTCTTCCAACGCCTCTTCGATGGATTCCTCCAACTCTTCCATCAGCCCATGCAGGGCTTGGCCGTACTCTTCCATGGCCTGCTCTGCCCGGCGCTGGGCCTGATCGGAATACGCCTCGAATTCGCGGGCAATGGCGTCCATCTGGCGAGAGAGATCGTCGGAGGACTGTCCGAAACTGGCCGTCAAGCGCTCGCCCAGCCGGTTCATTTCTCCGATCAAACCTGCAAACGGAGACGGATTCATGATCGCCTCGCCGGTGCGGTCGTAATCCACCAGCCAGTCGCCACTCTGTTCCACAAGGTAGGTATTCACTTCCCGGCGCTCGCCGGGGACGCCGTTCTCAGCGGGCAGGCGGGTTACGATCGTAGCTTCGCGATCGTCGATGACCACCCGACCGAAATCAGGCACGGTGCCAGACCAGTCCCGGGCGTAGCCATCGAAGGCAGAGGGGGCGGCAAGCGTCGATAGATCGGCAACGGTATCCGCGTCTTTCTCGGACAGGGCCTGCCAGAATTCAGCGGCCACTTCCTGGGGCGTTTCCGGCTTGCTGCATCCAGCGACCACCACGGCCGCCAGCGCTAGTGCCACCACTCTGAACCACGAGTAACTCATTCGCCCATCCTCAATCAATGTTCAATACTGGGCGAATAATACTACAGGCATTAGAGGTTACAGGTCAGATTTACCAATTCTTCATCAAACACACGGCGGTTTTCGCTGTAGTCCACGGGCACATCGATCAGGTGCACACCCCCCGAGGTCAGTGCGTTTTTCAGCGTCGGCCGCAGGTCTTCGGTACGGGTGATTCTATGGCCAGTGGCACCATAGGCATCGGCGTATTTGACGAAGTCCGGGTTGTTGTAATCCAGCCCGAAGTTCTGAAAGCCTTCCTGGGCCTGCTTCCATTTGATCATGCCGTAGGCATTGTCGTTGATGATCAGTATCACCAGGTTCAGCTTCAGCCGCACAGCGGTTTCCAGCTCCTGGCTATTCATCATGAAGCCACCGTCGCCGCACACCGCCATCACCTTGAGGTGTGGATAGAGCATGGCCGCCATCATGGCACTGGGCAGGCCGGCGCCCATGGAAGCCAGGGCATTGTCGAGCAGCACAGTGTTGTTATCGTAGGCCGGATAATTGCGGGCAAACCAGAGTTTGTACATGCCATTGTCCAGCGCGATGATGCCGTCGTCGGGCATGACCTGGCGTACGTCGTTGACGATTCGCTGGGGAATAACCGGGAAACGGCCATCGTCCGCCTTGTCGGCCATATGGCTGTCCACGGAAGCTTTCACTTCCATAAACCGGCTGAAGTCGTGTGAAGAGCACTGGCCGCATTTCTCGGCCAGGTACTCCACGCTGTTGGCAATGTCGCCCACCACCTCGTGCTGGGGGAAGTAAACCGGGTCCACGTCAGCAGCGCTGAAGTTCACATGGATAACCTGTTTGCCGCCGGGATGCATGAAAAACGGCGGTTTCTCAACCACATCGTGCCCGACGTTGATCACCAGGTCAGCGTGATCAATGGCGCAGTGCACAAAATCGCCGGCCGAGAGCGCCGCATTACCCAGGTAACGGGGGTGGCGCTCATCCACCACGCCCTTGCCCATCTGGGTGGTGAAGAAGGGAATGCCAGTCACGTTCACCAGGTGGATCAGGGCCTGGGAAACCCGTTTGCGATTAGCACCGGCGCCAATCATGATCAGCGGATACCTGGCTTTGCTGATCATGTCACAGGCAGTGTCCAGGCTCTTGGTACTGGCAGTGGGCCGACGGGCATCACTGGGCTGGAAGATATGGGTATCGCTCTCTGCCACCTCGGAGGCGATGTCTTCCGGTAATTCGAGATGAACCGCACCGGGGCGCTCTTCCGAAGCCAACCGGAAGGCTTCTCTCACCTTGGCGGGGATGGTGTTGGCGTTGCTGATCTGGCGGGTGTACTTGGTAAGTGGCCGCATCAGGTCCACCACATCCAGGATCTGGAACAGCCCCTGTTTGGACGATTTAATGGGCTTCTGCCCGGAAATCATCATCATTGGCATGCCGCCGAGCTGGGCATAGGCAGCGGCGGTTACCAGGTTGGTGGCCCCAGGGCCGAGGGTCGACAGGCAAACGCCCACACGGCCTGTCAGGCGCCCGTAGGTCGCGGCCATAAAGCCGGCTGCCTGCTCGTGACGATTGAGCACCAGCTCAATGCTGGATTCGCGCAGGGCCTCAAGGAGATCCAGGTTTTCTTCACCCGGTACCGCGAAGATGTACCGAACACCTTCGTTTTCCAGGGCACGAACAAACAGCTCGGCGCCGTTGCGGCGGGTAGTGGCCTCAGCGGTCATCATCTCTCCCGTTCTGGCTTGGTTGGGTCTACTTTTCCTGCGGAGGTTCGGCCTGCAATGCCTCAGCCGGCAACCGGTCTCGGCCCCAACTGCGGTGAACGCGGCTGATCACCCGCTCCAATTCCTCCTCGCCCACGTCTGCGGGTTCACCGCGTTCAAGGGGGTCGAAGTGAAAAATGTACAGCCGCGAGGCGAACTGTTCAAAGGGCAAGGATGCCTCACCGAACCGCTCCCCTTTCCTGGAGGTACTGACCACCACATCGTCGCCCCAATTCTGACCACTGTCGTTGTTGGGGTTGAAGAAATACACCCGCATGACCTCTTCCGGGTCCAGAGTCACACGGAGGATGGTAATCGCGTGCCAGCCGATGAATCTTGCGGCACTGTCGGTAACCGCTACGCCAGCCGGTTGCGGATGGATCAGCGGCTGGTTGCCATTATAGTAAGGGTGGTAGCTGGCATAGAAATGTCGCAGGAAGGTGTCCAGGTCTTCCAGGTGACCGGTTGCAACATCCACGTTTATGCGGAATCCACGGCCGGCGGACCAACCATGGAACTCGGGGTTAACCCACTGGTGGGGGTCGCCCTGGCGGTCCGTACACAGGCGCCCCATTTCCGCATAAATCCGGTCAAGGTGCGGTACTACCACCAGCGAAACCGGATCCAGGTCGAGCGTTACTTCGGAGGCCACGCCACCCTGGCTGCCGGAGGAAGATACCGGGCGACCCTCGAAATGCATGATGATTTCGTTGTCGCGGGCGGCCCAGGCCACCATCTGCAACAGATAGTCCGGATCGTTGTAGGCCCACATGGACAGCGCCCGTGCAGATTGGCAGGTAGGGTTGTTTCCCTGCCCCACGCCAAGGGGCTGGCCCAGCATGTTGAGCACACCCTGCAACAGCCATGCCTTCGGCTGTGGCTGGTAACCATATGCCAATCGGATACGCTCCCGGGCGTGCGGGCAGATGGAGAGCCTGGCCTGGCGCCACAGCGCGGGTGCAAGTGGCGGTTGATAGAGAATGCCTCGCTCCAGCATCAACGCAAGGCCATAAAGACCTTGGGCTGTTTCCGGATAGACGCCTTCATTGATCAACTCATGCACCAGATCCTTGTAGCAGAGCAGGCAATCGCGGCCGGTACTGGACAGGCCCAGGGCTTCAGTCAATAGCGCATCCTGACTCTCCAGGATGTGGCGGACAAACGTGGCGTGATACGGCGACACCAATCCGGTGTCGTGCATGGAACGGGCAAAACCGGTCGCCTCACTTTGCAGGGCCACGGCGTCCATGGACTGCAGCCGTTCCTGGTAAACAGGAATGCCAGGATCTTCGCGGCACGCCTGTGTTGGCCCGTAAAGGCTCGAAATCAGACGCTCCGCACCCTGACCCGCACCACCGAGATCCACATTGGGATCAATGCGGCACAGTGCAATCTGGGTAATCATCTGCCGTACGCTGCTGACCTGGATCGGTCGTTGCTGCAATATGCGCCAGATCTCTTCAATCAGTTGATCGATGACATGCTCATAGCCGATCTGGGTGGCAACATGCTGTACCACCGCGCGGCTGACCAGTGCCAGCTTGCCCTGCTCCCGCTCGGCTTCGCCTGCTTCACCAAACAGCATGTTCAGGTTGATGGCCAATACCTGGGTCAGGTAGTGATGCGCCTGTTCCGCCGACATCGACTCATGCAGGTATTCACCGCGCGCGACCGCCAGCAAACGCAGTTCGCTGAGCCCTTCGATGATGACCGTATCGGCCTGTGGGCTTTGCAAGGAAAAGGTGGTCAACGATGGCAATAGAATGGAGGGGTCTGCCCAGTCTGTTCCCAGGAACACGCCGGCTTTCTCAAGCCGTTCGGCTCGCTGTTCAATTGCAAGGCAGCCCTCCGGCTGCAGAAGCACCCGTCGCACGATGTCGAACAACCGGGGTAACTTGCCAAGTTTGGCAAAATCGCGGCTCTCATCGAGAGCCGCGATGGCATCGTCCAGTCGCTGAACCAGCTTATCGAAATTGACGACAGGTGCCGGGTTTCCAGCGTCGGAGTTGCTCAAACTGTGTTCCTCAGAGTCTGAATCAGACCCATTGTTGTTAATTCCTTACGGAATTATACATAGAAATCCAGTTCTTCCTGATGTTTCAGTAAATCCCGCATTACATAAGGGTCTTCACCGAAGAAGTAAACCAGGCCCCAATGTGTGCCAAAGGCAGTACGCTTGGTAACTGTTTCTTCCAACGGCGGCGTGAGCTCGTGGGACTCGAAGTAATCGTGGTTCTCGGTCTCTTCCGGCATTTCCAATTGGCTGACCACCCGGCGGCGCGGATAAACGCCGAAACAGCCGGCATAGCCCTTGGCATCCACCACCTCTTTGGGGAAGAACGCCTTTACCTCTTCTGCCGTGGTTTTCGGGTCAAAGGTCATGATCAGTGCCTGATAGGCGTTAAAGCCGTAGGCACGCTCAAGCAGCTCGAACACCTTGAAGCCTGGCGGCCGATACGCCACCTCTCCGAAGTACATGGTACTGTCGCTGGTCACGAAGTACTCTGGGTGAATAAACCCGAACTCGATATCGAACGTTTTGATCAGCTTTTCGATCTCGCGGGTGATCTGTTCCCGGTACTTCTCCAGGTCCGGCGTGGCCGGCACAAACACCGAGTAACCCAGGGTCACATACTCCGAGATGTTCAGGAATGCGATTTTGCCGTTGTGAATCCAGGCTTCGACGGCAAATTCCCAACCGTCCAGATGGGATTCCATCAGCACCGGGAATTCTTCCTCGGGAATGGTGTCCACTTCGTCCGGGGTACGAATCACCCGGTGGCCCAGACAACCGGCTTTGTCGAATGCTTTGAGGTGAATCGGATCGTTGGGGTCACCGTCCAACTTCAAGAGGGTCTGGTTGACGCGCTTGAGGAAACGGATAACGTCGTCTCGGTCATGGGCTTCCTCGAAGATCCCAACGCGAATGCCGCCCAGCTGCGCGCGGCGCTTCATCAGGGCCTTGTCCCGTAACAACATGGACTGGCCGAACAGCTTTGGCTGATCCATCAGAACCGAGTTGATAGCGCCGGCCCATTCCACGGTTTCCTCAAACAATGGGATAGCCACATTAACGCCCATCTCTTTGAGTGTCTGAGCAATCTCAACTGACCGGTCGTTCAGGCGCTCGAAGTTCCAAGGTACATAGGGAATATCATGTTCCTTGCAGTAAGCCTCCGCCCAATCCGGCGCAACCACCACATATCGTCGATCAAATTTATCGGCAGCTTCCACCGCGTTCAGGCTCCATCCCAGGAGTGCGATATAGCCTTTATTCGGATCGAATTCTTGCTCGCTCATGTTCGTTCTCCTTGGTGGTGTTTCCTTATAACCTAACGTTTCAGGCGCAAATCGCAACCGGGCCCGGCGCCCAGAAAACAAAAAGCGCCGGCAGCCCCAGCTTTTAAGCCAGGACTACCAGCGCTTCCGCCAGTGTTAGATCGTTTGGGAATATCAGCTCAATTTCAGGGTTGAGAGCGTTCGTTCCCGCACTCTATTGAGTAATTGCTCATCGTCTACCAGCGACTGACCGTAGGAAGGCACCATCACTTTCATGCGTTCCTGCCATTCCGAAGACTCCATACGTTCCGGGAAACAACGTTGGATCACATCGATCATGGCCTGGACAGCCGTCGAAGCCCCCGGCGATGCACCCAGCAAAGCGGCCAGGGTGCCGTCCTTCGCCGCCACAATTTCGGTACCGAATTCCAGCTTACCGCCACCTTCCGGCGACTTCTTGATGATCTGCACGCGCTGGCCGGCGTCCTGCAGGCGCCAGTCCTCTTCGCGGGCATCCGGGAAGTAATTGCGCAGGGAAGCCACACGGTCGCTGTGAGACTGGAATACCTCACCAATCAGGTAGCGGGTCAGGTCCATGTTGGTGCGGCTCACCGACAACATGGGACGAAGATTCGCTGAGCGGACCGATCCGAACAGATCGAATACCGAACCCTGCTTGAGGAACCGTGTGGTGAAGCCAGCAAACGGGCCGAATAGAAGCGCGGGTTCACCGTTGATAATACGGGTATCCAGATGCGGAACCGACATCGGCGGTGCGCCGATTGGCGCCTTTCCGTAGACCTTGGAGTGATGTTGCTGGACGATTTCCGGCTTCTGGCAAACCAGCCACTGACCGCTGACCGGGAAACCACCGTAGCCTTTGGATTCGTCGATGTTGGACTTCTGCAACATCGGCAAGGCGCCGCCACCGGCGCCCAGGAAGACAAACCCAGCCTCAAGCTTCGTCAGCTCTCCGGTTTTCTGGTTCTTCACCCGTACCTTCCAGCGGCCATTGTCGCGCTTGGCCAGGTAATGCACGGGGCTGCTTAACATCAGTTCAAAGTTCGGCGTGGTTTCCAGGAACTCCACCATGCTGCGGGTGAGAGAGCCAAAGTCCACGTCTGAACCGTGCTTGATACGCGTGGCGGCCACTCTCTGCATCGGGTCGCGGTTGTTCACCACCAGCGGCATCCACTCTTCCAGATCCCGCGGGGATTCGGTGTACTCCATTTCCCGGAACAAATGGTGGGCGCTGAGCTTTTCGTGGCGACGCTTGAGGAACTTCACACCATCCTCGCCCCATACAAAGCTCTGGTGAGGAGTTCGGTTGATGAAGCTTTTGGGTTCCGGCAGCATCCCCTGCTCAACCAGATGAGACCAGAACTGCAACGATACTTCGAACGAGGCATTGATCTTCAACGCCCGCTCGATAGCAACATCGCCATCGTCGGTTTCGGGGGTGTAATTGAGTTCGCAGTAGCCGGCATGCCCGGTCCCTGCATTGTTCCATCCATCGGTGCTTTCATGGGCGACGTGATCAAGACGTTCAACCATGACGATGTCCAGGGAAGGATCAAGCTGCCTGAGCATCATGCCGAGGGTGGCGCTCATGACGCCCCCGCCGACCAGCACCACATCTGCCTGTCTAACGGCCATTGGTTATCACCCTAGCTAGTTTAAAGCCTGTTGCCCGCCCACGATCAGCAGAGGGGCTTGGAAATTGTGGCGCGATTATCCCGTTTTTTGATCGGATAATAAATTGCGAATATCAACTGACTCGTGGTCGGGCCCGCCTGGGGCTGGTTGCGCCAACATATCTGACAAGGGCCAACGTCCTGATTTATTTACCAACGGTGGCCGTGTGTAGGTCAAACGTTTAAAATGCGCTCGCCGGGCGCTCTTTGTTACATTCTCGCGTCTGTGCTCAACGATATCACCGCCACTTTAGTCTCATACCGTGCGGCTTACACCAACAGGGCATCCTTTATGCTATTGGCAATCGCAGCAATCATCGCTGGCCTGGTTTTACTGGTCTGGAGCGCAGACCGCTTCATTGAAGGCGCAGCAGCCACCGCCAAACACCTCGGTATGCCATCGCTGCTGATTGGTATGGTGATTATCGGATTCGGCACCTCTGCGCCTGAACTGGCAGTGTCAGCCATGGCCGCACTCGATGGCAATCCCGGGTTGGCCCTGGGCAACGCTTACGGTTCGAACATCACCAACATCGCCGTGATCGTTGGTGTGACTGCGGTGATTGCACCAATTGCCGTGCACTCCCAGGTAATACGCAAGGAACTCCCGCTACTACTGGTACTGACGGCCATCGCCGGTTACCAGTTGATTGATGGCAACCTGACCCGGCTCGATGGCTGGGTACTGCTTGGTGTGTTCGCAGCCGTCATGGGCTGGTCCATCTATCAAGGCATCCAGGGCAAGGGGGACTCACTGATCGGCGAGACCGACTCCGAGCTGGTTGCCCACCCGATGCCGCTGAAAATAGCCGTGATGTGGCTGGTTGTAGGCTTGGTGCTTTTGCTGGTGAGCTCGCGCATGCTGGTCTGGGGCGCGGTGTTTATTGCCCAGAGCCTCGGCGTCAGTGACCTGATCATCGGGCTGACAATCGTTGCCATCGGCACCTCTCTGCCGGAACTGGCTTCTGCGTTGGCGGCCGTCAAGAAAAACGAACACGACCTGATACTCGGCAACATTGTGGGGTCTGGTATTTTCAACACTCTGGCCGTGGTTGGCCTGGCTGCGACCATTGAGCCCCTGGCCGTGGATATGGAAGTGCTTTACCGCGACTGGACCCTGATGACAGCCCTCACCATCGGGCTTCTGCTGATGAGCTTTGGGCTGACGGGTAAGTCCCGGACCATCGGGCGACCGGACGGCGTGCTGTTATTGCTGGTGTACGTTTGCTACACCAGCTATCTGGTGTCGACAGTCATCCGCTAACCAGGCCGGTCAGGCCTGGTTCTCCCTGAACACCATCGCCACTGAATTCAGGCAGTAACGCTGGCCGGTTGGCGGCGGGCCATCCGGAAACACGTGCCCAAGGTGGCTGTCACAACGCGGGCAACGGATCTCCGTGCGAGCCATGCCCATGCTGTTGTCTTCAATGTAACGGATGTGGTCGGTGTCAAAAGGCTGGAAAAAGCTCGGCCAACCGGTACCGGAATCGAACTTGGAATCGGAACTGAACAGCGGCAACTCGCACAACCGGCAGTAATAGGCACCTGCGTTCTTGTTGTCCAGCAAGGTGCCGCAAAATGGCCGCTCGGTGCCATGATCCAGCAACACGCGGCGCTCCTCGTCCGTCAGGCCCGCGGCCTTTTCGTCCACTTGTTGTGGTGTCAGCGGGGTCAGGTCATAACCTGCAGCAGAAACGCTCATAGCAGCCTCCTCAGGCAATGTTGTTGTCGGTGTAACCGGGCTTGAGCTGGTCACCGAACGTGTCCACAAGCTTTTCAATCTTTGGTGCCGCAACAGCCGTGATGTAGGGCTGGTATGGATTCCGTGCGGCAAAATTCTGGTGATAGTCTTCCGCCGGATAAAAAGCCTCCAACGGCTCCAGGGTTGTCACCAGAGGATTATCATAAACGCCCGCCGAGTTCAGTTGGCGAATGTAGGCTTCCGCCACCTGTTTCTGTTCGTCATTCTCGTAAAAAACGGCGGAACGGTACTGGGTACCACGGTCGTTTCCCTGCCGGTTAAGCTGGGTTGGGTCGTGGGCCACCGAGAAAAACACCTTCAGGATATCCCCGAAGCTGACGGTCTGCGGGTCGTAATGAACGTCGACCACTTCGGCGTGGCCGGTCTGGCCGCCGCACACCGCCTCATAGTTGGCGGTTTCCGCTGTGCCCCCGGCATAGCCGGATTCCACCCGGCTGACACCGTTCACCGCCAGAAAAACGGCTTCCACACACCAGAAACAGCCACCGCCAAGCACAACCCTTTGCTCGCGGTTATCGCCGGTTGGCAAATCGCTTTCAGGCTCCGGAAAGCGGCTTTTCGGTACGTTCAAGCCCGGAATCGTGCAGGATGTGGACATAATCAGCCTCTGCTTCTGGATTATTACCGTTCATTTAGTTCCCCAATGTCCAAGTGTGGCCTCCCTGGTTGGTTTTAGCTACCCCCACTTTGGGGGCATCAGAAAACCAGCAAGCCCACCAGCGCGCTGCCGGGTGCCAGTATCCAGACCGGTACTTTCCATATCGACAGGGAAACCCAGGCCAACAGGACAAACGCAACGCTCCCTGCATTGTGTACGGCAGAGGTCCACACCGGATCATACAGCGCCGCCAGCAGAAGCCCGACAACGCCGGCATTCACCCCAGCCAGGGCCGCCCGTGCAACCGAATGGCTGCGAATGTATGACCACAGGGGTAGACCGGCAAATACCAGCAGGGTTCCCGGCAGAAAAACAGCGACCACAGCCACGGCAGCACCGGTCCAGCCGCCCTCAATGGCTCCCAGAAACGCTGAGAAGGTAAACAGCGGGCCTGGCATGGCCTGAGCCAGGCCATAACCGGCCAGAAACGTATCCGCCGACAGGTGCCCTGGCACCACAAAGCTCCCCTGAAGCCAGGGCAGCACCACATGCCCACCTCCGAACACCAACGCCCCCGCGCGATAGAGTTCAGACCCGATCCAGCCCAGGGAGCCTTCGGCCAACGGTAAAAAAGCCAACAGCAGTAACGCGGAAAATACCACCAGAAACACCATCGGGCGACGGGGCTGAACCGGTATGGTTAATGCCTCCTCCACGCGCTTTTGCGGCAGGTGCATCGCAGCA
>NZ_DELU01000024.1:83638-400221 GCF_002352785.1 Marinobacter sp. UBA2688
CATCGCAGCACCGGCCGCGCCGGCTGCAAGCAGGACAAGTATCTGCATCCAGGCTTCGCCCGCCATCAGCAGAACAACCGCGACCACCACGGCAATCGACAGGCGCGGAGCATCCGGGCACAGGGTTTTGCCCATCTGCCAGACCGCCTGGGCAACCACGGCGACCACAAATAACTTAAGGCCGGTTATCCAGCCACCCTGCCCGGCATCCGGCCAGAGGCCAAGGCCGAGTGCAAACAGCGTCATCAACAATGCCGACGGCAGGGTAAAGCCAAGCCAGGCCGCTGCTGCGCCTCGATAGCCGCGCTGAAGGAACCCCAGGGTCAATCCCACCTGGCTGGAAGCAGGGCCGGGTAACAGCTGGCACAGTGCCACCACCTCGCCATAGGCCGCGTCCGACAACCAACGCCTGCGCTTTACGAATTCGTCATGGAAGAATCCCAGATGGGCCGCCGGACCACCGAAAGACGTCAGGCCCAAACGCAGAAATAATAGAAAAATGTGCCAGGCTGGCAGGGCCCCGGCATACGTCTCCCTGGTGAAGCTATCCTTGGTCATGGAACACTCTGATCGTGGCAACGTGTGTTAAGAAAGATGAACATTATGACGCTTCGGTTGCATCACTCCCAGTCCAGACCATAATGAAGGGACGGGTTGACCGGATCGTGACAGGTAACGTTTCCAACAACCAACAGGACCAGCAATGACCGCCCGGGCCCATACACCAGACAATCAGGATGACCTCCTGGAGTATCGCCTGAGCCTCCGCCTT
Source organism: Marinobacter sp. UBA2688 (assembly GCF_002352785.1). Taxonomy (NCBI): domain Bacteria; kingdom Pseudomonadati; phylum Pseudomonadota; class Gammaproteobacteria; order Pseudomonadales; family Marinobacteraceae; genus Marinobacter; species Marinobacter sp. UBA2688. The sequence continues at coordinate 84,411 of NZ_DELU01000024.1, forward strand.
GGCCCGGTACACGCGCGCCAGCGCCTGGGCATTGAGCGGGAAGCGGAAGCTCGTGTATTCGGCCCGGACCGCCATTCGTTCCACCTGGAAAACATCACCTCCGCTCCACGCTTCATCAGTGTTTGCCTGAAACTGGCCGGTTTGTTCCGGCGGGGACAGCACAACAGCCGCCGGCTGGACACCGCCCACAACCAGTTCCACATCCCTGGCCTGCCTCAGGCCTTCGAAGGCTTCCGCATACTGCACCTTACCGACCTTCACGTGGATATGGATGAAGCCAACCTGCAGGCCGTCATCCGTCAAATCGAGCCCCTCGAGTACGATGTGTGTGTGCTCACCGGGGACTACCGGCGCCTCACCTGGGGCTCGATTGATGGTGCCATGGATGGCATGGCCAGGCTGCGGGACGCTATTCGCGGCAAAGCCTACGCTGTACTGGGCAATCACGACAGCGTACGCATGGTTCCTGGACTTGAGGACATGGGCTATCACCTGCTGATGAATGAACATGCCGTACTGCAGCGTGGCGAGGACAAACTCTATCTGGCAGGTGTGGACGATGCCCATTTCTACAAGGTACACAACCTACACCGAGCAGGAGACGAGATCCCCCCGGGTGGCATCAGCGTATTACTGAGCCACACGCCGGAGATCTGGCGCGAGGCTGCCCATGCGGGCTACGACATCTTCCTGTGCGGCCATACCCACGGTGGCCAGATCTGCCTGCCCGGTGGCATCCCCGTGACCCTGGATTCCGATTGCCCCAGAGAACTCGGCCGCGGCTACTGGCGCCGCAACGGCATGCAGGGGTATACCTCACCAGGCGCGGGCACATCGGTGGTCAACGTACGGCTGAATTGCCCACCAGAGGTAACAATACACACCCTGACAAGGGGCCCCGGCTAAAGCTTGAGCTCAGTGCGGCTGATGGCGTATACCCAGGCGGTACAGTACGGGCGACAGCAGGATATTCGACAGCGTAAACAGCACCACGACAACCGCCACAATAAACCAGCCCAGGTCCAGCCAAAGCCATGCCAGAAGCATCGGCAGCAAGGCTTCGGGGATCTGGTCGAGCCCTGAGGCCCGGGCACTGGAGGCGAGCCCGGCACGACGCTTGATGAAACTGCTGATGATATCGCCAGCCAACCCCAGTAACCCGAACGCCAGGCCGAATATGACGCCTATCCCGGTGATCCACGCAAACAGGCAACACGCCAGCGCACCGGATACGATACCGCGCCAGGTTTTGCTGCGCCCCAACACCGGCCGCCCGTCCCGCCATAGCCTGTCACCATCTACAGGGGCCGACCAGCGCCGGCCAAACAGCCGGGCGGCCAGAACCGGTACGCCATTTGCGAGCACCAGCATCACGAAGAGCTCGATAGAAATCAGCAATCGGCTCAGTCTCCGTCAGGGCCGCCCTTTCGGCGGTTACTTACTATCAGGCAAGCCCGCCTTTGGTCAGCTTCAGCGGGTCCATCAGTTCCTCCAGCCGGTTGCGATCCAGGCCACTGCGCTCTTCCGCCACGTCAATCACCGGTCGTCCGGTCTGGTAGGCTTCCTTGGCAATATCAGACGCCAGGCTATAACCAATTTCGGGGTTGAGTGCGGTAACCAGTACCGGGTTCTTGCCGACTGCGGCATCCAGATGATCGGTATTCACCGTGAAATCCCGAATTGCCTTGTCACCGAGCATGGTCGAGGCATTGGTCAGCAGTTCGATCATGTCCAAGAGGTTCGCGCCTACCAGCGGTAACATCACATTCAACTGGAAATTGCCCGACTGTCCTGCCATGGCAACGGTGCTGTCCAGCCCCATCACCTGGGCCCCGACCATGGCTACCGACTCCGGAATCACCGGGTTGACCTTGCCTGGCATGATGCTGCTGCCCGGCTGTAGGGCCGGCAGGCTGATTTCCGCCAGGCCGTGAATCGGCCCACTGTTCATCCAGCGCAGGTCATTGGCGATCTTGGTCAGTACGATGGCCAGCCCACGCAGTTGGGACGACAAGGCCACGGGCGCGTCGATGGCACTCTGCCCCACGAATTTATGTTGCAGGGAGCGGAAATGGTAACCCGTATTGGAGGTGAGGAACTTGATGAACTGCCCTGGAAATTCTTCCAGTGCATTCACCCCAGTTCCTACGGCAGTCCCGCCCTGGGGTACGGCGAGTAAGTCATCAGCCGCGGCCTCAAGCCGTTTTTCCGCGGCAAGCAATTGCTCTCGCCAGGTTCTCAACTCCTGCCCCAGGGTGACCGGCATGGCATCCATCAGGTGAGTACGGCCGGTTTTAACCTGATTCGCAAACAACGCCTCACGCTCGTAGATAACCCCGCACAGGTGGGTCAGCGCCGGAATCAAACGCTCGTAAATGCCTGCCAAGGCGCTGACATGAATGGCCGTCGGGATCACGTCGTTGGAACTCTGGCTCATGTTGACGTGATCGTTGGGGTGAATCTCGACATCCTCCCTTGCTGCCAGGGCTGCGATGACCTCGTTCACATTCATGTTAGTGCTGGTGCCCGACCCCGTCTGGTAACGATCTATGGGAAACTGGTCAGCGAATTCACCGTTTATCAGGCGATCGCCAGCCACGACAATGGCATCCCTCAGATCGTTATCCAATAAACCGAGGCTGGCGTTGGCATCTGCGGCTGCCTGCTTCACTCTTACCACCGCCGCAATGAATGCCGGTGGCATCGGCAAGCCACTTACCGGAAAATTCTCTACGGCCCTCTGGGTCTGTGCGCCCCAAAGAGCCTCTTCAGGAACGCGCACTTCGCCCAGGCTGTCTTTTTCAGTCCTGAAATTCGTCATGACATCCTCCTCTGTTCACAGGCATTGGGGCTCACCCGTTTGGCGGTGACTTCAGTCTGACATGGTCGCAAATGCCGGTAACCTGATCAAAATTCAGGATCAGGGTATGAACCGTATTGGTATAGGTGTCGTGAAGGTGAAACTTGAAGCGATGTTGCTTCTCCCCCTGAAGGAAACCGTCATACTCCCGCACCAGCTCGCGCACGTCTCCTCCCTCGTCCCTCGACCAGGTAGCGTTGAAGGGACCAAGAACGGCGCCGCCAGACAGACAAACAGTCACTTCGTGATTGGTAAGGGCGTTTTCCGGAACGGACATAGCACACTCTCCTGACAAAACGAACATTGACAGAATAAAGTGTAGACCGTCATTGCGATTCTGAGTTCAGGGATGTGGCAAGACTGGATACCAGCGCCCGAAGACGGTTGGGCTTGACCGGCTTGTTGAGCACAGGCAGATACTGTGCACTGATGAGCCGGCGCGTTTCATCGCTGCGATCAGCGGTAATGATGGCGGCCGGTATATCATGACCAAAGTGACGCCGAACCGCGTACACCGCCTGACAACCCGTCAGGTTCTCATCCAGGTGGAAATCCGCGAGGATGATATCGGTGCCACTGCAATGCGCCACGGCATCCTCCGCACTGCCCGCCGTAGTGACCATACAACCCCAACGCTCCAACAGGGCTCGCATACTTTCCTGCACCGGCTCTTCGTTATCGATCACCAGAACACGCAGCCCGTCAAAGAACGCAGGTGCTGCTACCAAAGGTTCCCCTATCTGGCCACTGGCAGGCGCTTCGGTGAAGCGTGCCAGGGGAATGAGAACACTGAAGCAAGAGCCTTTGCCATGATGCGAATCCACACGGATGTCGCAGGCCAATACCCTCGCCATTCGCTCAACGATCGCCAATCCCAGGCCCACCCCCTGGCGGCCACCGCCCTTGGGCAGTATCTGGTGAAACTCCCGGAAGATATCCTCCAGCTTTTCCTGCTCGATACCCACGCCCGTATCCCACACCCCGATTTCCAGGTTGGGACCACGCTTGCGGGCCGCAAACAGCACGCCACCTTCACGGGTGTAGCGAAACGCGTTGCTCAACAGGTTACGGAGGATCCGTGTCAGCATTCGCGGGTCAGTACGCACGTAACCTGCGCCTGAGCGTACCCGGAAGTGCAGTTCCGCGTTCTCAGCCACCGGTTCGAATTCCTGGGCCAGTCCCCGCATCAGTTCGCCAATGTCGGCATGGACAAAGTCCGGTCGCATGGCCTTCTGGTCCAGTTTGGATATATCCAGAAGATCCGCCAGCAGATCCTCGGCACTTTCCAAAGACCGCTGCACACGCTGAACAAGTCGATTCTCGTCCGCAGGCAGATCGCTGTCCATCAGGGCGGACACCAGTAACCTGGCCGCATTCAGGGGTTGCAGTAAATCATGACTGGCCGCCGCGAGGTACTTGTCTTTGCTCTCATTGGCCTCCTTGGCGGCCTCTACAGCCACCACCAACTCCCGCTCCACCCGTTCGCGCTGCTCGATCTGGTAACGCAGCACCACGTTGGCGTTCTGCAGCTCTTCGGTGCGCTCCTCCACACGGCGTTCCAGATCCGCGTTGAGCTGGCGCAACTCTTCTCGCGCCTGGTGGCGCTCGGTGATATCGGCGACAAAGGCCTCCACCACTTCCGGACCGAGGTCTGGCCGCCGCAACAACGTGATTGCCACCTGCACTGGCGTATTGTCCGCGCGTCTGAGCCGGGTTTCCCTTGCACTGAGGCTGCCGTTGTCCAGCAACTCCTGCCGGATGGCATCAAACTCACCAGAACTGCAGAATAGCTGTTCGCGCAAGCGGATAACCCCGGCCACCAAGGCCTCGGCGCTGTCGTAGCCGCAAATCCGCGCCATGGCCGGATTGACGGCCACAAAGCCACCGCGGAGATTGGCCTGGAAGATGCCATGAAGGGCGTTTTCAAAAAGCCATTTGTAGCGGTTGCGCTCGTTTTCCAGTTCATCGATCCGTTGCTGCAGTGCCGGGTAGTAATTCTTGCGTACCGACTGGCTGCCAAGGCCGAGCAGATCGCCGATGTCGTAGTCAGCGTCGTTGGAATCAGAGGGCTTCTTCATAAACAACTTCGACGTCACGGCGTGAGGACTTGCGGGGATTGGTTAGGATGCATGGGTCCTGCAGCGCGAAGCCCGACAGGTAAGGGATGTCAGATGTGGTCACGCCCAGTTTGCCCAGTTTGGCCTCCAGCCCCACGGCCTGTTTCAACGTGATGATTCGCCCCATCAGGCGCTGTTTGATCACCGGTTTCGACATACCGCGGGTGTCGATATCCATGGCCTCCGCCACCCGCCGGAATCGATCCTCGGCCGAGGTGTAGTTGTAGGCCACAACGTGTTCCAGCAGCAAGGCGTTGCAAAGTCCGTGGGGCAAATCAAGGTACCCGCCCAGACTATGGGACATGGCATGCACCGCCCCCAGAATGGCATTGGAAAACGCCAGGCCGGCCTGCATGGAGGCCAGCATGATCTGCTCCCGCAAGTGCACGTTGGCGGTGTTCAAGACCAGCGGTTCCAGATGGCGATTGATCAGCCGAATCGCTTCCAGGGCGTTGGTATCAGTGAGCGGCCCACTACCTGTGGACACATAGGCCTCAATAGCATGCACCATGGCATCCACCCCGGTACAGGCCGTCAGGTAGGCGTCCATGGTTTCCGTCACTTCCGGGTCGATCAGCGATACATCCGGCACTACCGCCTTGCTGATTATGGAGAACTTGAAGCGTCGGTCCGGGTCGGAAATGATCGCGAACTGGGACACATCGGCGGACGTGCCGGCCGTGGTAGGGATCAGGATCATTGGCGGCGACGGCGAGGTAATGGTGTCCACACCCTCAAACTCGAGAATGTTCCGGCCATGGGCGCTGACGATGCCGATGCCCTTGGCGCAGTCCATGGGGCTGCCGCCACCAATGGCGACAATGACGTCACACTCATTGGATTTGTACAGCTCTGCCCCGGCCATGACTTCATCCACTTTCGGATTGGCAGAAACACCGGTAAAAACAGTGACACGAAGCCCGGCTGTCACCAGGATGTCCATGATCTCTGCAACCCAGCCAGCCTTCTCCACACCTGGGTCCGACACCAGGAACACGTGGCGGGCACCAACGTTGCTGGCGAAGTTGGCTACCGCCTTGCGTGAGCCGGCACCAAAGACAATCTCGGGGGACACAAACTTGCGCAGGGCAGAAATGTCGTAGCTCATGGGCGCTCTCTTCAGTGTTGCTGTTGTTATTGTATAGACCCTGAGTTTACCTTAAGCGTTACCCGCCATCATTCCACTTTTTGGCTATTTCGACAGTAGAAAGTGAGCAGGTTTTCCAACAGGGCGACCTGGTTTTTCCGCTGCTGGAAACCGTGCCCTTCATCCTCAAACCACCAGAGCTCCACTGGCTGCGCGTTCTGCTCCAGAACTCGTACCATTTTCCGGGTCTGCTCGGGCACGACCACACGATCCTCGCCACCTTGAAAAAAGATCATCGGCCTCCGGATGCGATGCGCCTGCTGAACGGGTGTACGCTCATGCCAGCGCTCAGGATAATCACTCGGCGCACCCAACAGCCAGTCCAGGTAGCCTGACTCGAATCGATGCGTCACCTCCCTCAAACGGGCCGGATCGCTAACACCAAAAAGACTGGCTCCGGCCCGGAACCGTGTACTGCGAGTCATCGCCATCAACGCGGTATATCCGCCAGAGCTACGGCCCTGTATAAACAACCGGCTGGCGTCCGCCCGGCCAGTGGCGACCAAATGGTCCGCTGCCCGTTCCATGTCCTCCACATCGGACTCGCCCCAGTTGCCAGCGAGTGCCATGCGAAAGCGGCGGCCAAATCCCGCACTGCCGCGATAATTGACATCGGCGACCGCAAAGCCATGGTGGCACCAGAACTGGACCTGCGGATTGAAGACCGGCCAGGCCGTCGACGTGGGCCCACCGTGAGCGATCAGGATCAGTGGCGGTGGGTTGTTTTCAGGCGAGCCACCGACGGGCGGATACCAGAATCCACCCATCTCCTCCTGCACCCCATTCGATGGCGGCACCTTGAAAGGCGCTGGCGCAACGATAGGCGTATCAGCGAACGGCGCTTCGCCCCCGGCCAGCAGGCGGACCCGCTTGGTTGCCAGATCCACCGCCAATACCGAGTCGAGCCGGGTCGCTGATCGGGCAATGCAATAAAGTTGGCCATCGAAGGCCGTCATATGCCGGAAGTCGTTGAAGTCCAACGCGACCCTTGCAGGTGATGACTCAGCAAAGCGCTTCAGCCATAGCTCGCCAACCCCGTTGACGTAACGTACCCAGGCCCAACCACCCTGCCCCAACGGACAAAAATGGCGTTCGCCCAATTGCCAGGGGGCACTTGCGTGATCCGCTGCTGTCGAGTCGATGCAAGTCCATTTGGCCTGTTCATCTGGCCATGAAACGTACCAGGTCTGCCACCATCCTTCGTGGTCCGACAGCACGTACAACGTTTCACCATCGAACACAGGCTGCTGCACGCTGCCTTCTTGTGATGTAGGCCAACAACGGGCGCGGACCAACACTCCGTTTTCATCAACATCCGCGGTCCACAGAACAGATCTCACCCAAGGCATATCCGGTAACGACCAACAAACCCATGCCATGCGTTCACCGCTGGCGGAGAGCGCCGGTGCGCTGTAAAAATCCTCGCTGTCGTGCAGGGGCACAATCTCGTTGTAGTCTCGAACCGCCACCAACTGCTGACAACCCGAACGTTCACGTACGGCCAGGGTGCGGTGATGAAGCGAGTCCCATACCAGCCCACCGAAGCTGGCGCCCGTATCCTGTGTTACGGCGTTTGTGGCGCCCGTAACAGGATCGATACGATGGATCTGCTGTTGGGATGCCTCAACTGCGTACACCGTGTCGTGCCCGGCGCACAGCGCACCTCCGCCGTAACCATTGACCTGACTGCGAATACCAAAAGTCGGAGGAGAAGCCCATTGAGGGCTCTCGTTACCCATTTTTCGGAGCAGGTTGTGACCGCTGTCAGGGTCGAACTCCAGCCAGAATACACCGGCCTGACTGGCAGCCACCCATCCTCGCTGGGTAAACGCCGCAGAAGCCCGTTCAGCTGAGAGCGACGGAGATCGGGGCCGATTCCAGGCATCAGCTCCGGAAGAACAACCGGGAGTTGTTGGTGTTGCGATAGGTCAGCTCCTCCAGCCCGGCGGTGGCGTGGTCCGCCGCCTGGCGGGCGGCGAGGATGCGGTCATGATGGGGTGATTTACTACAAACCGGGTCGGCGTTGTCGGCATTACCGGTCAGCAGGTAGGCCTGGCATCGGCAGCCGCCGAAATCCTTTCCTTTTTCGTCGCAGGACCGGCACGGCTCTGGCATCCAGCTGTCACCCCGGTAATGGTTGAAACCCGGGCTGTCATACCAGATGGAGTGTAGCGAGGAATCCCGTACATTGGGAAACTCAATCGGCAACAGGCGAGCACTGTGGCAGGGCAACGCGGTGCCGTCTGGCGCTACGGTGAGGAACAGGCTGCCCCACCCATTCATGCAAGCTTTTGGCCGCTCTTCGTAATAGTCCGGTGTGACAAAGATCAGCTTCATCGCCGATCCGTCGTCTGCCAGACGTTGACGATAGCGGTTGACCTCAGCCTCCGCCTTTTCCAACTGCGCCCTGGAGGGCATCAGCCCCTCCCGGTTCTCGAAGGCCCAACCGTAGTACTGGCAGGTGGCCAGCTCCACGTAGTCCGCTCCCAAACGGTCACAGAGGCTGATTATGTCGTTCATCTGATGGATGTTGTGGCGATGGATCACGAAGTTGAGCACCATGGGGTAACCCGCCTCTTTTACCGCACGGGCCATGGCCAGCTTCTGCTCGAAAGCCTTGCGTGAGCCGGCCACGGCGTTGTTCAGTTCCGGGTCTGAGGCCTGGAAACTGACCTGGATATGGTCCAGCCCGGCGTCGCGGAAAGCGTTTACCTTGGCCTCGGTGAGCCCCAGGCCGGAGGTTATCAAATTGGTGTAATAGCCCAGATGCCTGGCCTCTGAGATCAGCTCCGGCAGGTCCTGGCGCACCAGCGGTTCGCCGCCGGAAAAGCCCAGTTGGGCGGCTCCCATCTCACGTCCCTGGCGCAGCACCCTGACCCACTCTTCGGTGGTCAGTTCCTGCTGGGTCTGCGCAAAATCCAGTGGGTTGGAACAATATGGGCATTGCAGCGGGCATCGGTAGGTCAGTTCCGCCAGCAGCCATAGGGGCGGACCAATACCAGGGCGATCGCCCGCCGGCATGGTGTCGTGCTGACTCATGGAAACAGTATCCAGTGCTGCTGTTCGGCGTCCTTGAGGAAATCACTGACATCGTTTGCCAGGGATCCCGCATCGGGGAACTGCTGTTCCAGGATAGCGACAATATCGGCCACCGTGCGCTGGCCATCCACTTCCTTCAGCACCGCCCCGGCACTGTCGTTCAACCGCACCATACCTTCGGGATACAACAGCACATGGGCGTTTTGGGCCGGCTCCCACTGGAAACGGAACCCCGGGCGAAGGCGCGGGGTGCGCTCCATGAGCGTGACCACTACACCCCCCGGTGCCAGACTGGCTGGCTGGTTACGGTGTGGTACGGCGGCGTGCGGTGCTGATAAGCCATAGTCAGGGCATCCAACATAGACCATAAGATATCCAGTTTGAATTGAAGGATTTCCAGGGCACGGGCCTGCTGTGCCGCGGTGGTGAAGTGATCCAGGGTAATCGTCAAACCATGCTCCACGTCACGGCGCGCCTCCGACAACCGCTTGCGGAAATAGCCATAACCATCGGTCTGGATCCAGGGATAGTGCTGAGGCCAGCTATCGAGCCGGGACTGGTGAATCTCCGGCGCAAACAGTTCCGTCAGGGAGGAACAGGCCGCTTCCTGCCAGGTCGCCCGTCGGGCAAAGTTCAGGTACGCATCAACCGCAAACCGCACACCCGGCAACACGTGGCGCTGGTCGATGACCTCGTCCCGAGTTAACCCTACGGCTTCCGCCAGACTCAGCCAGGCCTCGATACCGCCTTCGTCGTCACTGTGGCCATCGTGATCCAGTACTCTTTGGAGCCACAACCGGCGCACCGAGGCATCCGGGCAGTTGGCCATGATCGCCGCGTCCTTGCGGGGGATGTTGATCTGATAGTAGTAACGGTTGGCGACCCAGCCACGAATCTGCTCCGGGGTGCAGTCACCGCCGTACATGGCTTTATGGTACGGATGGTGGATGTGATAGTACTGGCCTTTTGCCCGCAGGGCCTGCTCAAAATCCCCGCGATTCATGACGGTTGTAGCGATTGCGTTCACAGGGGCACCTCCATATGCAGATGCATGCCGTCAAACGACACCTCAATGCCATGCCTGGTCAGCAGGGCCCGTTCAGGCGAATCCTCGTCCAGGATCGGGTTGGTATTGTTGATATGGATAAGAATTTTCCTGCGCGCTGGCATGGCATCCAGCACGTCGATCATGCCGCCGGGGCCACTCTGGGCAAGATGCCCCATTTCCTGGCCGGTGCGGGTACCCACCTCGCAGCGCAACATTTCATCGTCGCGCCAAACGGTACCATCCACCAGCAGCGTGTCGGCTTTGCGCATCCACTGCAGAATCTGCTCATCGGGCTGCCCGAGCCCCGGGGCGTACATGACGGTTTCACCACTGCGGGTGTCTTCTATGAAAAGCCCAATGTTGTCACCCGGGTGGGGATTATTCCTGCGCGGTGAATACGGCGGCGCATTACTGAGTAACGGAATGGCCGTCAACCGCAACGCCGGGGCGCAGGGAATGGAAAAAGACTGTTGGTCGGTACAGGGTACTTCATGCCACTGGGGGCCACCGTTCCAATGGGTGAGCATGCGAAACAGTGGAAAGCCGCTGCTCAGATCTTCATGAACCTGGGCGGTACACCACACGTCCAGGGGCAACCCCTCGCGCAACATCAGCAAACCGGTGGTGTGATCCACCTGGCTGTCGCACAGCAACACCGCGTTAATTCCGGTATCCCGAAGCGCACGCGCCGGCTGCATGGCATCAAAGCTTGCAAGTTGAGCACGAATGTCAGGAGAGGCGTTACAGAGAATCCAGTGCACGCCGTCTTCGCTGATTGCTATGGACGACTGGGTACGTGCGCTGGCGTTCAGGGTACCTTTGCGGAAGCCATCACAGTTGGCGCAATTGCAGTTCCATTGGGGAAACCCTCCGCCGGCGGCGGAACCGAGGATACGAATCTGCATGACAGAAACTCCAGAAGCAAAATGGCCAGCGCACGAGGCTGGCCATTACTTCTCAGCGGTTGGCGAAGTACATGGTGACTTCGAAGCCGATCCGCAGGTCTTCATAGGCTGGTTTGGTCCACATAACGCTTACCTCTTGTGATGATTGTTGTGGCATTGAGGATCCGTTAACCGGTTGCCCGGTAACTCACTCTCAATCCTACCCAGTCCCCGAAAAGGCCAATATGGTACTTTGGCACTGATTTCCGCTCGATCCAGGCCGCGAAACTCATCCTTTCGGCCCATTCCGGTGAGCACCGGCTCAGACACAAAAAAAGGCCCTGGGAAGGACCTAAAACTGGCAGGAAGACCCATCCATCCCCACCAGTGAACTACAACCCGGTAGAGATGCGCCCCGGTCAGACACCGGGAAGGAATGTGCACATCCATGTGCTGACTCGCCACCGGGCCTGTGTGGGAGGGCCCGGGCACTACAGTCATTGGCGGGCTTAGAAGAAGCCCAGCGGGTTGATGTCGTAGCTGACCAGCAGGTTCTTGGTCTGCTGGTAATGATCCAGCGCCATCTTGTGGTTCTCGCGGCCAACACCGGACTTCTTGTAACCACCGAAGGCAGCGTGCGCTGGGTACTGGTGATAACAGTTGGTCCATACGCGGCCTGCCTGGATGGCGCGGCCCATGCGATAGGCACGGTTGATGTCGCGGGTCCAGAGGCCGGCACCCAGACCGAACTCAGTGTCGTTGGCGATGGCCAGGGCTTCTTCCTCGTCCTTGAAGGTGGTTACACCCACCACCGGACCAAAGATTTCCTCCTGGAACACACGCATGTTGTTCTTGCCTTTGAACAGCGTGGGCTGAACGTAGAAGCCATTGTTATAGGCATCGTCCATTTCCTCACGGCCACCGCCGGTCAGCACTTCCGCGCCTTCCTGCTTGCCGATTTCGAGGTAGGACATGATCTTGTCGAACTGCTCCTTGCTGGCCTGAGCGCCGACCTGCACATCGGTATCGAGCGGGTTGCCACGCTTGATGGACTTCGTGCGTTCAACAACCTTGGCCATGAACTCGTCGTACATGTCTTCCTGTACCAGCGCACGGGACGGACAGGTACAGACCTCACCCTGGTTGAAGAACGCCAGCACCAGGCCTTCCACACACTTGTCGATAAACTCGGGCTCGGCTTTCATCACATCGGAGAAATAGATATTGGGGGACTTACCACCCAGCTCCACCGTGGACGGAATAATATTCTCGGCCGCGCACTTGAGAATGTGGGAACCCACCGGTGTAGAGCCGGTGAAGGCGATCTTGGCAATACGCTTGCTGCTGGCCAGTGCCTGACCTGCTTCAATGCCGTAGCCGTTGACGATGTTAACCACGCCCGGTGGCAGTAGGTCGCCAATCAGATCCATCAGGATCAGGATACTGGCGGGCGTCTGCTCTGCCGGCTTCATCACCGTGCAGTTACCAGCCGCCAGGCAGGGCGCCAGCTTCCACACAGCCATCAGCAAAGGGAAGTTCCAGGGAATGATCTGGCCCACAACACCCAGCGGCTCATGGTAATGATAGGCCACGGTATTGTTGTCGATGGCGCTGGACGTATCTTCCTGGGCACGGATACAACCGGCAAAGTAACGGAAGTGGTCAACCGCCAAAGGAATGTCGGCGTTCAACGTCTCGCGAACGGCTTTGCCGTTATCCCAGGTTTCGGCGACCGACAGCATTTCAACGTTCTGCTCGATACGGTCGGCAATTTTCAGCAGGATATTGGAGCGCTCGGTGGTCGACGTCTTTCCCCAGGATGGCGCGGCCTTATGGGCGGCATCCAGAGCCACATCAATATCTTCGGCCGAGGAGCGGGGAATTTCACAGATGACATCGCCGGTCACCGGCGTGATGTTCTCAAAATACTGACCCTTGACCGGGGCGACCCACTCGCCGCCAATGTAGTTCTCATAACGGGGTTTGAAGGAGACGACGGAGCCTTCCTTACCAGGTTGTGCGTAGATCATGGTCTCGACCTCTTGTTGTGTTTGTCGCAGGACAACGCGGCCTTGCGCGTTTACCTATTCAATGTAGACCCCCAAAGCGGTTAGGTGAATGATTCGATAGAGGGGAAAAACTCATCCCTTGGTAGTAGATAAGCGGGGACTACGACAATCTAGCGCTTGCGCAGACAAAAAGGGCTGCCTTCCGGCAGCCCCCATCGAACGAACAATGGCCGTTCTATCGTCGAATCAGTTGCTCGCAACACGATCCTTCGGCAGCTTGAAGGTCCATACGGTGCCACCCTGATTGAAGTCCTTGACCACCTTGGCCACTTCGCCACCCCAGAGCGGTACCGCACCGCCCCAGCCAGTGGAGATGGACACGTACTGCTCACCGTCCATTTCCCAGGTCACGGGCGTACCGACAATACCGGTGCCGGTATTGAACTTGTAGAGCTCTTCACCGGTCCTGGCATCGAACGCTTTCAGGTAGCCCTCAGGCGTACCGGTAAAGACCAGGTTACCGGCTGTGGCCAGTACACCACCCCACAGCGGAGCCGTGTTGTTGTAGCGCCAGACTTCTTCACCGGTTTTCGGATCAATTGCCCGCAGTACCCCGATAAAGTCATCGTTTGCAGGCTTGATGGTAAAGCCCGCCCCCAGGTAGGCCGCACCCTTCTTGTAGGAAACCGGCTCGTTCCAGATGTCCATGGACCATTCATTGGAAGGCACGTAGAAAAGGCCGGTGTCCTGGCTGTAGGCCATGGGCATCCAGTTCTTGCCACCCAGGAACGCGGGGAAGGCAACGACGGTTTCACCCTTTTCACCATCTTCATCGGCCGGGTTACCCGGGCGACCATTCTCGGTGTTGTAGATCGGGCTGCCATCCTCATTCAGGCCTTCGGCCCAGGTGATCTTGTCCACGAACGGGAAGCCACGGATAAAGTCGCCGTTTTCGCGGTTCAGCACGTAGAAGAAACCGTTACGGTCGGCGGTGGCGGCAGCCTTGATGGTCTTTCCGTCTTCTTCATAGTCGAAGGAGATCAGCTCGTTAACACCATCGTAATCCCAGCCGTCATTGGGTGTGGTCTGGAAATGCCACTTGATGCTGCCATCGTCAGGGTCGATGGCGACGCGGGAGGATGAAAACAGGTTGTCGCCCGGGCGCAGGTGTGAATTCCACGGGGCCGGGTTGCCGGTGCCGAAGAACAGCGAGTCGGTATCCGGGTCGTAGGTGCCCCCCAGCCAGGGCGCTGCGCCGCCGGTTTTCCACATGTCGCCGGGCCAGGTCTTGCCGGCTTCGCCGCCGGAAATACCGTTCTCGATTTTCTTGCCGTCCTTGTAGACGTAACCCATGTGGCCTTCCACCGTCGGGCGGGTCCACAGCAGGTCACCGGTCCTTGGATCCCGGGCTTCGACCCTGCCCACAATGCCAAATTCACCACCGGACACACCAGTGATCAGCTTGCCCTTGACGATCAGCGGGGCAGCCGTCATGGAATAGCCGGCCTGGTAATCCGCCACTTTCTTGATCCAGACAGGTTTTCCGGAATCTTTGTCCAGGGCGACGAGTTTTGCGTCCAGGGTGCCGAAAATAAACAGGTCGTCGTACAGAGCACCACCCCGGTTGACCACATCACAACAGGGCATGATGCCATCCGGCAGGCGGGCATCGTACTGCCAGATTTCTTCGCCGGTGCGCGCATCAACCGCATAGGCGCGGGAATAGGATGCCGTCACGTACATAACGCCATCCTTGACCAGTGGCTGGGATTCCTGACCCCGCTGTTTCTCGCCACCAAAGGAGAACGCCCATGCCGGCTGAAGAAACTTGACGTTGTCGGTATTGAGGGCATCCATCGGGCTGAAACGCTGGCCCTGGACGCCCATGCCGTAGCTTACGATGTCATCAACGGTGTCCTGGTCATTAAGGATATCTTCATCGGTGACCGCGTGGGCCCCCAGGGATACAGCCAGCGCCAGCGCACTGGCGGCGAACTGTTTACCGAACGGATTCGATCTCATGGTTGCGCTCTCCAAAGTCTCTTGTTGTCAGTGTATGCAGCGAACCGGGAATTTTTCCCGCCTCTGATCCACATTCTTGGCCTCACCCGCAATCGCAACAATTAATCGCCAGCACAGGTTTTCTCATCACTTGGTAGTAAGACCCCCACATCGAGTAGGGTGAGGCGACACCGCCTCATCCCTCTCACAGAACCGTACATACGGGCCACGTATACGGCTCATGCCATTAACTTACCCCGAACTCGGGAACAGTGATGCCGGTTTTGACCTTCGTAAGATCCATCAACTTCAGGTCATTGTGCAAGTAGGTGTTGGGCAGGGCCAGACTGGCCAGTGGGGACGCCGCATTGCGCCAGCTTTGCATCTTGATGTGCCGGAACGGGGGCTTGTAGCCCAGCTGTTTCAGCCTTCGATGCAGCCGGCTCGGCTTCTTCCACTGCTTGAACTGGATGCAGCGCAGTCGCCGCCTTAACCAGCTCATCACCTGCTTCAGCACCCGCGCGCAGTTGGCTACCCGGAAGTAGCTGGCAAAGCCCCGTAGCACCGGGTTCAGCTCGCGGATGATCGCCGCAAGCCCGATGCCCCGGTTTCGCTTCGTCAGCGCTTTCAGCGTCTGCTTGAGCTTCACCACCTTCTTGTCCTGGATGCGGGTGTAGTTCATGTGGATCACCACGCCCAGGAACTTCACCCCCTCATCGCTGTGGGCGATGTGGGTTTTGGTGGCGTTAACCGTCAGCTTCAGCTTCCCTTCCAGGTAGCTTTGGGCCACCCGTAACGCATTCTCCGCGCCCGCTCGTGAACCGCACAGGATCAGGATGTCGTCCGCATAGCGGACGATCCGGTGACCCCGCGCCTTCATGAACTGGTCGAAGGCGTCCAGATAGACGTTCGCAATCAGCGGACTGATCACGCCGCCCTGCGGGCTTCCCAGCTCCGTGTCTTCAAGGTGGTACCCCACCATCACCCCGCTTTCCAGACACTGGCGCAACAGTGACAGAACACTGCCGTCCGTGATCCGTTGGCGGAACTGGCGGATGATCAGATCGTGGTTTAACGTGTCGAAGCATTTCGACAGGTCCATATCCACAACCCAGTCACGACGGTAGCGGCGGATGAACCGCTCCGCCTTGCCAATGGCATGGTGACCACTGCGTCCCGGACGGTACCCGTAGCTCGACGGGTGGAAGTCCGGCTCGAAGATCGGTTCGATGATGCTGCGCAACGCCTGTTGCACCACCCGGTCCCGAACCGTCGGAATGCCCAGCAGACGCTCACCGCCGTCATCCTTGGCGATGGCTACGCGTCTGACTGGCTGCGCCCGATAGCGCTTTTCCTTCAGCTCGAGCAACAGGCACGACAGCTCCACCTCCAGATCCGCCTCAAACGCACTCAGGCTCTGCCCATCGATTCCGGCCGCGCCCTTGTTGCGTTTGATGTGTCTGAAGGCTTCATACAGGCGCTGTTTTGACAGCAATTGCCCGTACAGACTGTAGTATTTCCTCATGCCTGCTCATCTCTGTGGTGACGGCTTCGAGGATCGGTCTGGCTGCCGGTCTGTTTCAAGCAATCCGTCCGGGTACTAGCACTCTGGCAATCTGCCGCCACGGTATCGCTTTACTCCCTTGCCCGGAGAACACCGAAGCCACTACGTTCCCGCAGCACCTCAATGCACGTCCCTGCCCCGTCGGGCAGCTTGTGAGCGCAGCGTCCACCTGTTCGCTCGTCGTCCGTCACTCTCGTTAATGACTTCCGCCCTTCGCATCCGACCAGAGCTTTTGACCCTGGCCGGTCCGCTGAACCTCCGCCAGCGGTCGTTCCGGTTTTGTCCTCCACGCTGTTACCAGGCTTCTCAGGCCGGAACTTCCTCACTACTACGGCATCATCTGCCACCTCGCACCGACTGCGGCCTCGGCTTTCGCCTTGCGCCACAGCCTCCGGCGTCGCCGGATTCGGTGTCAGGCTTCCCCGGTTACTGCACCGGCTCCCTGTTAACGATGCCACCCTCAAGCACAGCCCAGGTCTGACTGAGTATCGGGCTTCGCGTTATTTTGCACGCTGACCCACCTGGACTGCCGAAACAGGTTCACTTGCGTTGTGTACCGTTAACTTCCTATGGCTTCCTTCAGACCCCACCGTTGGCCAGTGACGCCCTTGCCAGTCGGATTGTCTTCCCCTCAGTCGGGGTGACGCCACCTTCTTTCAGATGGCCGGGTTTGCCGGCTTCGCCGGGCAAACAAAAAAGCCCGCGCGTGGCGGGCAAGGCAGACAGTCACCGGTTTATTCAGCCTCTTCCTCCGGGCCAAGAATCTCGTCGTAGTATCCGGGGCGGTTGTAGGAAAGCCCATGGCTGGCATAAAGCTCCGCCATCTCTCCAGACCTGACCATGCGATCGACAATCGCTCCGATGGCATAACCCAGGGCCCGATGGGTATGGCGCACGGCCAGGCCTACGTCCCACACCTGTTTCGTTATGCCCGGGAAGCCGTTGCCGGCCTTGGTGAAGCCGTTTCCCGCATGGTCTTCAAGTTGATGCTCGATCTCCGCCCGCATGCCCATGACACCAGCAACCTCGCCTTGCTCCATCGCCTCGAACGCTTCGCCAACGTTCGTATAGTGGTGGACCTGATTTCTGAGTCGCCCGCCGAAAGCGGAGGTAAGATAGGTGGCTGGAAGCGTATCGATTTCCACGCCAATGGGGTGGTACTGGAAAACGGCAACCGTTTCGACCCCGTCCAGGCGGTTATTGTCAAAGGCAATCTGCCAGCGCTCCTGCTGGTAGGGCCCGAAAAACACCACCTGCTCGTTGATCATCTCGCCGGTGGAATCCCGCATGTACTTGAAGGTACTGTCGTAGGGCACCCGCATCATGATGTCCGCTATGCGGGTTTTCGCCAGGTAATGCCCCTTCCAGATATGGTTGCGCAGATCGTCACCCAGGTTTTCATCCGGGATAATCCAGTAGGGCCGAAACTCTACACCCAGCCCTTCTGCGATCCGGCGACCCAGCTCTGCATCTACTCCTCTGGCCTCACCATCGACCTCATAGGAATAGGGTGGAAAGTCTTTGTACATGCCGACATTCAGATAGCCTGAGTCCTGCACGATATCCAGGGTTCGGTCCGGAATCAGACTGCGGGACTGTTGAGCCTGCACCTGACTGGCGCCCACCAGCAGCACTACCAGCATCAGTGCGTGCAAAGCTGACTTCATAAACTCACCTCCCGGAAATTCCAGCCTTGAAGAATGCGCTTTACCCTTGATTCAGACTGGGTTATTCAGGCTGGGGGACCGACTCAATGTAGGTCTTGATGGCCCAGATGGCGGTCTGATCCAGGTTGTCCTTGAACGACGGCATGCCTCGCCCGGTGCCGTTCATGACACGACCGATAAAATACTCGTCATCCCATTCCGTCAATTCCCTCAGGTCAGGAGTCAGTCCACCGGACATGGCTTCAATACCGTGACAAACCGCGCAGTTTCCTGCGTAACCGCTCTTGCCCACCTTGACGGCCTCGGCATGCTTGTCGCCGTGCTCATTTCCCTCTCTGAAGGGATTTTCTGTCAGCGCTTCCTTGCCAAGATTGGGTAAGTCACCGGTGTCCACTTCCTGGGGGGTAACATCCCCATGCGACATGGCAAAACCAGCCGTCGCCAGCAGGCCGGCGGCAACCAGGGCCTTTAATGAAAAAGAAACTGACATGTTGTTATACCTCTGTTTTGAATCTCCGTGCGCTGGCCATTAGTTGTGAGCGCATTGCCAGCTACCTGATTCAAGTCTAGGAACACGCCATTCCGATCAGAATGCCACTTTGGCGCCTTCGTTCTAGTTCCTTGGTAGTAGGCGTGCAGAAGCGGCGCCAAAGCACGAGGCTATGAAGCGATCGTGAGAAATTGGCCACGTTTCAACCACACGCAAGCCTGACGGGAACTTTTCCCGGTTTTTATCGACTTTTTCCCGATATTTTCATGATTTTTTCCGTCGCCTTCGTGTTCGCTGCGGGCTAATACTCTGACCGTCAACGCGAGTCAGACGCGTGAATGACAACAAAAACCAAGGGGAAATGAACATGAAACCAAGACATCACAAGTCGGCCATTGCCAGAGCGGTCAGCCTGGCAGTGATAGTAGGCACTGCCGGAGGCCTTTCCTTGCAGGCCAACGCAAAAGACGTCACCTGGGAGGACATCAAGAACGACGCCGAAACCACCGGAGATGTTCTCGGCTATGGCATCGGGCCCAAGGCCCAGCGGTACAGCCCGATGACAACGGTCAATACCGATAACGTTGAACGCCTGGTGCCCGCCTACTCCTTCTCATTCGGCGATGAGAAACAACGGGGCCAGGAGTCCCAGGCACTGGTTCACGACGGCATGATTTACGTTACCGGGTCCTACTCCCGCCTTTTTGCCCTGGATGCCCGAACTGGCAAGAAAGTGTGGGATTACAGCCACCGACTTCCCGAAGGTATACGGCCCTGTTGCGATGTGGTAAACCGCGGCGCTGCCATTTTCGGTGACAAGGTTTTCTTCGGCACCCTGGATGCCGGCATCGTTGCCCTGAACAAGGACACCGGTGAAGTCGCCTGGCGGGAAAAGTTCGCGGACCACGAGGCAGGCTATACCATGACCGGCGCACCGACGCTGATCAAGGACCAGAAGACTGGCAAGGTACTGCTGATTCACGGGTCTTCGGGCGATGAGTTCGGTGTTGTAGGCAAGCTCTTTGCCCGGGACCCGGACACCGGCGAGGAAGTCTGGATGCGCCCCTTCGTAGAAGGACACTATGGCCGCCTCAACGGCGAGAAAAGTACTCCGACCGGCAATCCCGACGCCCCAAGCTGGCCTGACGATCCCGACACCGAAACCGGCAAGGTGGAAGCCTGGAGTCACGGTGGCGGCGCGCCCTGGCAGAGTGCCAGCTTTGACATTGAAACCAACACCATCATTATCGGGGCAGGCAATCCCGCTCCCTGGAACACCTGGAAACGCACCTCGCCGGGCGGCGACCCCCAGGATTACGACAACCTTTATACCTCCGGCCAGGTGGGCGTTGACCCTTCCACAGGGGAGGTGAAGTGGTTCTATCAACACACACCCAACGACGCCTGGGATTTCTCCGGCAATAACGAGTTGGTGCTTTTCGAATACGAGGATGACGGAGAAACCGTGAAGGCCACGGCCCATGCCGACCGCAACGGCTTCTTCTACCTGGTGAACCGGGAAAACGGGGAATATATCAACGCCTTTCCGTTCGTAGACAACATCACCTGGGCGGAACGCATTGGCGAAGACGGACGCCCGGTAGAAGCAGAAGGCCAGCGCCCACCGCCCCTTGAACCGGGCGAGACCCAGGGCGAAGCCATTGAGGTTTCACCCCCCTTCCTGGGCGGCAAAAACTGGAACCCCATGGCCTATAGCCAGGACACTGGTCTGTTCTACATTCCGGGCAACCACTGGAAAGAGGACTACTGGACGGAAGAGGTTACCTATAAAAAAGGTGCGGCCTATCTCGGACAGGGATTCCGGATCAAACGCATGTACGACGATCACGTTGGCATCCTCAGGGCCATGGACCCGCTTACCGGAGAAGTGGAATGGGAACACAAGGAAAAGCTGCCACTCTGGGCAGGCGTGCTGACCACCAAGGGCGGCCTGGTCTTCACCGGCACCGGAGATGGTTATTTCAAGGCGTTTGACGCAAAGACCGGCGAGGAACTCTGGTCCTTCCAGACAGGGTCGGGGATTATTTCATCACCGATCACCTGGGAAATGGATGGTGAACAGTACATTGGCGTGGTCTCCGGCTACGGTGGCGCAGTCCCGCTCTGGGGCGGCGACATGGCGGAGCTGACCAAGCCAATTTCCCAGGGTGGGTCCTTCTGGGCCTTCAAACTGCCCTCCTGGTCACAAGCCTCCCGCTAAAGCCTACCCGGCATTGACCCGGCGCCTTGCGCCGGGCATTTTTCAACATCCCGCAAATGGGTATTTGGAGGGACTCGATGATGAAACCACACGTGCTTATCAGCCTGATGGCTGCAAGCCTGCCACTGGCAGCCGCCGACTATCTTGCAGATATCGAAGATGTGCCAGTTATCAACGGCTGCAGGCTGCAGCCCGAAACGACCTGTCCGGGCGCTGACCTGCGCGGTGCAGACCTGTCAAACATGGATTTACACTCCGCTAACTTCAAAGACGCCAATCTTGAAGGGGCCACACTCAATCACAGCAACCTGCGAGGCGCACGACTCGATGGAGCCAACCTCGAGAGGGTAACCGGCCTGAGAGTGAACCTCTACCGTGCCTCCATACGCGGCGCCAATGTCACCGGGACAGACCTGCGTGGAGCACAGGCAGAATACCTGTTCGCTCAGGGTTCGGACTTTTCGGGGGCGGATCTCAGTGGCGGCAACTTCGGCTTCTCGCGCTTTTCCGGGGCTGTCATGAAAGGGGCGACTCTGGACTATTCAACCTTCGAGATAGCCTGGCTGCCCAAGGCCAATCTCGAGGGCGCAAGTCTCATAGGCGCCAACCTTCAGGAGGCCAAATTCGGTAATGCCAGCCTGGCGGATGCCGATATGCGAGACACCCGCATTCACTATGCAACCTTTGTGAACACCTTTATGGAAGGCTGCACCGCCTGCCCCTTTGACTGGTAAGCTCAGGCCCGAGGACGCTCCGGTAACTGGCCGTAGCGTACAAGCCCGGCATCAACCGCCAGGTGGATAAGCTCAACGGAAGAGCTCACCTGCAGCTTTCCCTTCAGCATCGCCAGGTGATTCGATACGGTTTTGCTACTGACGCAGAGACGGCTGGCAATGCTCTGGATATCCTCGCCCCGGGCATACATCAGCAGCACCTCCATTTCTCGCTGGGTCATATCCCTGAGCCGATGGTCCACGGGACGTTCCTGGTTCATTGCCAGACGAGTAGCAATCGGATGTTCAATGTAGGGCTCACCAGCAGCCACCCGCTTTACCGCTTCGGCAAGCTCCTCCGGTGCGCAGTTCTTGGACACAAAGCCCATGCCGCCAACCTCCAGCGCCTGCTTCACCATCGGCAGTTCATCGTGCATGGTAAAAAACAGAATGGCGGCACCGCGCCAGCGCTGACGAATCCGTCGCGCCACTTCCAGCCCGGAGATATCCGGCAGCCCCATATCCAGCAGCATCAGGTCCGGGCGGTGTTCGGCCCAGGCGGCGATGGCAGTCTGGCCGGTTTCAATCTCGACTATCTCCAGGCCAGGCATCATGCTCCGCAGCAGAGTGGAGATTCCCTGCCTTACCACTCGGTGGTCGTCAACAATGATCAGCTTCATCGGCGCTTCTCCGGGCATCGGATTGTCAGCTCAGGGGAATGGTGAGGCATACCCTGGTTCCCTGACCTGAACGGCTGAAGAACTCGGCTTTACCGCCCAGGCTACGGGCCCTTTCACACATGGAACGGAGCCCGAGGCCAGCTCTGGCAGACAGGTCGTTGGCTCCAATGCCGTTGTCACGAATCTCGACCTGCAGCACACGGGGCTTCGCAGTCACACCCAATATGGCTTTGGTTGCAGCCGCATGTCTTGAGACATTATTCAGGGCTTCCTGCACAAACCGGTACAGGTGGGTCTGTTTATCACCGGTGAGCTCCGGCAGGCTTTCGTCCACCGTGAGTTCACAGGTCAGGCCACTGAGCTGCTGCCACTGATCCACCAGATGATGAATGGCAGATCCCAGTCCGAGCTGCTCCATGACCAGAGGATGCAGGTCCTGCAACAGGTGACGGAAATGCTGCTGCACGGTCTCACAGTGTTCGGCCAGTTCCTTCGCCTGATCCCTCTGGCGCTCATTCAGTTCCGGGTCATAGAGCCAGCCGCGAGCCTGGGCGCGAATGCCGGTAATATACTGGCCAAGATCATCATGAAGCACCCGTGCAATGTGTGCACGCTCACGATCCTGAAGCTCAAGAAGTTCGTTCAGTAATCTGGCAACGGTTTTCTGCTCGGTCTCCAGCGCTTCTGCCATGGCATTGAACCGGTGCACCAGTTGATCCAGTTCTGTTATTGGCTGCCGTGGCAGGCGTGGAGAGGGCTCCCCTTCACCGATGTCGCCCATGGCCTTGCCGATTCGCCGCAGCGGCTCTGTCAACCGGCGTATAGCCAGAAATAACGCCGAAAAACACAGCAGCATACCGATGCCGAAAGCCAGCGACACCAGCACA
The DNA here is from genome assembly GCF_002352785.1 of Marinobacter sp. UBA2688. Lineage (NCBI taxonomy): Bacteria > Pseudomonadati > Pseudomonadota > Gammaproteobacteria > Pseudomonadales > Marinobacteraceae > Marinobacter > Marinobacter sp. UBA2688. The sequence goes on from NZ_DELU01000024.1 coordinate 107,738, forward strand.
AAGTTTTCCCAGATTTCCTCTACTTCGTCGTATGGGTCAACCTGCCAGCCTCCGATGACAGGAAGTCCACTTGTCTGATCGGCCCCCAGGGCGCGAATAAACCAGAGAGGGACGTCGCCACCGCCATCGGCAACGCCCTCATCCGACAACGGGCGCAAATGTCGGAGGCCTGCAATCAGTTCCGGCTCAACATCTTCCGGCGCTCCAATCATGCCCGCCAACGTCGATATCCCATCCAGTTCACGGGCCACATCCAGTCTCGCCTGTTTCAGGTAGAAAAAAGCCCCAACGCCATAAACCAGGGCAAATACTGCCAGCATCAATAACGCCACTCGGCTGTATGCCCTCATGATTGGAGTCCCGTTCTGCCTGAAGAAAGCTGCCTCAACTTCATGCTAACGGTGTAAAAATTCCCGGGAATAGTTCTTTAGTACCGGCAGTTTCCTACTTTCTGAATATTTCAGCGCCTTTCCACGTTCTCTAAGCTGGACTCAACAAAAAATATTCAGAGAGGGGGCGGCAACATGGATCTTAAAGGCAGACTACTGATTGCTTCAGTCTTCTGTGGCTGGCTGCTGGCGCCGACTTCTGCGGTAGCCCTCGATGTAACCATCGGCTACATCCACTGGGTACCCGACCAGGGCCCGGTGCTATCCAATGTCACTCCGGAACCGGAAGACGCCGGCCTCCGTGGCGCTGAGCTGGGAATGGCCGACAACAACGCCACCGGCAAGTTCCTCGACCAGAACTATGCTCTCGAGTCCGTCATGGCCAGCGATGAAGAGGGCTCACTGGCCGCCCTCGACAGCATGCTGGAGAACGGCATTGATCTGCTTGTGGCCCGCGTTCCCGCAGACACACTGCAGGCGATGGCCAAAAAGGCTGACGGTAAAGCGTTACTGTTCAATGCCGGTGCATCGGACGATGACCTGCGGATCACCGAGTGCCGGCCCAACGTCCTGCACACTATCCCTTCCTACGCCATGCTGACCGACGCCCTTGCCCAGTGGCTGAGCATGCGCCGCTGGAAGGAAGTGTTCCTGATTACCGGCCCCACCGATCAGGACAAGGCCTGGGCAGATGCTTTCCGCCGTGCCAGCAAGCGGTTTGGCCTGGACATCATCGCCGACAAGCCCTGGACCTTCGATTCGGACCTGCGCCGCACGGCTTCCAAAGAATTACCCGCCTTCACCCAGGCGAGTGATTACGATGCCGTGGTCGTCGCCGATGTGCGTGGTGATTTCGGGGAGTACGTGCCGTTCAACACCTGGCTGCCGCGCCCGGTTTTAGGCACCCAGGGCATGGGCCCGGAAGCCTGGCACCGGGTGGTGGAAGCCTGGGGTGCGGCGCAGTTGCAGAACCGCTTCCGGGAACTGGCGGGCCGGGAAATGAACAGCGAGGATTATGCCGCCTGGGCGGCCGTCCGCACCATTGGCACCACTGTGACCGGGCTCGGTGAAGCCGGCCATTCGACCATCCGCGAATACCTGTTTTCCGACGATTTCCAGCTCGCCGCCTTCAAGGGCCGCAAGCTGACTTACCGCCCCTGGAACGGGCAGCTTCGCCAGCCAATCCCCCTGGTTCACCCACAAGGACTGGTTGCGACACCTCCTCTGGAAGGCTTCCTGCATCCCGATTCCGAACTGGACACCCTCGGCTACGACAGGCCCGAGAGTGACTGCCGGATCAATTGACCCCACTGAAGAACAAGAAGGAACACTCACCATGAAAAATGCTTTCAAGATCGCAACGCTGGCTGCCGCCATCGGCCTTTCCGGCCCGGCGCTGGCAAGTCTGGCTTACGTGTCCAATGAGAAGGACAACACCCTTTCGATCATCGACACAGACACCAACGAAGTCGTGGACACTATTGAGGTAGGTGCCCGGCCGAGGGGTATCCTGCTGTCCAAGGACTACACCAAACTCTATATCTGCGCCAGTGACGACGACACCGTCCAGGTACTGGACCTGGCAACCCGCAAGATCATTGACACCCTGCCCTCCGGCGAGGACCCCGAGCAGTTTGCCCTGCACCCCAATAACCGCCATCTCTACATCGCCAATGAAGACGATGCCATCGTCACGGTGGTGGATGTGGAAACCAAGGACGTTCTGGCCCAGATCGATGTCGGCGTGGAACCTGAGGGCATGGCCGTCAGCCCGGACGGCAAGTGGGCGGTGAACACCAGTGAAACCTCCAGCATGCTGCACTGGATCAACACCGAAACCTTCGAAATCGAGAAGAATACCGTGGTGGGCCAGCGCCCGCGTCACGTGGAGTTCACCAAAGACAGCAAGATCGCCTGGGCCTCAGCTGAAATCGGCGGCACCGTGCACATCTTTGACGTGGACAACATAGAGGAAATCAAGCAGATCGATTTCCAGATCAAGGGCGTGCCGCAGGACCGGGTGCAGCCGGTGGGCATTGAGCTCACCTCGGATGGCAAGTACGCCTTCGTGGCCCTAGGCCCCTCAAACCACGTAGCTGTGGTGGATGCCCAGACCTATGAAGTGCTGGATTACCTGCTGGTAGGCGCCCGTGTCTGGCAGCTGGACCTGGACAAGGACGAGAAGTTTCTCTACACCACCAACGGCGTATCCAGTGATGTATCGGTCATTGATGTGGAAGAGCTGAAGGTGATCAAATCCATCAAGGTGGGCCGCTTCCCCTGGGGTGTCGTCATCGATCCCACTTCATGACCATTGAAGCCCGCAACCTCAGCTTTCGCTACGGCGACAAGCCGGTGCTCAGGGAGGTCAGCTTCGCGCTGACCTCCGGCGGTTTTCATGCCCTGCTGGGGCCCAATGGCGCCGGCAAATCCACGCTGTTCGGTCTGCTGACCCGTCTGCTCGCGCTGCAACAGGGTGACATCCTCATGGCCGGGCAGTCCCTGAAGAAACAACCCGCCGGGGCCATGCGTAAAATCGGCGTGGTGTTCCAGCAGAATGCCCTGGACCTGGACCTGACCGTGCGTCAGAACCTGCTCTATCACGCTGCGCTTCATGGCCTTTCACGCAAAGAGGCCCGGGTGCGGGGCGACCGGGAGCTGACACGTTTCCAATTGCTGGAACGGGCCAACGAACCGGTGCGAAAGCTCAACGGCGGCCACCGGCGGCGGGTGGAAATCGCCCGCGCCCTGCTCCACGAACCCTCGCTTTTAATGCTGGATGAACCCACGGTGGGGCTGGATGTGGCCAGCCGCCGGGGGCTGAATGATCACGTACGTATGCTATGTGACTCCGATGGCCTGACCGTACTCTGGGCCACGCATCTGATCGAGGAGGTTCTCCCGGAAGACCGGGTGCTGATCCTCCATGAAGGCAAGCTGCTGGCAGACGGCGCAGGGCATGACATCTGCGAAGCCGAAGGCACACGTGACCTGGCAGAAACCTTCCATACCCTGACAGGAGCCGGTTGATATGAAAGCTGCCCATTATTGGCACTGTTTCGTCGGCATCCAGACACGGGAATGGCTGCGCTTCTGGCAGCAGCGTACCCGCTTCGCCAGCGCGCTGGTACGGCCACTGTTGTGGCTAGTGGTGTTTGCCGCCGGCTTCCGGGCGGTGCTGGGCATTTCCATCATTCCGCCCTACCAGACCTACATCACTTACGAAACCTACATCGCCCCCGGCCTGTGCGGGATGATCATCCTGTTCAACAGCATGCAGGGGGCGCTGTCCATGGTGTATGACCGGGAACTGGGCAGTATGCGGGTGCTATTGATGAGTCCGCTGCCGCGGCCGTTCCTGCTGGTGACCAAGCTGCTGGCCATGGGCGTGGTGTCGGTGGGGCAGGTGTATGTGTTCCTGCTGCTGGCGTTGCTGGTGGATGTGGAACCGCCGCTTTGGGGCTATCTGGCGGTGCTGCCGGCGCTGATTCTAACCAGCCTGATGCTTGGTGCTCTCGGCCTGCTGATTGCCACCTGGATCAAGCAACTGGAGAACTTTGCCGGGGTAATGAACTTCGTCATTTTCCCGATGTTCTTCATGTCTTCAGCGCTCTATCCACTGTGGCGCATGAACGAAGCCAGCCCCTGGCTCTACTGGATCTGCCAGTTCAATCCTTTTACTCATGCAGTAGAAGCCATCCGCTTTTCCCTGTACCTGGAGTGGAACCCGATGGCCTTTGGCATCACCGCTGGCGTAACTCTCGTTCTGTCCCTACTCGCGACTGCGGGGTTCAAACCTCAGCGTACGAAGATTCTTGGCACCTCTAAGGCTGCTTGATTGGGTGGCAGTGGGCTGTAGGGGATCCAGCCGCAGCAATTTCCCTAACAAATCATCGATAAGTCCCGGCTCACCAATCCTGTCATCCCACTACAACCGAGCCTGCTTTGACGGCCTAGCAGTGGGCCGACTACCCGAAGGTAAATACGCCAACTACTGCGACTGGAACGCCAGTCCAAGATCTCTAAGTGGCCAGCCCGGTCAGCCTGACAGAACAAGAAATCAGGATGTGCCAGAAATGTGCAATAACTTGCCAGCTTTGTCCAATACCAAACTTCACTCGTCACCTCATTATTGATGTTAACGCGCCACTATCGGTGGTGCGTATGACTGCCAAACAAATACAAGAAAGTTTCCTGATAGAGGAAACGAAGGAGTTTGAGATGAATATGTCAAAGAATGTTGATTCTTATGATGCAGTAGTGATCGGTGCAGGTGTAGCTGGCTTATATCAGTTGCACAAACTCCGAGCCCTTGGAATGAGCGTAAGGGTTATAGAAGCCGCCTCGGGGGTAGGAGGCACATGGTACTGGAATCGATATCCAGGTGCCCGATTCGACTCTCAGGCTGAGATATACCAATACTGGTTCTCAAAAGAGCTTTATGAGAACTGGAAACCATCAGAGCGGTTCCCAGCTCAGCCTGAAAGCGAGCGCTGGCTGAATTATGTAGCCGATAAACTGGACCTTCATCGAGACATTCAGTTTGAAACCCGCGTTGACTCTGCACACTGGAACGAGTCAGGTGGTACCTGGTCGATCACAACAGACAACGGTGATCATTTAGAAGCCCGGTATCTGATCGCTTGTACTGGAATGCTTTCTGCGCCCCTTGAGGATGTCTTTAATGGACAGTCCACCTTTAAAGGGCAGATCTGCCATACTTCTCGCTGGCCCAAAGAGGGGGTAGATCTCAAAAACAAGCGTGTGGCTGTGATCGGCACAGGCGCTACTGGAATTCAAGCCATCCAGACCATTGCGCCAGAGGTGGATACGCTGAAAGTTTTTGTCCGCACTCCTCAGTACACAATTCCGATGCGAAATCCGAAATACACAGAGGAGGATTGGAAATCCTGGTCCGGACAGTTTACTTATCTGAAAGATCGCGTGCTCAACACCTTCGCTGGGTTTGACTACGACTTTGATGGCCGGTCTTGGCACTCTGACAGCCCAGAGGAACGCAAAGAAAGACTGGAGAACCTTTACAATGACGGTTCACTCGCCCTCTGGCTCTCCTCATATCCCGAAATGTTCACCGACGAAGCTATAAACGAAGAAATCTCCGAGTTTGTGCGCTCAAAAATGCGGGAACGATTGAACTTCGATCCAGACCTTTGCGACCTTCTTATTCCGACAGACTACGGATTCGGAATCCGGCGTGTTCCACTGGATACAGGTTATCTCGAAACTTATCTGCGACCGAATGTCGAGGCACTGAATTGCCGAGAAACTCCGATCGAGGGGATCGTGCCAAATGGTGTTTTGATGAAGGACGGCACGGTACATGAGGTGGACATAATTATTCTGGCTACAGGTTTCGATGCAGGCTCAGGAGCCCTATCGCGAATTGACATACGCGGTAAGGAAGGTCGGAGCTTGAAGGAAGAGTGGGCCAATGAAATCCGCACCACAATGGGCCTGCAAGTATATGGCTACCCTAATTTGTTCACTACCGGCGCACCTCTTGCACCTTCCGCGGCTCTGTGCAACATGACAACTTGCCTGCAACAGCAGGTGGGCTGGATCACCGATATAATTCAGCATGCTAATGAAGAGGGAAAGACAGTAATAGAACCAACCAAACAGCTCCAGGATGAGTGGGTCCAGCACCACGACGAGGTGACAAATCAGACACTTCTCCCCCTTGTGGATAGCTGGTATATGGGAAGCAATGTGCCAGGAAAACCCAGAAGGTTACTCTCCTACTGTGGGGGGGTGAATACCTATAATCAGCATTGTGTTGAGTTGGCCGAGAACAACTACCCAGGGTTCGTCTTCGCGTAGGGCACACGTCGAAAGAGCCATTCCGACATTAACAAGAGGTAGTTTGAAATGAGCAATACAAAAATGAAAGCTGCGTTGGACAGTGTGCTACAGCAAACCACAGGGCGCCATGGTGGCGCTCCAGGTGTAGTAGCCATGGTTACCGATTCGAACAGCAATATCTATGAAGGCGCTTCGGGCGTAAGGGAGCTAGGCAAACAAGCCCCTATGGACCTAGACACTGTCTTTGCGATCTTCTCTACCACTAAAGCTATTACCAGTGTATGTGCGCTGCAGTTGATTGAAGAAGGACTTCTAAGGCTTGATGATCCAGCGGCGGAGTACCTCCCGGAGATGGACGAATTGCAAGTGCTAGAAGGGTTCAGTGCAGATGGGCAACCAAGACTGAGGCCTCCAAGGCGCAGGGTTACGGTTAGTGACCTTCTGTTGCATACCTCAGGGCTTAGCTATGATTTTTTCAGCTCGGAAGATAAACGCTACCGAGAACTGAAGGATATTCCATCGATCATCACTTGCACCAAAGAGTCGATCCAGACCGTGCTACAGCACGATCCAGGCGATGCATGGACCTACGGGGTAAATACTGACTGGCTTGGTCTGATCGTGGAGAAGTTGCGAGGAAAACGTCTTGGTGAGGTTATGCATGAGCGCGTGTTTCAACCGCTCGATATGACTGACACCGCATTTTCAGTAAACAATGACATGATGGACCGACGAGCGACAATACATACGAGGGCCGAAGACGGCCAGTTAATACCAGTTCCAGAGCTGGCATTACCAACAGAGCCTGCGATGGATATGGGCGGACACGGCCTCTATGGAACTGTGAAGGACTACATGAAGTTCCTGCGTATGATCCTGAACGACGGAGCGGGCAAGAATGGGAGAGTGCTCAAGCCTGAAACGGCAAGCTTGCTAGCTAAAGACGGCTACGCGGGCACAAGTATTCCAATCGGGTTCTGGGAGACATCCGATCCTAGCCTCGCTAACACTGGTGAGTTTATGCCGGGGGTAGATAAAGGTTGGTCCCATGCCTTCCTGGTCAACCGTGAGAGAGCACCTACAGGACGCTCATCGGGGTCAATGGCCTGGGCCGGCCTCGCCAATTCCTATCTGTGGATCGATAAAACCAAAGGAATCGGCGGTTATTGGGCAACGCAAATTCTACCATTTTACGACTGCTCATCGTATCCCGGCTTTTATGAGTTCGAAGCTACGACCTATCAAAATCTAGACTGACTCGCTGATGACCAGAGCGGTAGCCCAAGTTCTACCGCTCTGGTCAATTAGAGGAATAAACCAAAAAAGCCGATTAGTGATCCTGCGATCCTCTTATCTGACCAGGTGTTAGGTTCAGCTTACGTCGGAAAACTCGTGTCATATGAGCTTGATCCGAAAAGCCACATTCGCTTGCAATAGCTTTAATTGGCTGAGACCCATTTAACAGCATCATCTTTGCCTGCTCAATCCGTTTTTCTAAGAGGTACGCGCAAGGTGTCATTCCGTAACTTTCCTTGAATCGCCGGCAAAAAGTCCAAACGCCCAAGCCAACTACTGCCGACAGCTGTTCTATGCTGATCTGATATTGCAGGTTTCCGTGGATGTACTCAGTCAGTGTGCAGCGCTGACGTCTTGAAAGGCGAGACTGGCTGACCTTCTCTTGGAATTTGACATCCGCATAGTTACGTAATAAATGGACGCTGAGTTGTAGTCCCAGCGCTTCGGCATATGTTGGCCCTCCAATCGCTGAACTTCGTGTTTCTCCTAAGATGGCATCAGAGATTGAAGTAATGGTTGGGTCCTCTGCGTTAAGTACATCGTGCAGGCAAATCTCAGATATTGAACGTCCTAACACATCTTGAGCTACACGTGACATTAAACTCTCGGAGAGATATACGTGTGATACGTTGATTCTTTGAGTCCAATGCCAGTGTGATGGTCGCGCCCGATTTAGTAGAGAAATGTGGCCTGGCACACAGGTCGTTCGCTTCCAGTGGCTCTCAACACGCCTATCCATGGGGGTCTGCCCCTCAAAATATCGGACGATCATATAGTGATTCATCGGAGGTATCGGAACATCCAAGCCTGAATACTTATAGGAACGTTGCCCTACATCACGCCACCCAAGGCCGTCACTAGCTGTCAGTACCTCTCCCGGCACCCAAATAGGTAACTCTTCTGGTTCGATGAGATCTACCATTGCAGTCTTCCCTCGACATCTAGTCGACTGTTATTATTAGAGAATAAAAGACGTTTGGCGCACCACTCTGATTAAGCTAACCAGAGCGTAATCAAACAAAACTCGACAGCCTCTTAACGTATCTACCCCTTAAAACTCGTTTCTTCGCCAATGCGTAAAAGGCCCATTCTCCCACCCCGTCCGTCTCCGTTCAGCCTTCTACTCCACAGCTCACTATTTATCTGTAGGGCCGGTAGCGCAACTTTGGAGACATAGGCGGCGATAGGGCATTTTGGGGGATGATCTATCTTGTTGGGTGCCTCTCATAGATCAGCCTATTTTCTATCACAATTGGCACGAACAATCTGGCTAAAGCCACTGAAATATATGCCATGCTGCTTATTGAGCTTTGCTTGCACCCATAGCCCCCTAACATCATTGAGGTACTCTTAACTCTTCTATTTTCTATGGCTGAAGCTCCTTAATTTTTTAGAGTTACCTTTACCAGAGAAAGGTGTCAAGCTTGCAGTGGATAAATCCGTCTAAAGAACATAATGATCTAGGACGCTGGTCTAAGTTCTTTTCTACGAAAGTGTTGTTCATTCAGCTAACCCCAGATAAGCCCTCCATAGCTTCTCCTAATAGTTGCAAATATGCCTACAATCAACACTGCTCTTTTCTAATAGCACCAAGCCTCAGAACAGTTTGCGGTGATGCAGCGCAAACCCAGTCGATCGAACATTCTTTATGCAAGTATCGAATCCGCGACTTAATCAGTCCACAACGGATAACTTATCTCGTCAAACCAACCTTCCGAAGTTGCCCCAGAATTTCATGAGTCAAGGTCGGTTTATTGATAGCATCATCCCACTGCAACCGCGCCGGCCTACCGCCCAGATACCACAACCGATTGGCCAGGATCTCCGCATCACCCCCATCATGGGTGACACAAATCATCGCCATCCCCGCATTGGCATCCAGAATCCCAGCAATCAGTATTTTCAGCTCGCCCGCCATAACCGGGTCCAGCGACGCAAAAGGCTCATCCAGCAATAACAGGTCAGGTTTCACTGCCAGACAACGGGCCAGTGCTGCTCTCCGGGCCATACCGAGAGACAGCTGGTCCGGCAGATAGTGGCCATAGCCTTTGAGACCCACACAGGCCAGGTGCGCTTCCGCCTCCTCATGATTTGCGCCCGCCAACCGTAGATTGGCATTCAGAGTGCGCCAGGGCAGCAGCCGATGTTCCTGAAACAGATAGCCAACCCGGAGTTTCTCGCGTCCGATGATCGCTTCCGCCGGGATGGTTTTATCCAGCCCCGCAATCGCATTAAGCAGAGTTGTTTTCCCGATTCCCGACGGCCCGAGCAGACAGATCCGATCCCCCCGTTCTATGGTGGCAAACACTTCCCCCAGCACCGGCTGGCCGAAGCTGCGGCCTGCAATCCGCAGTTCAAGCATGGGCCACCTCCGGCTGGCGCCAGCGGCTGGAGCGGCGTTCGAGGGGCTGCAGGATGGCCAGTTCGATGAGCTGGACCACGGCAATAAACGCCAGGCTATAGGCGAGGATGGCAGCCACGTCGAATACCTGGAAGGCCATGTGCAACTGGAAACCGATGCCATCCGAGCGGCCCAGCAGTTCCACCACCAGGACAATTTTCCAGATCAGGGCCAGCCCGCCCCGGGTGGCGGCCATAAGGTAGGGGAAGAGTTGCGGCACCCAGACTTCGCGGAACCGCTGCCAGCGGGTGAATTCATAAACCGTGGCCATTTCCTCAAGCCGGTAATCCAGGCTGCGTGCGCCTTCGCGGACGGTGACAGCGACATTGGGTACTTTGTTGATGACCACGGCCATAACCGCAGCCACTTCCACCAGGCCGAACCAGACGTACATCAGAATGATCGTGACCAGCGCCGGCAGGTTGAGCAGTAGCACCAGCATGGGGTCAAACAATGCATTGGTGGTTCTTGACCGGCCCATGATGATGCCAATGGCGGTGCCCAGCAACATCGCCAGAACAAAAGCCACGATGACACGGGCAAGGGTGGCACTCAGGTGATGCCAGAGTTCACCGGAAGCGGACTCCCGTAACAGAGTGTCGAGCACATTGAGCGGCGTCGGAAGCAGGGGGGATTCAAGCATCCAGGCAACCAGGGCCCAGAGCAGCACGAAAGCAGGCAGGACCACCCAGTAGCTCCAGGCCGGCGGGCGACCCGAGTGACTGCTCACGGCCGGCTCCGGTAGAACAGCTCTGCCGACATCAGGTTGTCAGAGTCGGCGCCGGTGAGGGTCAGCAACCGATGCAGATCCGCAATCCGCTGGTCGGTCAGGGGGGCAGGCGTGCCCGCTATGAAGCCTTCCTTCAAGGCCTGGATTACTCCATCCTGCGGTTTGCCCATCAATGGCCGCAGCCGCTGCCAGTGTGATTCGTCTTGCGCCAGTTCCGCTTTGGCCTCGCGCAGGGACGCCGCAAAACGGTCGACCAGCGAACGATGATCCTCAGCCCACTCCGCCGGAAATACATACCCCAAGACTGGAAGGTTCGGGTCCAGGTTCATGGCGGTGAGCAGGTCAGCCATTCCGAACGCGGAGCGCCAGCCGCCCTCCCCCATCTGCCGTGCGGCGAAATGCCAGTAGGTGACAATCACGTCCACCTGGTCCCGCTTCAGGGCCTGGCTCAGCAGCGGCGGCGCAGCGAACTGGACATCGGCGGATTCAGTCAGACTGACCCCCTGCTGTTCTGCAACCTTCTGGAGTAGTATCCAGCCCTTGCTGTCGGGGCCGCCCGCAACGCCGATGCGCTTGCCGGCAAGGTCGGCCACAGATCGAATATCGGAATTTTCTGGCACCACGATATCGCCAATCCGGGATGAGAAAGGCACATACAGGTAAGGAGTTCCCGACTGGAACCGGGACTGGGCCCAGAGCAGGTCGGCCACAGCACCGTTTACCGACCCGCTGGTAACCGCCAGCCGGGAGGCCGGGAGGTTGGCCACCAGTTTCAGTTCGAGGCGATAGCCGTTCTTCTGATCCAGCTCCCGGTGCTGGATGTGGTCGAGTTCCCAGTGGGCTGTGCCGAATTGCAGCACGCTGACAGACACTACTGGCAGAGGTGTAGAGTCTCTATCACTGGCATGGGCGAAGCCTGCCAGTAAAAAAACAAACAACAGGGTTAGCACGGCCCACAAGAATGGTCGAGTGGGGGCTGCAAATGATTCAGGATCGGGCGTTGTTATTGGTTGTTGGCTCATCCCTCCACGATACGAAGCCCGCCGCCACGCAAGAATAGTACTTTGGTGCCTGTTTTTTGGTGCGATGGTCGCATTCAACCAGAGGCGCAGATAGCGTGTAATGAGATCATCATAATAATAACCAAAGGGTCTATCCGATTCCGGAGACTCTACTGCACAGGAGGCCGCCATGCTTTATGAGCACCATGCCGCACTCTCTTCCGAAAAGCGTTATCATGCATCGGAAACAACCACACATAATGAAAACAAACAGGTGGAACCATCCATGGAGCCGGCATACAAGATTCTGATCGCCGACGACCACCCTCTGTTCCGTGAAGCCATCAGCAGCGTGATTTCATCAGGATTCAGCGGTAGCGAGATTATTGAAACCGCAGACCTTGATAGTGCGCTGGAGATCACCCGCGCAAACGATGACCTGGACCTTATTCTGCTGGACCTGAACATGCCCGGCATGCACGGCCTGAACGGGCTTATTTCCCTGCGGAACGAAGCACCCACCATCCCGGTGGTGATTGTGTCAGCAGAGGAAGACAAGCAGGTTGTGCTCCAGGCCATCACCTACGGCGCCTGCGGGTTCATTACCAAATCCTCGCCCCGGGCCCAGATGACCGAAGCCATACAGCAGATACTCAATGGTAACGTCTACCTGCCATCGGACATCATCCGTACCGGCAAGGAGAACACCAGCCGCCGCAGCCGTCACGAAGAGAACCCGATTTCACCGGAACTGCTGAACTCCCTCACCCGGCGCCAGCTGCTGGTGCTGGAGCGCATGTCCAAGGGTGAGTCCAACAAGCAGATTGCCTATAACCTGAATATCGCCGAAACCACGGTGAAGGCCCATGTGTCGGCGATACTGCGTAAGCTTGGGGTTCATAACCGGGTGCAGGCGATTCTTTCGGCGAGTGATGTGGATTTCAGTCAGTATCTGAAGCGGTAGGTCACGCCCTCAGCAGGTGATTCAAAGCACTCCGCAACTTCAGCGGCTTAACCGGCTTGTTCATCAACACATGCCCCAACTCCCGGATATGCTGTTTCAGCTCATTGCTGTAATTGGCGGTAATCATCACCACCGGCGCGGGGCAATGCCGACGACCGTTAATGTTGGCCACCACATCCACGCCGTTCTCGTCGTTGTCCAGGTGGTAGTCTGCCAGGATCAGGTCCACCGGACTCTCCGCCGGGTCCAGTTGGCGTTCTAGATCCTTAAGGGATACCGCGATGACGACTCTGCACCCCCAGCCTTCAAGCAGAGTTTTCATGCCCTGACAAATGGACCAGTCATTATCGATCACCCAGATCCGTGCACAGCCGAGACCACTATCGAAAGATACTGTCCGGTTCTGATCTGCTGCCGATTGTCTGGCCTTCAATCGGCCCAGGGGCACCCTGACGCTGAATACCGAACCCTTGCCTTCCGTAGACTCGACCGACACTTCATGACCAAGCATGCGAGATATCTTATCCACGATAGCCAACCCGAGGCCAAGCCCCTTTTCCAGTTGGGAGCCGGCTGGGCGAATTCGTTTAAACTCCTGAAAAATCTCGGTAAGTTTATCTTCGGGAATACCCGGCCCGGTATCCCACACCTGCAGCAGAACATGACCGGCCTGTCTGCGGCATCCCAGCATGATGCGCCCTGTGCTGGTGTAGCGAATGGCATTGGTCAGGAAGTTGCGGAGTATCCGAGCCAGTAGCTGGGAATCGGATACCACAATGGCCGAGGAGGGTACAAAGTCCAGGGTCAGATCTTCGGCCATGGCCATCTGTCGGAATTCCTGAGCAATGTTGTTGATAAGGTCCCGTAGATCAAAGGCGGTAACGTCCGGCTTAATCACGCCAGCATCAAGCTTGGAGATATCAACCAGAGTACTCAAGAGGTTTTCAACATCATCCAGAGATGTGCTCACCGAACGAACCAGCCCCTCGGCCTTCGGCCCGAACGATTGCTCCAACAAGGCACTCGTAAACAGGCGGGCCGCATTCAGGGGTTGTAACAGATCGTGGCTGACCGCCGCCAGAAACTTAGTTTTGGAGAGGTTGGCGCCCTCTGCCTCCAGCTTGGCATCTCGAAGTCGCTCTTCTACCCTCGACCGCTCGGCGATCTCCTGACGCAGCTGGTTATTAAGGCCGGTGAGAGCGGCGGTACGTTCTTTCACCCGCCGTTCCAGGGTACTATAGGCCTGCTCCAAAGCCAGCGCGGTTTTGCGACGATCGGTAATGTCGCGGATCAAGACAAAGAAGCCGGCGACACTTCCTGCCTCGTTAATGTTGGGCACATAGGAACGTAGCATATAACGGACGTCTCCCTGCTCGCCACATTCCTCAAATTCGAAGGTTACACTGCTCCCCGCGAGCGCTTGTCGTATCTGTGGCAACAGACGCCGGTACAGGCCAGAAGAGTGCACTGTCTCCAGGGGTTTGCCAAGAGGTGATTCGCCGTTGCGCCCATACCAGGATTCGTACACCTTGTTACAGAATTGCACTGTTAGGTCTGCTCCGACATAGGCAATCAATGCAGGTATATGGTCTGTCACCACCCGTATCCAGCGCTCACTTTCCTCCAGCGCCTTGATGCGGCGAGCCATCTCGCTGTTCTTGACGTCGGTGATATCAGAATACAGCACCACCAATCCGCCCTCACGGGTGGATCTCTCTGTCATCTGTACCCAACGGTCGTTAGCCAGCAGAAACACAACACCCTCAGAATTCGGGTGACTCTGCTCTTCCACGATCAGCCCCGAACTGACAGCCTGGCGTTTCACATCTGCAATGGTGGTACCTGGTTCCGGCACTTCTACACCCGCATCTCCCCAATAACTGCGAAATCGACTGTTGCTCTGAATCAGACGGTGCTGGTGATCAAAAAGGGCAAAGCCATCAGCAATGCTTTCAATGGCATCGCTAAGACGATGGCGGGTGGTTTCAGCTTCGACACGGGCACGGCTCAACGCCTTATTGCTGACTTTAAGCTCCTCCATAGTCTGATTGAGGGTCTCCGTACGCTCCCGCACCTGTTCCGCCAGCACCACGGAATGCTCAAACGCCGCATAGGGTTCAGGCTTGTGGGAGGAGCCAGACTCCACCCGAACGATGAGGGCATCACGGATACGGCGCAGGCGCTCGTTTTCCGCCTCAAGTTCGGCAATGCGCCGATCCCTGTCTTTAGTGGGAGTGTCACTCTTGCAGGGCACGGGCTTCAGGCTGACCAATGACCACCCCCGTAAAGGTCTGGTTGATATGCATACCATTAAACTGCTCGCCGTACGTGTTAAAGCCGATCACTTTGTGATGGCGAAGGAATTCAGATACCGCCTCAATTTCCCCTGTCAGCTCAGCTTCCAAGCGACGCAGGAAACAGTCACATCCGATAGTCACCAACGGTGGCCCCACCATCTGCTCAGACGCTTCGATTTGAGTTCGCACACTGTCCAGCAGACCTCCGGGTTCCATGGTGGTAATCACAATGCCGGTTTCCACGGCACAGTAGAAAGTGAGGCTTTTATCTTGGTTAACTCGCTGAACCGAACGCACGAAGTAATCCCCGCCAATTTTCACGCCCATGGGCCTCAGCGCGAACACCTTGCGGTCCAGGGCCTCCACATTCACGCCAACAGCGCGGGCGTAGGCATCAGCCGCGGGTTCGGCGTTGATTTCGTAAACGGTGCGGCTTTCAGCACAGGCATCGGTAACGACCAGTTTCTCGCTGGTTTCAACCATGTGGTGCGTGGAAAACACCCGGAAATCCAGAGGTGTATTGACCAGCAGAACCGTCGCCGCACCGGTATGAAACTGCCCATCGTAGAATACATGGGTATTAGCCAGGCGTTCATCATCACCCGCTGACCCGCCAAACTGCGGGATGGAACCCAGAGCTGCATTGAGCGTCGCCAGCACCAGCTCCTCACGACTGGAGAGACCGTCCAGCAAGGTAATCGCAAAAGTATTACCCTTCACCGGAGCAAGCTTGGCATCACGGCATGTGGACAGCAGGCCATGAATGACGCTCTGGGCATCCTGCAGGGTAAACCGATCGAGCTCGCGAATCAGAGCGCAATCAATGGAAAAGTAACGATGATCGAAGCCGATGGCAGTAATGCATCCACGGCCATAGCCCTCCGGCGTAATCTCTCCAGCTGAGGTACAGCCGTACACACGCACCCCCTGAAAAGCATGTTCAAGGGCTATACCGAGACGGCCTAGATCGTATTCCGCGGAACAGAAGAACAACACCCAACCCAGGTGCTCATGGTTCAACTGACTGGCCAGATTAGTTGCCGCCAGCATGGGATCGCGAACACTGGAGCTCGATACCCGAACGGCAGGCAGGGTTGTAACTGGGTTCATGTACGCGGACCTCAAAAACGAACGACTTTCCACTAATTCTACGGCATCCAGAAACGCGGCCAATGCAACTTCAGTACATGTTAGTGGGCTCGCCAAAATGATCATAAGTCATTGATTGACTTTCTCCCCGAATTAATATTTGGTCTACTGTCGGTCCCCGAGGAGGCAAACCGACACTTTAGTCTTAGACCAAATTAGGTATTGGCATCCTTCCGTCACGTCTCCGTGTTTATTACCAAGTAACAATTGCTCCGACTGCAAAGGTGTCCGACTCTTCCAAGTCTGCACCCGAAGACTCGACAGCACTCTCGTGGCGGGTATATTCTGTTACTAACTTGAGATAATCGTTAACATCATGAAATGCTGCCAAAGTTATTGTCTCGCGATTCATATCGAGGATATCGTCCGTTCCCTCCCCATACGATACAGCGAAGCGATTAACTCCTACGGAATACGATCCTTGGACCAAAAACCCTTTAGTATCTTGCTCTTCAAAAGCTGGCAGAGCACCACCGATGGTGAAATTATTAGTAAATAGAGGATTCAAACCTTCAGCGGTAAATCCAGATGCTGTGAGCGACAAACCATCTAGGGAAACCTTTACACCATAGCCAACCCCCTTTGAGGTCACGTCTTCACCGCCAGCGACCTTAGTTTCAGATTTTTGGTACTGTCCATTTATCCAAGCGGTAAGATTTACAGAACTAACATCCATGGTGTATGTCACTTCGGACTCAATACGCGGCATTTCCTCATATCGTGCTTCGGTACTTGAACTCTCAGCAATCTTATTCGGGTCCATAATACCTACCGCGACTTTCAGCCCCCCCAAGTCCGGTGAACGATAGGTAATTTGTGAGGTTGGAAAAGCATAGGGATAACCACTCCCTATGTTCCCGAAGGAAACACCCGCAGTATCAACCAATCCCAGCACGTCGCTACTGTGGCCGTGCCCCATCAGAACTTCATCTAAGAAAAGATTCGATCTTGCGAATAGACCAAAATCCCTACCAATTAGAATTTCGCCCCAACTGCTCCCAATGGTTCCGTATAGCTGCCGAACATTGAGACCGGTTGAGGTACCTGACGTATCAGTGTCGTTAATATTAACCCAAAAAGAGGAACGGGCGCCCAGCTGAAGATCACCCATGTCTCTGCCAACATTAAACCCGAGATAGTTGGGAAAGAAGCCCATTTTCACACGAGATTGCCTACGATCGAGATCATTTCCTGGCCTATCCACATCCGTATTCACATAAAAAGCGTTAACATAACCGTCTGTAGAAAAGCTGGTACCGTCTTCGTTGTACACTTCAATCGCTGCATTGGCGCCGGCGCTTGCTCCCATGGCCGCAGCCATTGCAATTGCCAACCCTGACTTTCTCAAATTGTTGTTGTTCATAACTCCCCCGGTTTTTATTGAATCTGGGTGTTGAGCAACGGGTGATTACCCGTGTCTCAGGCGCACTCTCTCGCCTGAATTCCATGGTCGACGAAGCGGGGGAAGTGGAAAATGCGCCAAGGGGGCAGGTTTTCTGATCTTTTAGGAGGCTCTGGAAACAGGACTTTGGGATTACTACCCGTCAGGAGGGAAAGAGCTCGAGCTCTTGCAGACAGTCGTCCAGGAAGCTTTCAGGGTCAGCCATGACGGCCT
Organism: Marinobacter sp. UBA2688; assembly: GCF_002352785.1. Taxonomy (NCBI): domain Bacteria; kingdom Pseudomonadati; phylum Pseudomonadota; class Gammaproteobacteria; order Pseudomonadales; family Marinobacteraceae; genus Marinobacter; species Marinobacter sp. UBA2688. The sequence goes on from NZ_DELU01000024.1 coordinate 125,403, forward strand.
CATCGGCGACAATACCGAACTGGACCTGACCAGCATAGCTGACAATACTTACCCCGAGCCCGATATCACCCGCCTGGGGTACCCAGAACATCTGCTCCAGTATTCGACAACCGGCCAGATAGCGCTCATCCCGCGTACCGGGCACATTCGATACCACTGCACTGCCCTTGCGGTAGAACAGGTCCGCCACTGGCTGACGCCAGGCTTCCGGAATAAGCGAAGCACTGCCGGTCAATGCCCAGGACAGGCCCGGTTGCCAGCTTTTCTTGAGTTTGCGGGTTTCATGCTTGATGCGGAAAAGCCGTTCCAGCGAGCTTTCGCCATCCACCGGCAAGGGAACAAAAACAGTCCCGAAGTAATTACCCAGGGTCCCGGGGTCGGGCTTTATACCTTCCGGCAGATGACTGCGTATGTCCACGGGCACCGCTGCATGGAGCACTGCCTCGTCGACGTCGGTGTCGTCTGCCATAAGCCGCTTGCGAACCGCCGAGGCCACGCAACTGAGCAGCACATCGTTGATGGTTACGCCGGTTATCGTTGCAATGTGGCGAAAACGCTCCAGTGCCAGCGGCTGTGACCAGCGACACTGGCGCCGCCCCAGCAGCGACCGTTTCAGAGATGAGTCAGTGTCTTCCGGCACCACCAGGAACTGGCTGAGTTCGTTCACCAGCCTCAGGCTTTTCCAGGCCGCCTGCTCCAGGGCATTGCGGCCAGATGACCCGCCGTTGCGTGGAATATCCCCGCCCTCTGCGGCATCAGTCTGCGGTAGCCCGCTGGCCGTCAGCTCACGCAACCAGGCGGTGGCGGCCCGTGACCAGCGGCCGGAGTCTGCCTCCTCCCTCTCACCATAGAGCACCGGGGCCTGTTGGGGAGAAGACGGGCACAGGCGCTCGAATATGCCCAGCAGCGATAGCCCGTCGGCATAACAGTGATGCATGCGCAACAGCAGTGCGGCGCCGCCCTCGGCATCGGGAACCAGCCAGAATTTCCAGAGCGGGCGGTAAGTGGGCAAGGTCTGGTTCAGCCGGGCGGAAACCCAGTCCTGTAATGCCTGCCGGCTCAATTCACCGGGAACCACCTCAAGATGATGGTTAAGCGAAAATACCGGGTCTTCTTCCCACCACCAGCCAGGGGCACGGCGTACAGGCATAAAGCGGAACCGCTCCCAGGCCAGCCAGTAGATACGCAGAAATTCCCGGAGCCGGGCTTCCGTCAACCCTTCCACCCGGAGCATGACCGTGATGGTCATGGGGTTTTCCGGGCGCTCCAGGGCCAGCCAGGCTGAATCCACAGGCAACAGGAGATGCGATTCCTTTTGACTCAAACCTGTCTGTCCCCGGATAAATGCTGCAATAAATGGAAAGATGACCCTGCATTGTGCCAGACAAGCCCGGATGGCTCCATATAAGGGCCCACCTCACGCGCTTACAAAAAGTTACACGGAGGTAACCTATCCCCTCTATACTGGGAATAAGGATTAATGAAATGGTTATGAGGCACCAGACGTGCCTTTGCGTCCTGTTCGCCAAAAGTCTATTGGCCGTAACCGGGCGTAAAAATGGTAACCAGTGCCAATATATGCAGCGACATAAGGCGGTACAACTGGATTACCAGCACCGATAAAGACCAATAAAAGGCAAACACCGGGTGCTGGAGGAGAGCAGTTATGAAAGCGAGCCATGTACGCAAACTGATCAAACCGATCGAAAGCGCCTACTCCGAAATGTTTTCGGGGCGGGTCTACCGGGTTGGTACCGGTGCCGTTTCCGTCCGCAATCACAGTGGCAAGGCGGAGCAGACTGTCGTCGGTGTTCACGGCTTTCTGGAAAATCACTGCTATTTTACCCAGGCCTACGAAGCACCCACCACTGAATTGATCCTGCTCACCTGCAGCAATTATCACATCCCGGTGAATGGCGTCACGCCCGAGTCTCCGGACTGGGAGGTGCCCATCAAACACCTGGAAGGCACCATCGAGTACGATGCCTGTATTCTGAACCAGGCACTGGCAAACCTGCCGAGCACCGAAAATATCCGTGTACACGGCCATTCCCGTGGCGGCGCGGTGATTCTGGAAGCCATCCAGCAATGGCCGGAACTGTACGAAAACATCGAGGTGGTACTGGAGGCCCCCGTGCTGCCCAATGGCCGGCTCTCTGCCCTGGTAACGGCGGTACTGGAACCGGTGAGCCACGGCATGTGGCCCTGGCTGATCCGCCTGATCAACAGCGCCCCCTCCTCCGCCTACGGCCAGACTTTCTTCGGCAAGATGAATCCGCGCAAGAAACAGTTGCTGGGTAAGCTGTTTTCCGCCACCAAGGACCACCTGACCATCGTCCGCAATATCGAGAACCTGATGGCCTGGATGGAGCGAACTGACGCCAGCGTCTACAGCAGGGTTCGCTATGGTACCTTCCTGATCCCCGCGGTGGATCGCATACTCGACCGCCAGGCCATGTTGGCCAGTGCGCGCCAGAGCCCGACCACCATGCGCATTATCGAAACCGAGGCTCCCAGCCACTTTATCACCCTCGACAGCAAGGAATGGGTACCCGGCTTTGAAAGCCTGCCGGCAGCAGCCCAGGGTTAACAGGGCTGCACAAACACTCAAGCTCCGCTAAACTGGCGCGCTTCTGTTGCAGGTATAGTGGAGCCAGATTCCCATGTATCGTGAGCGCCTTGTCGCCACCAGCACCCATTCCGACAGTGCTCGCCGCCTGCAGCAACTGTTGCTGGACTATCATGATTTCCGCCAGCACAAGGCCGCTCACCCGCTACTGGAACAGACCTTCCTGATCGCCGACTGGCAGGCCGAACGGCTGAAAGCCACCCATGCGGATCTCTACCGGCACCCCGGGTACCACACCGGCCTGGAATTCCTGCTGACTGACCTTTACGCCCCTGCCGGCATGACCCGTCGCGACGACAATATCGACCGGGTCTTCCCGAAAATGGTGAAATGGCTGCCGGACAACCTGCTGGACACATTTGCCGGGCTGGTGGAACTCAACCTGATTACCCAGCAACTGGACCTGGAACTGGCCGAACTGTGCCACCACCAGGGGCTCTCCCCTGCATCCCTTGGCCGGGACGACTATTGCGAGGTCTTCCGCAGTAGCCAGCGCATGGAGCACCGCGAGAGGCAGATCTACCTGGTAGCGGAGGTTGGGCAGCAGCTGGATCGCTACGTACGCAACCGCACCCTCGGCTGGCTGCTGTCCATGAGCCGGGCGCCGGCGGAAATGGCGGACCTGACCGACCTGCACAGCTTCCTGCACCGGGGCTATTCCGCATTCCGTAAAATGGATGATGTGGACCTGCTGATTGACCGCCTGGTGACACGGGAGAGAAAGGTAATGGACAACATTCTGAACCGCCGCCCGCAGCCGTTTGACCTGCCCGGTGATCTTTGAACCGGACAACCCGGCTCAGGTTTTCAGAATCTGATCCAGCTGGGAATGGATCTCCTGCTCGATCCGGGATTTGAACGGCCGTAGCAGCATCCCCAGTTCCAGATGGATATGGAGATCGCTCCCGGTAATGTTCAGGTGCCCTTTCACCCCGCTTCGCTTGAAGCTCAGATGATCCCCTTGCCACTGATAATTCACATCGAACTGCTTCGACAGATCCTCGGCCAGGGTTTCCGCCGCTTTGCGAGCATGATTTTTATCAAGGGAATGGGCGCGGTGGACATCAATAACGGACATGGATCGGGTTTCTCCGGAAAATAGGGAACGTTTTATAGTGTAAGGCGCCATTAAACTTGTAGCCACCCCCGCAGGCGTTAGAATACGGGGTTCAGATTCTGACAGGACCCAGCCATGAGCGAAGATCATGAAAAAGTCATGAGCGAGCAACAACCGTCTGCCAACCAGCCCCGGCCGGAGGCGCAGAAAGACGACGTCACGCACTTTGGCTTTCGCAATGTGCAAAAAAGCCAGAAAGCGGGCCAGGTGGCGGAAGTGTTCCATTCAGTGGCCGGCAAATATGACCTGATGAACGACCTCATGTCCATGGGAATCCACCGCCTCTGGAAGCGCTTTACCATCGAGCTTTCCGGCGTGCGCAAAGGCCACCAGGTGCTGGACATTGCCGGTGGCACCGGCGACCTGACCATGAAGTTTTCCGATCTGGTCGGCCCCGCCGGCAAGGTCGTGCTCGCCGATATCAACGCCTCGATGCTGCAGGTTGGCCGGGGCCGGCTGATGGACCGCGGCTACGCCGGCAACATCGAATACGTACAGGCGGATGCCGAACACCTGCCATTTCCGGACAACAGCTTCAATGCCGTCAGCATTGCCTTCGGCCTGCGCAATGTCACCGACAAGGACCAGGCACTGCGGGACATGGCCCGTGTCCTCAAACCCGGCGGCAAGGTGATGGTTCTGGAGTTTTCCAAACCGACGAATCCTTTGCTCAGCAAAGCCTACGACGCCTACTCGTTCAATGCCCTGCCGTTGATGGGCCAGTTGATCGCCGGCGACTCCAGCAGCTATCAATATCTGGCCGAATCCATCCGCATGCACCCGGACCAGGACACTCTGAAATCCATGATGGAAAGCGCCGGGCTGGTGAACTGCAAGTACTACAACATGACCGGCGGCGTGGTCGCCCTGCACGTGGGAATCAAGCCCTGATGTTTCCCGGCCCCACCCTGCTGTCTGCGGTGACTGCCATTGTCGAGAGCGCCCTCAACCGTGCACTGGAGCTGGATCCGGCGGGAAAGCAGGCACTGATGTCGGCATTGACAGGGCCGGTGCAGTTTTCACTGGACACGGTGGGGCTCACGCTGGTGTTACACCCGGCCGGAGACCGCCTGCGGGTTGCCAGCCACCCCCCGGAAACACCTGCACTGGTGCTTTCCGGCCAACCCATGGCCTTTGCCGCCCTGGCTATCGGTGATGACAGAGTGTTCAGCGAAGGGCGCATCCGGGTTACCGGCGATACCGCCCTCGCGCATCAGTTCCAGCGCGCCATGGATCAGCTCAACCCGGACTGGGAAGCGGCCATGGCGGCCCATGTTGGCGATGTACCGGCCCACTTCATCGGCCAGCGTATCCGCGGTGCTGTCGATTGGAGCCGGCAGGCTGCCAGATCCCTGAATGCCAATATCGAAGAGTATATCCACGAGGAAAGCCGGAGCCTGCCGGGTCGCCGGGAGCTGGAAGCCACCTTCACGGATATTGATCGGTTGGCCTTGCAGACCGAACGCCTGGAAGCCAGAGTGGAGCGGCTGGAAACCCCCAACAGACAAGACCAACCGGAGTCGCCGTGACGCGCCTGCAACGCCTTTTCCGCATTGCCTGGGTATTCTGCCGTTACCGGCTGGATATCTTTCTACCGCTGGCGGAACTGCCTCTCCCGCTGAAACTGTTTTTCCTGCTGGCGCCCTGGCATCTGTTCCCGCAACCGAAACTCGACCGTGGCGACCGGTTGCGCCTGGCCTTCGAGGAACTGGGGCCGGTGTTCGTCAAGTTCGGCCAGATTCTCTCCACCCGCCGGGACCTTCTGCCCGACGACATGGCGCTGTCCCTCAAGAACCTGCAGGACCGGGTACCGCCTTTCCCCGGTGAGGTGGCCCAGGGCATTATCGAGAAATCTCTTGGTGCTCCGGTGGAGGAACTGTTTGCGCAGTTTTCCAAAGAGCCGATGGCCTCCGCCTCGGTGGCTCAGGTTCATGCCGCCACACTGCGGGATGGCCGGGAGGTAGTGGTAAAAGTCATCCGCCCCGGCATCGAACGGGTCATCCGCCAGGACCTGGCACTGTTGTACATGATGGCTGGCCTGCTGGAACGCTACTGGTCTGAAGGTCGCCGCCTGCACCCGGTGGAAGTGGTGGCGGATTACGACTCCACCATTCACGATGAACTGGATCAGCAACGCGAAGCCGCCAATGCCAGCCAGCTCCGCCGCAATTTCGAGAATTCGTCGCTGATTTACATTCCCTCCATCGACTGGGATTACACCCGCAAATCGGTGCTGGTGATGGAGCGCATCCACGGCATCCCCATAGCGGATATACCAGCGCTGAAAGAAGCCGGTGTGGACCTGAAGGTGCTGGCGGAAAAAGGCGTCGAAATCTTCTTCACCCAGGTTTTCCGTGACAGCTTCTTCCACGCCGACATGCACCCCGGCAATATCTTCGTGGACGTCAGCAACCCCGCGGACCCGAAATACATTGCCATTGATTTCGGCATTGTCGGTACCCTGGCTCCGGATGACCAGAGCTACCTGGCCCGCAACCTGCTGGCATTTTTCCGCCGTGACTACCGCCAGGTGGCGGAACTGCATATCCAGTCCGGCTGGGTACCCCCGGATACCCGGGTCAATGAATTCGAGGCGGCCATACGCACCGTCTGCGAGCCTATTTTTGAGAAACCGCTGAAGGATATTTCCTTTGGCCACTTCCTGTTACGACTGTTCCAGACCGCACGGCGGTTCAACATGGAGGTGCAGCCACAGCTGGTGCTGCTGCAGAAAACCCTGCTGAATGTGGAAGGCCTCGGGCGGCAGTTGTATCCGGATCTGGACCTGTGGAGCACTGCGCAGCCCTTCCTGGAGACCTGGATGCGCAAGCGCATTGGTCCCTCCGGCCTGATCAAGTCCCTGCAATCGCATCTGCCCGCCTGGCTTGAACAGTCGCCGGAAATGCCACAACTGGTCCACGATGCACTGGTACAACTGCGCAACTCGGGCTCCAACGACCAGTCCAGCCGCGCTACACTGGAGCTAATTCGTGAAAACCGCGCCCGTGCTGACCGGCGCTGGCGACGAGGACTGGCCGCAGCGGCCCTGGCCGGGGTGGCCTGGCTGAGCCTCGACCATGACCTTGCCACCCTGGCACAGACCATGCCCGTTCATGGCTGGGCCTTACTGGCTGTAGCGGCCTGGCTGGTTGTTGGCCGTGAACGGAAAAACTGACGGAAGTCATCTAAATGCAAGAATCAAACGCTAGAGTCGGGGCGCCTGACTGGTTAGAGGAAATCCGCTGGAATGCGGATGGGCTGGTACCTGCCATTGCCCAGGACGCCGCTACCGGCGACATCCTGATGATGGCCTGGATGAACGCAGAGTCGCTCCAGTTGACCGCTGAAGAAGGCCAGGCCGTATATTGGTCCCGTTCCCGCGGCAAGTTGTGGCGCAAAGGGGAAACCTCCGGGCACCAACAGGTGATCTCGGAAATCCGGCTGGACTGCGATGAAGACGTGATTCTTCTGAAGGTTGAGCAGAAAGGCGGTATCGCCTGCCACACCGGGCGACGAAGCTGCTTCTATCGCAAACTGGAAGGCGGGCAATGGGCGAGCGTGGATCCGGTTCTGCGGGATCCCGGCGCTATTTACGGTGACAAACAGGGAGGTAGCAACCATGAGTGACATTCTTGAGCAGCTGGCCCAGGTGTTGGAAGCCCGCAAGGAGGCCGATCCGGAAACCTCCTATGTCGCCAGCCTGCACCAGAAGGGGCTCAACAAGATTCTGGAAAAGGTAGGGGAAGAGTGCACCGAGACGTTGTTGGCCGCCAAGGACGCGGAGCACTCCGGTGAAACCCGGGACGTGGTTTATGAAACCGCCGACCTCTGGTTTCACAGCATGGTAATGCTGTCCCGGCTTGGCCTTGGCCCCAAGGACGTCATTGACGAACTCGCCAGCCGATTTGACCTGTCTGGCCTTGAAGAAAAAGCCTCCCGGGATCAGTGATCCGGGCAACCCTGAAGAGGGTTTCCGGAAGCCCCCCGAAGTGGCGTACAATCAATCGTAACAGAAACCTTAAGACGAGGGTCCCGGCATGGGCATCAGTATCTGGCAACTCCTAATCGTACTTGGCATTGTTATTCTGTTATTCGGAACCAAAAAGCTCCGTAATATCGGCGGGGATCTGGGCGGTGCCATTCGTGGGTTCAAAAAATCCATGAACGACGACGACAAGAAGGACGATGACCCGGACGCCATCGAAGAAGAGTCCGACGTGAAGGCTCATGAAGCCCGCGCCGAAGAAAAGCCACGGGACAAGTCCCACAGCTGAGACGGGCTGAATGTTTGATATCGGCTTTGTCGAGCTGCTGATCTGCGGCGTCATTGCGCTACTGGTTCTTGGCCCCGAACGGCTGCCTACAGCGGCCCGGGCAGCCGGGCGCTGGATAGGGGGTGCCCGCCGCATGGTGAGCCAGTTTTCCTCGGAACTCGACCGTCAGCTGAAGGCGGAAGAGCTTCGCGAAGAACTGCGCCAGGCCGGCGACGTCGGCCTGGACGATGTCCAGAAATCGGTGCGCGGCGCCCTGGACGAGGCCAAGAAGTACGAGCACATGGTTCTGTCCGACGACGGGAAGTCCAAACACCGGCCCGCGCCCGCAACCCGGCGGACTGCCGAACAGTCAGAGCCTGAAACGGAACCCATGCTGGAGCCGGAGGAGGACCCAACCTCGGCCAACGGTTCCGGACATGCCTCTCTGGCCCCCGATGATCCTCCACGAGAGGATGACAGCAGGCACGACCAGTCGGCCGATAGCACCCTGAAACAACAGGAAAGCACGCCGGATAACCGTTCATGACCACCCAGCCCGACGGCAAAAACGCCCAACGTCCCGAAGATGCACAGCCGGAAATGCCACTGATCGAGCATTTGCTGGAGCTGCGCAACCGCCTGCTGAAAATGGTGTTGGCGGTAATCATCTGTTTTGCCGCCATCTACCCGTTTGCCAATGAACTCTACCTGCTGATATCGCAACCCTTGCGAGACCTGCTGCCAGTCGGCCAGACCATGATCGCAACGGACATCACCTCACCGTTCTTCGCGCCATTGAAACTGGCCCTGGTGCTAGCTGTGTTCGTGGCCATACCGGTGATCCTCTACCAGCTCTGGAGTTTTATCGCGCCAGGCCTGTATGCCCATGAGAAGAAGCTGGCGTTCCCCTTACTGTTTACGTCGGTCGTCCTGTTCTATCTGGGGGCGGCATTTGCCTATTACGTGGTGTTCCCGCTGGTGTTCGGATTCTTCACCGCCATCGGCCCGGAAGGCATTGTGGAGTTGCCGGATATCAGCAGCTACCTCAATTTCGTACTGAAGATGTTCTTCGCCTTCGGGGTTGCCTTCGAAATTCCCATCGCCACCATACTGCTGATTCTCACTGGCGCCACCACGCCCGAGGACCTCGCTGCGAAGCGCCCGTACATTGTGGTGGGCTGCTTCGTGATCGGCATGTTGTTGACGCCACCGGACATCATCTCCCAGACCCTGCTGGCGGTGCCCATGTGGTTGTTGTTTGAACTCGGCATTCTGTTTGGTCGGCTCGCCAGGCGCGAGGTGGAAGCCCCTGATGCAACGGACGCCTCCAACGAATGAACCTGGCACTGCTGTTCCAGGATGATTTCGTGGCAACGGACACAGCCGTCCTCAAGGGCCGCCGGCTGGCACACCTGCATGCAGTGTTGAAGGTCGCGGAAGGCGATCTGGTACCCGTGGGCCTTGTCGACGGCGATATTGGCACAGGCCGCGTGCTCAGGCTTACCGATACCGAGGCCGTACTTCAGGTGGAATTAACCGCACCGCCGCCAGCCCCCCTGCCCTTGACCTTGGTCCTGGCCATGCCACGGCCAAAGATGTTCCGCCGTGTACTGCAGACCTGCGCAACCCTTGGCGTCAAGGATATCTGGCTGATCAATGCCTACAAGGTGGAGAAAAGCTTCTGGCAAACGCCGTGGCTGTCGGACGACAATCTGCGGGAAAACATGGTACTCGGCCTGGAGCAGGCGCGGGACACCCACCTGCCGCGGCTGCACGTCCGCAAGCTGTTCAAGCCGTTTGTGGAAGACGAGCTGCCGGCCCTGCTAAACAATACCCGGGCTCTGGTGGCCCATCCCGGTACCAGCACGCCCTGCCCAGCACACATCAACGAACCCGCCACCCTGTGCGTTGGCCCGGAAGGCGGGTTCATACCGTATGAAGTCGACAAGCTGATCGAGGCGGGCTGCGAGGCGGTGCACCTTGGCAGCCGTATACTCCGGGTGGAGACCGCCGTACCTGTGCTGGTCAGCCGCCTGTTCGACGCCTGCGGTTAGCTCAGGCCGAACGCGCCTTCCAGAGTTTTGTCAGTGGTGTGATCACCGCTACCAGTAGCGCGCCCGCTACAACGCCGAAAACACCGTCCGCAAGCACCGGAATAACGGCCTGAGCGAAACCACCAAAACCTTCGACAAAGTGATGAATGGCCTCATACACCGGTGGTAGTCCATGGGTGAGAATGCCACCACCCACCAGGAACATGGCGATGGTGCCCAGCACTGACAAGGCTTTCATCATCCAGGGAGCAAACCAGAGGATGCCTTCCCCAACCCGCTTGGCGAATGGGCTTTCTTTCTGGCTGAGGTACAAACCGCCATCGTCCAGTTTCACAATGCCGGCCACCAGGCCATAGACACCGATGGTGATCATTATGGCGACGACCGTCAGCACCATGAACTGCATTCCGATGCCCTGACTACTGACCGTTCCCAGGGTGATCGCTATGATTTCGGCCGACAGGATAAAGTCTGTGCGGATCGCCCCTTTGATCTTGTCTTGCTCAACCGCTTTCAGATCGGCGTCGGGATTTTTCAGGGCGTTGCGAAGTTCTTCCTTGTGCTGTTCATCTTCCTGCTTGTGAAGGAACCGGTGAGCGATTTTTTCAAACCCCTCAAAGCAGAGAAAGGCGCCACCCAGCATCAGCAGGGGAATCACCAACCAGGGCACGAAGAAGCTGATGGCGAGAGCCCCCGGAACCAGGATGGCCTTGTTGAGCATCGAGCCCTTCGCCACCGCCCAGACCACCGGCAGCTCCCTCGCGGGTTTCACACCGGTTACCTGCTGGGCATTGAGCGCGAGGTCATCCCCCAGCACGCCGGCGGTTTTCTTGGTGGCCGCCTTGGTCATCAACGCCACATCGTCCAGAACCGTGGCGATGTCATCAATCAATACGAGGAGACTGCTGGCAGCCATAACGAATTCCTTTTGGTTCAACGATGTTTATGGTGCGCCCTGCAAACCATACTCAGGCATCCAGCCCCATGGCCTCGGCGGCAATACGATTCTTGATCGGCCCAAGCTGGTTCAGCCAGCGCATGCCGGTGTTGCGGAGCCAACGCAGGGTCAACTCATCACGGCCAAACAGTTGCTTGAAACCTTCCATGGCCGCCATCATCGCGAGGTTCTCACCCTTGCGACGGCGCTGGTAGCGAGCCAGAACAAGCTCGTTGTCTGGATCAATGCCTTTGCTCCGGGCACTGGCAAGTTCATCCAGCAACGCACGAACATCCCCATAACCCAGGTTCGCCCCCTGACCGGCCAGGGGATGAATGGTATGGGCGGCATCGCCCACCAGCGCAAAGCCAGGGGCGATGTATTCCTTGGCATGGCGTTGACGCAAAGGAAACGCGTAGCGACGCGAGACCCGATCCACTGCGCCCAGTTCACGCTCTATCGCCCGTTCCAGCTCCGCTTTGAAGGCGTGGTCATCCAGCCCCATCAAACGCCGAGCCTCTTCGGTATCCTGTGACCATACAATAGAACAAAAATGCTCATCGCCGGACTCTGACAACAATGGCAGGAAAGCCAGAGGTCCTGTGGGCGAGAACCGTTGCCAGGCCGTATAGCGGTGGCTCTGGGCCGTTCGAACGGTGCATACGATGGCCTGCTGGCCGTAATCCCACTCGCGGGTCGGTAGCCCCACCCACTGGCGCAATCGGGAGTGGGCACCGTCCGCCGCCACTACAAGCCTGGCGCCGAAGGTCTGGCCGTCTTCCAGGCGGATGCCTCGCGTGTGCCCGTCCTGCCACCAGCCACTCACCCTGACCCCGTCAATCAGGGTCACAGCGCTGTCAGCCAGGGCATCAAACAGTGCCCGTACAATTCGGCGGTTCTCAATGATCGTACCCAGCGCCGGGGCGCGGAGCTCTGCCGCTTCGAACTGGATGCGGCCGGTGCCATCGCCGTCCCACACCGTCATCGTCTGGTAGGGACAGTGGCGACCAGCGGTTATGTCCGGCCATACCCCCAATTGTTCCAGCAGCCGCTGGCTGGCGACCGAAATGGCGCTCACGCGGGGATCGAAATCTTCCGCAGATAGCGCTTCTTCGGGGTCCTGCATCAAGGCCTTTCGGTCGGCACCTTCCACCAGCCCTACGTTCCAGCCCTGCCGAGACAAACCCAGCGCAAGGGCCGAGCCCACCATGCCGCCGCCAACCACCAGGATATCGAATTGCGGTTGCTCACTCATGGTCATTGCGTTCCGAGAAAGCGTTGTCAGTAGCACGAAGCTCGGCCCGGCGCCCACCCAGCCCCATGGCCTGACGAGCAAACCAGCGCTTGGCGCCGGGTAGCAGATCCAGCCCCATCAGGCCGGCGTCGCGGGCGGTGGCCACCAAGGGTAGATGATTACCGAAAAGCTGGATCAGTGAGTCGGAAAACCGTACGGTTTGTTGCCAGTCCCGACGATGACGTGCCTGATAGGCGTTAAGCACGCCCAGGCTGCCCAGGGGTTGCTGCTGCTCGACAGCCACACAGAACTGCTCCACCAGCGCCATCAGCCCCCTCAAAGCAAGGTTGAAGCCCTGACCGGCAACCGGATGAAGCGTGTGCGCCGCATTGCCTACCAATACCACACCGGGGCGAACTGCCTCATCCACGGTTTTCAGGGTCAGCGGGTAGTGGCTGCATTCCCCGATTCGGGTGAAACGCCCCAGGCGCCAGCCAAAACGATGCTGCAGTCGCTGGCACTTGTCGTCATCGCCCAATGACAGCAGTTCATCAAGAGCCTCACTACTCAACGTCCATACCAGGGCAGCGTTTGTGCCGGCGCGCGCTGGCGAGCCGTGAGGCAACAACGCCATGGGGCCAGCATCGGTGAAACGTTCAAACGCGGTAAACTCATGACTATGGGAGGTGGAGACATTGGCGATCAGGGCATGCTGATCGTACGCCTGTTCATTGACCCGGAAGCCCAGTGTTTCACGCAGGCCGGAACGGCCGCCGTCAGCCACTACCAGGCACTGCGCAGTCAGTTCCCGATTTCCCGTGTCGGTGCCCAGGGTAACGCGAACACCCTCCGATAGCGGCTGCATGGCTGTCACTTCCGCCGGTGCTTCCCAGACCACATGCGCCTGCAGCAGTTCCCGCATCAGGCACAGCCCCATCCAGCGGTTGTCCGCGACATAGCCCAGAGCCTCCTGTTGGTGCTCGGCGGCGTTCAGGCGCGTGGCCCCGAAATGCCCACGATCCGATACATGAATATGGCGAATGGGCGTGGCATGCTCGGAAAGCCGTTGCCACAGGCCCAGTTCTTCAAAGATCAACCTTGAGCCCCAGGCCAGCGCTGTGGAGCGGGCATCGTAGCTGGGCTGGTAACTGTCAGGCAGGGCGTCCGGAGACAACGGAAACGCCTCTACCACGGTCACCCGCAATTGCGGCAAGGTTTTCGCCAGCGCCAATGCCAGGGTGGCTCCTGCCAGCCCACCACCGGCGATGATGATATCGGTATCGTGCTGGTTCACGGTCAGTCGGCCATCAGCGCTTCAATCTCGGGAATGGTCTTGGGGACCGCCTCGGTGAGTACCCGACAGCCCTCCTTCGTCACCACCACGTCATCCTCGATGCGAATGCCGATACCACGCCATTTCGCATCCACGCTGGTGTTGTCCGGCGCCACATATAGCCCAGGCTCCACGGTCAGTGCCATGCCCGGCTCCAGTTCGCGCCACGCATCGCCCACCTTGTAGTCCCCGACATCATGCACATCCAGGCCAAGCCAATGGCCGGTACGGTGCATGAAGAACGGCTTGAATGCCTGTTCCTCGATGGCCTGCTCTACCGTCGTATCCTTGAGCAGGCCAAGATCGATCAAGCCCTGGGTAAGTACTTTCAGTGCGGCCTGGTGGGGATGGTCCCAGTGATTCCCGGGACGAACTTCCTCAATGGCCGCGTACTGGGCCGCCAGCACCACTTCATACAGGGCCCGCTGCTCATCGCTGAACCTTCCGCTGACCGGGAAGGTACGGGTAATATCGGAGGCATAGCATTCCAGTTCACAGCCTGCATCGATAAGCACCAGGTCGCCATCGTTCAACGGGGCGCTGTTTTCAATGTAGTGGAGGATACAGGCGTTCTGGCCGCCCCCCACAATCGACGGATAGGCCGTGGAGCGGGCACCGTTTTCCATAAACGTGTGGATCAGTTCGGCTTCCAGGGCATATTCAAAGACCCCTTTGCCGGCCCTCTTCATCGCCCGCTTGTGGGCCTCACAACTGATCTCGCCGGCCCTTGCCATCACCTTGATTTCCGCCGCGCTCTTGTACAGGCGCAGGTCGTGGAGCAAGTGTTCCAAGGCTACGAACTCGCCGGGCGGATGGGCCCCCGAACGCACCTTGCTGCGGATCAGTTTGACCCAGTCCATCACCTTGGCATCAAAATTATGATCTTTGCCCAGTGGGTAATACACCCGGCTGCGACCTTCGATCATGCCGGGCAGGATGTCGTCAATATCGGCAATGGGAAAGGCATCGTCCAGGCCGAAGGTCTCGATGGCACCCTCGGGGCCTGCCAGGAAGCCATCCCAAAGCTCCTTTTCCGGGTTTCGTTCCTTACAGAAAAGTACGGACTCTCCATGCTCCCGGCCGGGAATCAGAACCAGGACCGCTTCCGGCTCACCAAACCCCGTCAGGTAATGGAAGTCACTGTCCTGGCGAAACGGATGCAGGACATCCCGGTTGCGCACCCGTTCAGGGGCGGCTGGCAGTATGGCAATGCTATCCGGCGCCATTCTTTCCATCAGCCGGTGCCGGCGATCGTTGAATTCCTTGACGGGTATCAGTGAAGCCATGAAGTCTCCCACGGGTATCAGCGTTGTTCAGTGCAAAGTCGGGGTATTGGGTGACGGCTTTTCCGGCGGATTGAACTCAGTAAACACCGCTAGCGCCCCCAGCCGTACATATTCGACGATTTCCATCAATTGTTGTTCGCTTTCATCGTCCGGCTCGTCATCATCGGCCACCTGACTGATCGCCACCAGATCTTCAATGAGTTCGCGAATCTCATCCGGCGCCTCACCCAGTGCCTGACCAGCGGACAGCGCCATGCCCTCCAGGAAACCACGCACCCAGGAGGTGAGCGCTTCCAGTCGCTGTTCGATGGCGTAATCATCGTCCGGCAGCAAGGGCTGAAAACTCATATCGGTAGCCTTCAACAGCTCAAGCGTCTGGCTATAGGCCGAGGCCATAAATTCCCGCAGTTCGTCCGATTCGTCGGTCGCAGCCTGGGGCAGGCCCATGTGCTCACACACCATGGCCAGCCATTCTTCTTCATTGATACGAGCGCCGGCAGCGAGCCGGCCACAAAGCACGCCATGGAGCTCTGATGGATGACTGAAAGCCTTGTGAGCGGTGAACATATTCGCCCAGCGCTCAAAGGCGACGGCGCGGGCGTTGGAGGTGTCGGTTTCGGACATGAAACGGGACGGTCCTGTATGAATGAGTGAAGGCCCTATCCTAGCATTCAGGCGCATTTAAGACACTTGCCCTCTTGATTCCGGACCGGGAAAGAGTAAATTATGTTATAACATATCAATTTCAAGGAGAGCCGCTAGCCATGTCCGCCAAACGCATACCCCCCAACCGCCCCCGCTCGCTGCATAAACTTGAATGTATGATCGCCGCCTGCAGCCTGGCGCCGGTAGCGCTGGCCGCCGACAATCCCGGCGCCCACGAGCACGGCCATGCCCGATTGCAGATGGCGGTGGAAGAAAACCGTATTGACCTGATGCTCAATTCCCCGGCCTACAACCTCGCCGGGTTCGAGCATGGCGCCCGCACGGAGGCAGAAAAAGACCGGTTGGCGGACATCAACCGCTGGCTGGAAACCACGCCGCTGGTCAACACCGCAGCGGCCGACTGCCGCGTGACAGCCTCAGCCGTGGAACTCGGCGGGGGAGAAGAAAACCATAGCGGGGATACTCATCACGATCACGGCCACGACGAGCACGATCATCACGAGGACGAACATCACGACGAAGAACATCATGGGGAAACCACTCATCGGGAATACGATGTATCCCAGCAACTGGAATGCAACCACCTCGACGCCGACCTGGCGTTCACATCGGCACTGATGGAGAGGTTCGAGGGCATGAAGGAACTCACCGTCGAATGGGTCAGCCCCTCCGGCCAGGGCAGCGCCCGGCTGACACCCTCAAACCGGGCATTTACTGTCAACAACTGACTGATGAAGGCCCTGCCGAGGCATTACTCCTCGTAGGGCGAGACGTTCTCCGCCACGATGGAGTAGGAGGACGAGGCAATGTCGTTCTCGGTCTTCTCGATCTTCAGGGTGCCCTCGATCCACACCGGGTCGTAGAGCGCTTCCAGCTTGAAGCCCTTCTTGTACTTCACATGGATGATCTGGTTGGGAGGGGGCGGCGGCACGTGTATACAAGCGCCATAGTATGGCACCAGGAAAAACTCCAGAATGCGCATATCCTGTGTGGTTTTCAGCGGCACAACAAAACCCGGAATCCGGCCCGACCGGCCATCCATTTCAGGCACCACACGGCCTGTCATGATCTCGTCCGGTAATGTGGCAGGGCCGTCACCCTCGTGGGAGACTTCTGGCATATTCTCGAGTAGGTTGAGATCCTCCTCTGGCATCAGTTCCAGCCAGTCGATCTCTTGCGAGGCGTCTTTTGCACGAACGGCGGTTGAAAGACTGAAGGCCGCGACGAGCGCCACCATACACAGGGTGGCGAACAGGGAGCGTTGCCGCGAGCGGGATTCCAGAGGTTCTGACATAAAACTGACGTCTCCTGTAACGATTCAGGGATCATACACCGGATGACCAATGCCTGACATGACCGGCAAGACAGACTTGCACAAAGATAGTTCCGTAACCTCAGAGAGTTCCGTAACCCCACGGCAAACCCTCCGCATCAGCGAACTCGCTTTTCGCTGGGACCGGACCCAGCCGGGCATCCGCTATCCTGACGTAACACTGAACAGCGGTGAACACCTTTTCCTCCGAGGCCCCAGCGGGAGTGGCAAGAGCACACTCCTGAGCCTGCTGGGCGGCCTGATCGTGCCGGACACCGGTCGCCTGGAATTACTGGGCACAGACCTGGCAGGCTTGACCAGCGGCCAACGCGACCGATTCAGAGCCGACCACATGGGCGTTATCTTCCAGCAGTTCAACCTGGTGCCCTACCTGAGCACGCTGGACAACGTCACACTGCCCTGCAAGCTTTCACGGAAACGCCGAGCGCGGGCCTTGTCTTCGCCGGAGGCAGAAGCGAAATCCCTGCTGACTGCCCTGGGCATCCCCCAGAGCCATTGGCACCGGCGTGTTACCACCCTCAGCGTCGGGCAACAACAGCGAGTAGCCGCCGCCAGGGCACTGACCGGCGCCCCGGAACTGATCCTCGCCGACGAGCCCACCTCGGCCCTGGACAGCGACAACCGGGACCGCTTTATCGAGTTGTTGCTGGGGCTGGCGGCTGAAAAACACTCATCCGTTGTCTTTGTCAGTCACGACAAGAGCCTGGCCCAACGCTTTAACCACCAACTGGCCCTGGAGGTGACCCCATGAACCTGCGGCTGGCACTGTCTCTGGCCATGGCAAGCCTCTGGTATCGGCGCAGGGTACTGGCGCTGGTGACCCTGACCCTGACGCTCAGCATCACCCTGCTTCTGGGCGTTCAGTACCTTCGCACCGAAGTGAAGCAGTCCTTTACCAGCACCATCTCCGGCACCGACCTGATCGTGGGCGCTCGCAGCGGTCAGCTGAACCTGCTGCTGTACACGGTCTTTCACATCGGTGACGCCACCAATAACATCCGCTGGAGTACCTACGAGAAACTGCAGGAGGATGAGCGCATCGGCTGGCTGGTGCCCATATCCCTGGGCGACAGTTATCGCGGGCACCGGGTTGTCGGCACCAGCGAGCAGTTCCCGGAACATTTCCGCTACGGTCGGGATCAGAAACCCGCATTGGCCGAGGGAGAATGGTTCGCCGATGTCTTCGACGTGGTGTTGGGGGCCGAAGTAGCCCGCAAGCACGCTCACCAAACTGGCGACAGGGTTGTCCTGTCCCATGGCGGCGGCAAGACCAGCTTCTCCAACCACAAGGACACTCCGTTTACGGTCACTGGCATCCTCGCTCCCACTGGCACACCGGTGGACCAGGCAGTTTACGTCAGCCTGGAGGGCCTCGAAGCCATCCATATTGGCTGGGAATCCGGTGTTGCCATCCCCGGGCGAACCGTCACGCCCGAACAGGCCAGGCAGAGGGACCTCACACCGGACGCGATTACCGCCGCATTCGTGGGCATCGACCACAAGGTGCTGACTTTTCAGGTTCAGCGCCAGATCAACGAATCGCAGCTCGAACCGTTGTCGGCGATTCTCCCGGGGGTGGCGCTCAGCGAACTCTGGCGAATCATGGGTCAGTTCGAAAAAGCCTTGCTGGGCATCACCGGCTTTGTCGTGGTCACTAGCCTGGTCGGGCTCGTGGCCGTGTTGCTGACTCTGCAAGCGCAGCGGCGGCAGGAAGTGGCGATTCTCAGGGCTACCGGGGCTTCGCCCGCCCTCATCGCGGCATTGCACGTGATCGAATGCATTCTGCTGGCCATTGCGGCCTGCGGGCTCGCGATCCTGGCCGGAGCGGCCGGCATCGCGGCTCTTAGCCCCTGGCTACTGGATACATGGGGCGTTCAGGTAGGCTTGCGGCCGCTGAATGCAACGGAATGGTCGATCATCGCCAGCGTCCCTCTGGCAGCGTTGCTCGTGGGACTGATTCCAGCACTCCAGGCCTGGCGAGGCAGCCGAAAACAGGGGCTGGGACACGTGGCCCCAGAGTGACGGACATCACGCAACGCGGGCCATGACATCCCTGTAAATTGACCAGCTTGCAGTCCACACTTATAGTTAGTTCACTTCTTTGATACAGGCGTTGGACGACTCATGGAACAGTCCGAACTACAGGCATTGGCGGACAAACTCGACAGATTGATCGAACACTGTCGCAAACTGGAACGTGACAACGCGATGCTGCGCGAGCTGCAGGACGACTGGAACCGTGAGCGAGCGCAGCTCATGCACAAGAATGATCTTGCCAAAAACAAGATTGAAGCCATGATAGGCCGCCTCCGGGCCCTGGAGCACCACTGATGCCACAGCAGCCGACAACCGTCGAAGTCAAGATTCTCGACAAGGAATACCTGGTCGCCTGCCCCCAGGAAGAGCAGGAAGCCCTTCTCCGCTCCGCCAGGCACCTGGACACCAAAATGCGGGAAATACGTGCCAGCGGCAAGGTATTCGGTACCGAACGTATCGCCGTGATGGCAGCACTCAACATCACCAATGAGATGCTTGAGCGGGACACCATGTCGGACACCGCCAGTTCAATTCTCAACGCCATGGACGAAAAGCTCGATACCGCATTGGGTGAAGGCACCGGTAACTAGTCCTTACACAGGAATCCGATTCAGGTGTTGCAATCAGCCCCGGCAATGCCCGTATAATGAAATTAACTTCCTGGGCTGTTCGCTGGTCGGATTCGTCCTCGAGCCGATGCGCACTACCCAGGTGGCTACTTCAGGGCATTGTGAGCACGTCCCCATACGGGGAAAGCCTAATATGTCACAGCGGCCACCGACCTTGAACTTTGGGTTCAAGGGCCACATCCGATAACGGCAGCCCGGGAAGCTTTACTTTCAACCAGGATCCTCAGAAACTCGACAATTCATCCTGCAGGTCGCGTTTCAGCTCTTCCGGCTCGGTTATCCACAGGGTTTCATCCATACCGGGCAACACCCCAACGTCCAGACCGTCTTTCGTCAGACCCGGCACCCATTTCCTGAAAAAATCCGGCAACGGAATACGCTTAGGCGTGAGATCGTCGGAACCCTTACCATATTCCACCGCGAATGCCTCACTGGGCCATACCGGCAGGTACTCCACATCGCCATCTTCAGACACGATCTTGAGGAAGCGATTCTCCGCATTCACCAGAATCCAGATTTCACGCTCCTCCCCGACCTGGCTCAGGAAATAGTCGTATCGTTCTTCGCCGTCTGATTCGAGGACACTCGTTAATGCATCATGGTTCATGGGTCGACCTGCTGTTGAACGAAAAGTTTGAAGGGCCAATGATAGCCTATCGGCTCGCCACATCGACACAACCAGAGACCGGTGACAGGCGACATTTTTCTGTACAACGGGGGCAGCCCGATGGTAGAAAAAGCTCTATGTTGACCAACGTTGTCTCACCCCAGCCCTTTGAAGAGCACCCTGACTCGCAATCCCGAAGCAATCTTCGCAAGGCCCTTCGGAAGAAGCGCCGCTCGCTGTCTGTGGAAGAACAACAGATTGCCGCTGACCAGCTTGCGCTGAACCTGTTGAAACATCCTGACCTTTTCAGGGCCCGCCACGTTGCCGTATACCTGCCCAACGACGGTGAAATTGATCCCCAGGTGTACGTTCATGTTGCCCGCAGGCGAGGCATTCACTTCTATTTGCCGGTGCTGCATCCGGTGCACCGCGGCAGGCTGGTTTTCAGCCCTTTTACCGATGGCACCGAGCTGACAGCCAACCGCTTTGGCATTCCGGAACCACCCTTCCACAAGGGGCTGGAGCGGCCACCATGGGCGCTGGACGCAGTGCTGTTTCCGCTGGTGGGATTTGATGGTTTCGGTGGCCGCCTGGGCATGGGTGGCGGCTTCTATGATCGCACCTTTGCGTTCACGCGAATCCGGCCACGACTGGCCCCCAAGCTGATCGGGCTGGCCCATGACTGTCAAAAAGTATCGGAGTTACCGCTGGAACCCTGGGATATCCCTCTGCACAGTGTGGTGACTGACAGAGAGCGTTACCGAATGAGATCGAAGAGCTTTCGGTAAGGTTTAGTCTCGAACGGCGGACACTGTAAAGGCTTCGCTATCGGAGGCCGTAGGCTCATCGTCAGAGGCCTGAAGTGATGTGAAGCCAGTAATAACAAGGCCAACGGCGAAAATCAGCACGACCGTCCGGATAATGTCAGGCTTGCGGCCCATGAGGGGATTCTCCGGTATTTTAAATAGTAAAATCGATCTAAATCAGTTGACTATTCTTGTTTTCAAGAATTAGACGAAAGACTAACACCTATCCTGCGTTTTACAATTTTTCACAGATTAAATTTTTGTAAGCCGCTCCAAAGTTTGCCGAACCGGGGAGGAAGCCCCCTCCCGAAACTGTGCGGAGCCATGGATGGCGGAGCTCAAGCGCCACATGGATGTGCTTGAGCGTGTTTCGGGAGGGGGCTTCCTCCCCGGTTCTCGCAGAAAATTAAGAAGACTTGTTGTTCCCGGCTCCCAAAAACAGCTGATAAGCCTCATTGTCAGTCATGTTTTCGTAGCGGAAGCCAACCTTGTCGAGCATCTTCTCGAAGTCTTTCACTTCGTCGTCTTCCACCTGGGCGCCCAGCAGAACACGACTGTAGGCCGCACCGTGGTTGCGGTAATGGAACATGGAGATGTTCCAGCGCGTGCCCAAGGACATCAGGAACTTCAGCAAGGCGCCCGGGCGCTCCGGGAACTCGAACTGGAAAACCTTCTCGTTGGTGATGGTTGGCGCATGACCACCCACCATATGGCGAATGTGCTGCTTCGCCAGATCGCTCTCAGTCAGGTCTATGACGGAATATCCGGTTTCCCGCAGATCCTGGATAAGATCTTCACGGCCATGGCCGCCCGCCGCAATCTGGATGCCCACGAAGATGGTCGCATTGGTGGCATCGGCGTAGCGGTAATTGAACTCGGTGATGCTGCGCTTGTGCAGGGCGTTGATGAACGTCTTGAAGGCCCCCGGTTTCTCCGGGATGGTCACCGCCAGGATGGCCTCGCGCTTTTCACCGATTTCCGTGCGCTCCGAGATATAGCGCAGGCGATCGAAGTTCATGTTGGCCCCACTGAGGGTGGCCACCAGGTTTTCATTCTCGATCTGTTCGCGCTCGATGTACTTCTTGATACCAGCCACGCCGAGCGCACCGGCCGGTTCGGCGATGGAGCGGGTGTCTTCGAAGACATCCTTGATGGCGGCGCAGATTTCGTCGGTGGAGACGGTGATCACCTCGTCTACGTGATCCTTGCAGATCTCCCAGGGGTATTTGCCGATCTGCTTGACGGCCACGCCATCTGCAAAGATGCCCACTTCGTCCAATACCACCCGCTTGCCAGCCTTCATGGCCGCCTGCAGGCAGTTGGAGTCCTCGGGTTCAACGCCGATCACCTTGATTTCCGGGCGCAGGTATTTGATGTAGGCCGCCATGCCAGCAATCAGTCCGCCGCCGCCAACACAAATAAAGATGGCATGAATGGGTTTGCTGAACTGCCACATGATTTCCATGGCCACAGTGCCCTGCCCGGCGATGACGTCCGGGTCGTCATAGGGCGGGATGTAGGTGTAGCCGTGCTTCGCGATCAGCTCCTGAGCATGAGCTGCGGCCTCGTCAAAAGCGTCGCCCTTGAGAACCACTTTGGCGCCGTGATCACGCACAGACCGCACTTTGATCTCTGGCGTGGTCTGAGGCATGACGATGACCGCCTTGATACCCAGGTTCTTGGAAGCCAGGGCCACGCCCTGGGCATGGTTGCCAGCAGAGGCACAAATCACGCCCTTGGCTTTCTGCTCTTCAGAGAGCTGCGCAATCCGGTTGTAGGCGCCACGAATCTTGAAAGAAAACACCGGCTGAAGGTCTTCGCGCTTGAGCAGAATGTTGTTGCCAAAGCGCTTTGAGAGGCTACGGGCCTCGGTCAGCGGAGTCTCGATGGCCACGTCGTAAACACGGGCATCGAGGATTTTCTTTATGTAGCGTTGCGGCATGGGTCCGTCCGGAGTTGGATTGTCGTTGGGAAAACGGACAGTGTAGAAACTTTGCCGGGGTTCCGTCTATAAGCTCGCCCCACAGAAGGGCTATAATGGCGGCTTTAACCACACTTTCCTGCAAAACCGGAGTCGATCGATGAATCAGGACGAACTGAAGAAAGCCGTCGCCAAGGCCGCACTGGACCATATCAGGCCGCACCTGGATCAGGAGAGCGTTATCGGCGTGGGTACCGGCAGTACGGCCAACTGTTTCATCGATCTGCTGGCGGATATCCGCACCGATTTCGATGGCGCCGTCGCCAGTTCCGACGCCACGGCTGAGCGCCTGAAGAGCCATGGTATTCCGGTTTACGACCTCAACAGTGCCGGCCCCCTGGAGTTTTATATCGACGGTGCCGATGAGACCAATGAACGCCTGGAACTGATCAAGGGGGGCGGCGGCGCCCTGACCCGTGAGAAGATCGTGGCGGCGGTGGCCAAGACGTTTATCTGCATTGCCGATGGGTCCAAGAAGGTGGATATTCTGGGCGCGTTTCCGCTTCCGGTGGAGGTGGTACCCATGGCTCGCAGCCACGTTGGCCGCGAAATCGTCAAGCTCGGCGGCGACCCGGTTTATCGCGAGGGTTTCACCACCGACAACGGCAATATCATCCTGGACATCCACAATCTGGATATTTCCCGCCCGCTTCAGGTGGAAGAGCAGTTGAACAATATTGTAGGCATTGTGACCAATGGCCTGTTTGCTCGACGGCCTGCGGACTTGTTGTTGCTTGGTACTGAAGATGGGGTGAAGACGGTCTCCCGCAAGGACGGCTAACGTCGGAGGAAACCACGAAGAGGTAAACTCATCAGGGGCACGCTGTTAATACGTCCGTGTACGCTCGACAAAAACATCCATGTTTTTGACGTCCCCTGATGAGCCCACCTCTTCGTGGCCCTGACTCTTTTCGGGCCTTCCAGGAACCAAGCGCTTGCTTGGTTCCTTTTTTTGCGTGAGACTGCTCTCATGATTTCCGATTGAGGGAGGCTTTCCGTGTCTGATTATTTCAACGATACCCACGAACAGGTTCGCCAGAGTGCCCGCAAGTTCATTGCCACTCATGTGTTGCCCTACATAGACGACTGGGAGGAAGCTGGCGAGTTCCCCAGGGAGCTTTATAAGACCGCTGGGGAGGCCGGGCTGCTTGGGGTCGGTTTTCCGGAAAGTCTTGGCGGCATTGGTGAAGGCGATATTTTCATGAAAGTCGCCATGTCCGAAGAGCTGATGCGATCCACTTCCGGCGGCCTGGTGGCAGGGCTGGGATCGCTGGATATCGGCCTGCCTCCGGTGGCGAAGTGGGCGCAGCAGGACGTAAAAGAAGCGATTGTGCCCCCGGTGCTGCGAGGCGAAAAGATTGCCGCGCTGGCAGTTACCGAGCCCGGCGGCGGGTCCGACGTTGCCAACATCAAAACCCGGGCCGTCAGGGACGGCGATGACTACATCGTCAACGGCAGCAAAACCTTTATCACCAGCGGCATGCGTGCCGATCATTACACCGTTGCGGTACGCACCGGTGGCGAGGGCCATGGTGGCATCAGTCTGTTGTTGATTGACCGCGATATGCCCGGCTTTTCCACCGGCAAGAAGCTCAAGAAAATGGGCTGGTGGGCCAGCGATACGGCGGAGCTGTTTTTCGAGGACTGTCGGGTGCCTGCCAACCGCCTGATCGGTGCCGAGAATGCGGGCTTTATCGCGATCATGAGCAATTTTCTGTTTGAACGCCTCAGCTTATCCATCATGGCCTACATGACAGCCGAAATCGCCCTTGAAGCCTCGATAGCCTGGGCCGGCCAACGGGAGGCTTTTGGTCGGCCGGTGAACAAATTCCAGGTCACTCGTCACAAGCTGGTCGACATGGCCACCCAAGTGGACGTGGCGCGGGAGTATACCTATCGCTGTGCCGCGCTGATGCAGGCGGGCAAGAGCCCGATTAAGCAGGTTGCCATGGCGAAGAACTTTGCGGTGGAGGTGTGCGAGAAAGTCACCCGCGAGGCCGTTCAGATTCACGGCGGCATGGGGTACATGCGTGAATCCGTCGTAGAGCGGCTTTACCGGGATGGCAAGATCCTGTCGATTGGTGGCGGTACCGATGAGATCATGAAGGAACTGATCGCCAAGCAGATGCGGTTGTAGCGGTAAGGCGATACCAACGTTTAGTTTCGATCCACACCATTGTCCCGTATAATTGCGCCCACTTTTTAAACGCAGTTAAACGCACTTCAGAAAGGATCGACCATGAACTTCGACCATATCCCTGCTGGCAAGAACCCGCCGGAAGACATCTACGTGGCCATCGAAATCCCGTCCAACAGCTCCCCGGTGAAGTATGAGCTGGATAAGGACATGGGCGCCCTGCTGGTAGACCGCTTCATGGCTACGCCAATGTTCTACCCGGCCAACTACGGCTTCATTCCCCACACCCTGGCTGACGACGGTGACCCGATTGACGTGCTGGTGGTGACCCCGTATCCGGTTCAGGCCGGTTCCGTGATTCGCTGCCGCCCGGTTGGCGTGCTGAACATGGAAGACGAAGCCGGTGGCGACGCCAAACTGGTTGCCGTACCCCACGACAAGCTCACCAAGAGCTACACCGACGTGAAAGATGTGGAAGATCTTCCGCAACTGCTCCGCGACCAGATCCAGCACTTCTTCGAGAACTACAAGACGCTGGAGCCGGGCAAGTGGGTTAAGGTTCAGGGCTGGGCCAACGCCGCCGAAGCCAAGAAGGCCATCGAAGCGTCCGTGAAGGCCTACAAAGGCTGATCGGCGACGCTTTCAGTCGATGACAAAAAAACCGGGCTGCGTGGCCCGGTTTTTTTTATGCGGCGATGCTGTACCGGCATCAGCCTCGGGTCAGCAGGTCACGCATGTCGCTGATCGCAGCACTGGCGCGGGACAGGTACGCCGCCATGGTCAATGAGTGATTGGCCAGCACACCGAAGCCGCTGCCGTTCAGAATCACGGGGCTCCACATTTCACCCTGCGCACCTTCCAGTTCGATAATGATCTGTTTGGCGCTGGCCAGGGCGTTCTTGTCGTTAAGCACCTTGCGGAAGTCCACTTCAATGGCGCGGAAGATATGCAACAGAGCCCAGGCACTGCCGCGCGCCTCATAGAACACGTCGTCTATCTTCGTCCAGGAGGTCTTGACCTCCTCGCCCATGACATCTTCCGAAAGCGGGTCGCCGGGATTGACGTTAGACACGGCGTCGGACACTGACGCTTTGCCAACACTCTCACCAAGCGTTCGGGATAGACTGCCCAGGCGGGTTTCCAGGTCCGCCAGCCAGTTGGCCAGGTTGTCAGCCCTGGCGAAAAACTGGGCGTTGGGTTGATCGGGGCGTGATAAGCGGTCCAGGTAGCTATACAGGGCCTGGATGCCACGACGATACTCCGCCTCGGTGGAGGGAATGGCCCAGCTACCGCTGTCGAAGTGGAACTGGGGCTCAGCAATTGTCAGGTCAGGGTCCTCAGCGGACTGACTCTGGGAACGACTGATGTCCTTGCGCATGGCACGGGACAGGTCGCGAAGCTGAACGAGCACCCCGTATTCCCAGTTAGGCATGTTGTCGAGCCAAAGCCCCGGGGGGAATATGTCGTTCGAAACGTAACCGCCAGGCTTATCGAGAAGAGTCTCCGCCACCCGGATCATGGTTGCCGTTGTTGCGAAACCGGCCACCGGTTCACGCTGCATCTCATTGGCCACGGCGCGTGTGTGTTCGCGTACCGAGAAAACGTCTGGCTCGCTGCTCCAGATCATGCCTAGCACCAGGGCAACAAGCAGGTACACAACCACAACGGCCAGTATAAATTTGCCGACAACCCCTCCGCCGGTGTAGTCCTGAACGTCGTCTTTGCGATCACTGAAATACTGTCTGATTTTTCCTGGCATCGGTTTTCAGTTCCCCTGTTTGTCGTTTTATCCCGGACGCTATCCGTTCGCGCACTGCGAATACCATGAAGCAACGGCAACGTTTATGCAATTTGCGGCGTTTTCCGGCACTGTAACCGCGATCACACACTAATGTCCCACCTCAAATGGCCGGCCCAAATGGTACCCCATTGCGCCATCGATACCGACACCCTGCAGTGCCGCATATTCACCGGCTGTTTCAACACCTGTGACGTAGACCCGCACGCCGCGGCTGTGGGCGATGGTCGTCACGGATTCGAGGTAGAAGCGGTTGTCGTCATGGCTGTCGATATCATGAACGAAGCTGTTATCAATACGCAGTGCCTGGAACCTCAGATTCCTCAGGTAGCTGAAGGGCACCCCGCCTACACCGAAGCGGTCGACAATCACCGGCACCTTAAGCCGGTTCAACCCACGCACCAGGAGTCCTACCGCCGTCCGGTGGTGGTGAACAGCCTGCTCGGAAATACCAATCTGCAATCGCCGGCGCTCCTTGCCGGCAGCGGACAGCTGCTCCAGAAGTTCTTTGCGGAATGCCTCACTGGCCACCGAAACCATGCCCAGGCTTAACGCCAGGCGAGTGTCTGGTTCCGTATGCAGAAGCGCCAGGGAACGCTCAAGGACCCAGCGATCAATGTCGGGGATCATGCCAAAGCGTTCCGCCATGGGCACGAAAATACCAGCCTTGATCCAGCCTTCCTCCGTTCTCATCCGGGAAAAGACCTGATGGAACAGCACCCCGTTATCGCCATTGCTGATCATGGGCTGCATCCACAGCGACATCTGTCCCTGGGTGATCGCTTCGCCAATCATCATCCGCCACTTTTCACTGTCATGGTGCTCAGGCCGGTCGCGATCAGCGGCATGACAGGCAGATCCCTCCTCCATCTGTGCCTGCCGAAGCGCTTCGTCGGCCGCTGACATAAGCTCGCCCGCTTTGCGGGTTTCAGCAGCCTGGGCAATGCCTGCATGAACAGACACATCCATGGGAGCGGAGAGGTCGGAATAGATGCCATCCAGCTCTTCGACCAGTTGGCGACACCAGATCACCCCATCGGCACGTGAAACACCAGGCAGGAAGACAGCAAACCCGGCACCCGTCATGCGGCCGGCGAACGAATCGCTGTGCGCATGGACAAACGTATTCAGCGCCCCCGCAATGCGAACCAGCAAGCGGTCGGCCTCGTCGCGGCCATAACTCTGGTTATACTGGGCGAACTCTTCCAACTGGATCAGGAACAGCACCCCGGGGGCGGACCGCTCTTCCGATTCCACTTCAACCTTCAAGCGTTGCTCGAACGCCTGCCGGCTCGCAAGCCCGGTCAGGCTGTCTTCGTTGTTCACCTTGCGCAGGTGCTGGATCAGTTTGGCCTGCCCTTCAAAAAGTCGCCCGAGGTCATCCGCCATCTGGTTCATCGCGTGGGTGACCTGGTTCAATTCCCGCGTGGAGGTAATGTCGACCCGACGCCTGAAGTCCCGTTTACCCAAGGCCCTGGCCTGTTTCTCAACAGCCCTGAGCGGACGCATCAGGCGTGTCATCATCCAAAACAGGCCGATCAACCCAAGGCCACCAATCAGGGCAGAGCCGGCCACGATTCTAACCGTCACCACCCACAGGTCTTCGTAGGCCCGGCCAGGGTGGCTTACGACCCGCACCTTACCCAGTCGACTCCAGCCGCGCACCACTTCCGCTTCACCCACCGGCAGTGGCAGATCCGCCAGCGCCACAAACCAGCCCGGCACATCCACCTCACGCAGGGAGGTTTCCCGCCCGGCCACCTCCTCACCCTGATTATTGACGTAGACCACCGAGAGATAACGACCACTGTCGAAAACGGCATCGATCAATGAAGACGAGGCCACTGGATCGCGACCGTCAATGGCATTGGACAGGGACAGGCCAATGGCCGTGGCACCATCCCGGGCATGGCCCTGGAGCTGACCCGACATGTAGTCCCGGAACCGGTCAAAACTGACGCTGGCCGCCGCCACCAGCACAAGCAGCAACATGCCACCGGTAAACAGCAACAGCAGACTGCGCAAGGTAATAACACCTTGCTGGCGAGAGATCTGTCGGTCGTTTTGCGTCCGTGCCATCACTGGCAGCCCCTAGTCTGAAACAACGATTGTCGGCTATCTGGTGTGACCTGCCCCGCAGAGTTGACAAACATTTACACAGCGTCACCTACGCCGACAACATTAAACACTATAGACTCTGCAAAAAGACTAATGTTGAAAATATCCGCTTGTACCGGAAACGGGCGGCTCAGAACGAGAAAAACACAGGCCGGAGCACAATGAACGACGATAGCCAGAAAGACAAACTCAGGCAGCACTTCGCTCGCCGTGTCACCACCCAGGCGCGCGTCGTCCTGGATACATGGCAAAAGATCCACGAAGACACCGGCCAGTCTGCCGCCTTCAGGGGCGATTTTGCCAGGGCAGCCGACAAGCTGGTTCGCTACGCAAAGCGCTTCGACATGGAAAGCCATGCCGATTCCGGGCGCCAGGTTTTTGACCTGATCGGCGAGTGGCCGGAAGGCACCGCGCTTCCCGAAAGCCTGGATCGCAAGCTCCAGGACGCCATAGAGCAGCTGTCCCAATGCACGTTGAGACGGACCGACCAGGAAGCCAGCGAGGCTCCCCAACAGTATCGACGCACGCCCGTCTATATTGCTCTGGCCAGTGAAGAGATGGCCAGCCGCCTGATCCGCCAGCTTGAGTTCTTCGGCTTCCGTGCGTCAGCGTTCAACACCGCCGACAAGCTGATCGAAGCCTGCGCACTTCACAAACCCGAAACCATCCTGATGGACGTTAACTACGGCGGCGAGCCGCTGAGCGGAATTGCCACCATCGAGCGGCTTCAGGAGCGACACGACACACCCATCCCCATCATCTTCATGAGCGACGAAGATGGCACCATCCAAACCCGCCTGCGGGCGTCCCGCTGCGGTGGCGAGGAATTCTTCTACCCGGCGGTTGATCCCGGCCAGCTGATCGAGAAGATCGAGACCTACACCCACGGCAATACCGTTGAGCCCTACAAAGTGCTGGTGCTGGATGACTCCCGCGCTCAGGCCAAGTTCATGGAAACGGTTCTGAAAAAAGCGGGCATGAATGCCCACATCATCACCGATCCGATGGAAATCATTCATGCGCTGGAGTCGTTCTCGCCGGAGATCATCATTCTGGACATGTACATGCCTGGCTGCACCGGCATGGAAATCGCGCGAGTAATCCGCCAGCAGGACCGTTTTCATAGCGTGCCTATCATCTACCTATCCGCCGAAGAAGACGTTTCCAAACAGCTGCATGCCATGAGCCTGGGGGGCGATGACTTCCTGACCAAGCCGATTGACCCGAAACACCTGATCTCCACCATACACAATCGGGGCCGCCGCGCCCGGTCACTGCTGGCGCTGATGATCCGCGACAGCCTCACCGGCCTATTCAATCACACTCATACCCTGCACCTGCTCGATCAGGAGATCGTGCGGGCGCGGCAGAAAGACCAGCAACTGTGCTTTGCAATGATCGACATCGACTACTTCAAGAAGGTGAATGACACGTTTGGCCATCCCATTGGCGACCGCGTGCTGCGAAGTTTGTCCATGTTCCTGAAACAGCGCTTGCGCAAGACCGACCACATTGGCCGATACGGTGGCGAGGAATTTGCCATTATTCTGCCGGACACCCGCGAGAGCGATGCCCGCAATGTGCTGAACGAAATCCGCGAGCGTTTCTCGGAGCTGCTGCAACCGGCTGGCGACCGGGAGTTTAATGTCACCTTCAGTTGCGGCGTTGCCGCCTGGAAGGGTGATACCTCCCAGGCTCTCTGCGAACGGGCGGACAAGGCTCTTTACCGGTCCAAGGCCCAGGGCCGCAACTGCGTGACCGCCGCCGGCGACTGAGCCCAAACGCCACTGGCGGGCTCTCCCCAGCAACGGCCCCGCCCCGCTCTCGGGGCCGTTCTATGAAACCAACGTCTTATAGAACTCCTGATCCCCCTTCACGACAATGACCGTGCAAACGACAAAGATTGCTTGTGCGCGGGTAAGATTCTTTTCGACACAGAGATAAGATACTTTTCGACACACACCCGATTGTCAAAAAGTGTTGATCTGAAGACTTCAAGAACGCACCATTGTGGGAAAATGTCGCTAAATTCGGCGATCCTGTAAAAAAGTCAGCAAGGCAGACGAAATCATGTCGACCATACTCGTACTTCATGGCCCCAACCTGAACATGCTGGGAACCCGCGAGCCGGAGGTGTACGGCCACGAGTCGTTGGCGGACATTGACGACCGTTTGCACCGGAAAGCCGCCGAAGATGGCCATCACCTGCTACATTTACAGTCAAACGCGGAATATGAACTGATTGAGCGGATACATGAAGCCAGATCAGAAGGGGTTGATTTCATCATCTTCAACCCGGCGGCGTTCACCCACACCAGTGTTGCACTGCGGGACGCCATGTTGGCCTCGGGCATACCGTTTATTGAGGTCCATCTTTCCAACGTGCATGCGCGGGAAGCATTCCGTCATCACTCATACTTTTCTGATATCGCCGATGGCGTTATCTGCGGGCTGGGCAGCCTGGGGTACGACCTTGCACTCGAAGCCGCCCTGCAACGAATTCATCGATAGAACTGATTAAAACGGGATCGGACTGACTATGGACATTCGCAAGATCAAGAAACTTATCGAACTGCTGGAGGAATCCGACGTCGAGGAGCTGGAGATTCACGAGGGTGATGATTCTGTTCGCATCTCCCGGCGTCGTGAACAACTGGCTGCGCCACAGTATATGGCACAGTATCCGTCACCAGCACCCCAGCCCGCCTCACCGCAGCCGTCCGCGCCAGCCGCCGACGAGCCCGCAAAGCCGGCAGAGCCTTCCGGCCATGCGGTGAAGTCGCCAATGGTCGGCACCTTCTACCGCTCGCCCTCACCCACCGCGAAAGCGTTTGTGGAAGTCGGGCAATCAGTGAAAGCCGGCGACGTGGTGTGCATCGTCGAAGCCATGAAGATGATGAACCAGATCGAGGCAGACAAGAGCGGCACCATCGCCGAGATCCTGGTGGAGAACGGTCAGCCGGTCGAGTTCGACCAGCCGATGATCATCATTTCCTGAACCCGGTGATACTCTCATGGCTATGTTAGAAAAAGTCCTGATCGCAAATCGCGGCGAAATTGCCCTGCGTATCCTGCGCGCCTGCAAGGAGCTGGGCATTAAAACCGTGGCTGTCCACTCACAGATCGACCGCGACCTCATGCATGTTCGCCTGGCGGACGAGTCGGTCTGTATCGGCCCCAACAGTGCCGCAGACAGTTACCTGAACATCCCGACTATTATCAGTGCGGCTGAAGTGACAGATTCCGTCGGCATCCATCCCGGTTATGGCTTCCTCGCCGAAAACGCGGATTTCGCTGAACAGGTTGAAAAAAGCGGCTTTCGCTTTATCGGCCCCAGAGCCGACACCATTCGCCTGATGGGCAACAAAGTCTCCGCCATCAACTCAATGATTGCAGCGGGCGTCCCTACCGTGCCTGGCTCCGATGGCCCGTTGACGGACGACGACAACCGCACCCTGGAAGTCGCCCGTAGAATTGGCTATCCGGTCATTATCAAGGCCGCCTCTGGCGGTGGTGGCCGCGGCATGCAGGTGGTGCATTCCGAAGCGGCCCTGCTGAAGAGCGTGCAGGTCACACAGTCGGAAGCCAAGAACTCTTTCGGGGATGCTACGGTTTATCTCGAAAAATATCTGGAACGCCCCCGCCACGTCGAAGTGCAGGTACTGGCGGACACCCACGGCAACGTCATCCACCTTGGCGACCGTGACTGCTCCATGCAACGCAGGCACCAGAAAGTCATCGAAGAAGCCCCGGCGCCGAATATCGATCCGGAAGCGCGTGAGAAGACCCTGAAAGCCTGTGTCGACGCCTGCAAGGAGATTGGCTACGTGGGTGCAGGTACGTTCGAGTTCCTGTACCAGGACGGCGCCTTCTACTTTATCGAGATGAACACGCGGGTGCAGGTGGAGCATCCGGTGTCAGAGATGGTGACCGGTGTCGATATCGTTCGCGAGCAGCTGCGCATTGCCAGTGGCCTGCCCCTGCAATACACCCAGGACGAGATCAAGATTTCCGGCCACGCGCTGGAATGCCGTATCAACGCCGAAGACCCGCAAACCTTTGTACCCAGCCCGGGCAAGGTCAAGCACTTCCATGCGCCTGGCGGTAACGGTGTACGGGTAGACTCTCACCTGTACAGCGGCTACACCGTACCTCCATTCTACGACTCCATGGTCGCCAAGCTGATCACCTGGGGAGACGATCGGGAAATTGCCCGCCGCCGCATGAAGAATGCGCTGGATGAACTGGTGGTCGAGGGCATCAAGACGAACCAGGCGCTGCACAGAAAACTGGTACGCGATGGCGGCTTTAAACAGGTAGACTTCACCATCCATTATCTGGAAAAACTGATTCGGGACTGACCCGATCAGTCGATTCGTCTACCAAACAGGACACCCACATGCCCTGGATACAACTACAGATCCCAGCTGATCCGGATAACGCGGACCAGCTTGAGGATCTGCTCATGGAGATGGGCGCAGAAGCCGTCTCCATGGAAGATGCCGCAGACCAGCCCCTGTACGAGCCCGACCCGGGTACAACGCCGCTCTGGCACCAGACCAGTGTCACCGGCCTGTTCGGGTCCGATCGCGATATTGAAGAGCTCTGCGCCGCCGTTAAGGATGCCTGGCACCAGCAGACACAACAATCATTACCCGACATCGACGTTACCCTGGTGGAAGACAAGGACTGGGAACGCGAATGGATGGATGACTTCAAGCCACTGCGCTTCGGTGACCGGCTATGGATCGTGCCCAGCTGGCACGACGCTCCAGATCCCCACGCCGCCAACCTGCTGCTGGATCCCGGCCTGGCCTTTGGCACTGGAACCCACCCCACCACGGCTCTATGCCTGGAATGGCTTGATGGTCAGGACGTGACCTCACGGCAAGTGATCGACTATGGTTGCGGCTCCGGCATACTGGGTCTTGCAGCCCTATTACTGGGCGCTGACCACGTTATCGGAGTCGACACAGACCCCCAGGCACTGGAAGCCAGCCGGGAAAATGCTCGCCGCAACAAGGTCGAAGAAGAACGGCTGGACCTGTTCCTGCCCGGGGATGAACCCGATACCATGGCGGACATCATGCTGGCCAACATACTGGCCCAGCCACTGATTGGCCTGGCACCCAGGTTGGCAGCAAAGGTAAAACCGGGCGGTGATATTGTGTTGTCCGGCATACTGTCCAACCAGGCCCGGGAGGTCATGGAGGCCTACGAGCCCTGGTTCATCATGGACGAGCCGGAACAACGCGAGGAGTGGATACGGCTCACAGGACGGCGCAACGACAGGTGACGAATTCTGCCGAACCAACTAAACTCCGTGACTCGTAGCGATGCCGCCTACAGGAAAGAAGCATGACCCAGAGCAGCCTGCAGACACGATGCCCAAAATGTGAAACCCGGTTCCGGGTCACCGACGCACAGCTGAGCGTAGCCAGCGGAAAAGTGCGTTGCGGCAACTGCATGGCGGTGTTCAATGCCGTCGAACACCGGATAAACGAGGGAGCTTCAGGCATATCCAGCCCAAAGAGCGGCCCGCCCGCACCGGAACAGCAGGATGCTCCGGCAGATCCAGGGTTCACCTCGGATGATGACCTGATTTTTGCGGACAACCCTGAGGAAGATGCTGCCGAGGGCCCATACGCTGGTACCCGGCTGACCTTCTCCGACGACGAGTTGAGCGACAGCTTTCGCACTGTCGACGAGCGCAGCGGTGGCACGTTCGAGACCGACAGCGACGACGTAACCCACGAAAAAATCGATGAAAGCTGGGCCGAGGCGATGTTGTCCGAAGAAGACGACACCAGGCGCAAGACCAAGCCTGCCCCTGTTGAACCCGAGCCGCCAGAAGAAGAACCTGCGAAATTCGAGCAACCGGAATCAGAACCACTCGAGAACGAGCCATTTGATGAACAGGTCTGGGGTGAGCCCGAAGCAACACCACGGGAACCCGAAGACCTGAGCCTGGAACCGGTGGACAACGCCGATGGCTTCTACGTCGATGAACCCCAATCGTCGTCCTTCGACTATGATGCCGGGCCGGTAACCGACAACGAACCTCTTATCGCCGGCTCCCCCTACAGCAACCTGCGCAGGGAGCCGGTCTCTGTGGCAGGCAATGGCAGGGGCCGCGTGAGAACGGTCCTATGGACCCTGATTATCCTGGCACTGATCGGCGTCCTGGTGGCGCAAGTCACCTGGTTCCAGTTCGACCGCCTGTCTTCCATACCGGAACTGCGCCCGTTCTATGAACAGGGCTGCGAAATTGCCGGGTGCGAACTGAAACCGCTGATCAATGTGGATGCCATCCAGAGCCGCAAACTGGTGGTCCGAACCAATCCGGAAAACCGCAGCCAACTGGTGGTTGATGCCGTCATCATCAACCGGGCCGCTTTTGAACAGCCATTCCCCGCCATCGCCCTGACGTTCTCCAACCTGAATGGTGATGTGGTCGCCCAGAGTGTGTTCACACCGGACGAGTACCTGGCGGGAGACGGCCGTGATCTTGAGGCGATGCCGACCGATACCCCGGTCAGGATCGTCATCAACATCCGCGACCCTGGAAAGGACGCCGTGAACTACAATATCGCCTTCCGCGCCTATCAGGAGTAAGCAAGTCCTCACTCGACAGAAAGCGGGGGCGGCCACCGAATAGACTGAAAGTCAACCAGAAAGGACGAAAAATAATCAATTTTTTCATGGCTTCGCCCCTTCAATAGGATCTCTGCCAGCGGTATCATTACCGCCCTTCGGATCAGGATCGGTTACTTATTGAGCAGCCGATCACATCCGACGTTCGCTTAACCCGCTGTTACACGGATTCAGATCATGCTGCCAACGGCAAAAATCGGGCCGTACACCCTGCCCAATCCGTTGATTGTTGCACCTATGGCCGGTGTAACAGACCGGCCTTTTCGCCTGCTCTGCCGGCGAATGGGCGCTGGGCTGGCTGTATCCGAGATGGTCATTGCGGACAGCAAACTGTGGCATACGCGCAAGTCACAAACGCGCATGAACCATGAAGGTGAACCCGAGCCCCGCTCTGTGCAGATCGCCGGCGGCGACCCTGAAATGCTGGCCAACGCCGCCAGGCTGAATGCCGAGTTCGGTGCCCAGATCATCGACATCAACATGGGATGCCCGGCCAAGAAGGTGTGTAACAAGGCCGCCGGCTCAGCACTGATGAAAGATGAGGCGCTGGTGCGGGATATCCTGGAAGCGGTCGTGGCTGCCGTGGACATCCCGGTGACACTGAAGATGCGCACAGGCTGGGACAGGGAACATCGGAATGCGCCACTGATCGCCCGCATGGCAGAAGACGCTGGCATCCAGGCCCTGGCCATTCATGGTCGTACCCGCGCCGATGCCTATAAAGGCGAGGCCGAGTACGACACGATCGCCGACGTAAAGTCCCGGGTGAGCATTCCAGTATTTGCCAACGGCGACATAAACTCGCCGGAACAGGCACAGCATGTACTGAAGTTCACCGGTGCTGACGGGCTGCTTATTGGCCGTGGAGCACAGGGACGACCCTGGATTTTCCGGGAAATCCTGCATTTCCTGGAAACCGGAAAACACCTTGCGGAGCCGCCTGTGGATGAGGTGGAACAGGTATTAAGCGAACACCTGGACGCCCTGCACCGCTTTTACGGCGAGACCATGGGCGTACGAATTGCCAGGAAACACGTGGGCTGGTACCTCCAGTCCCACGACGAAGACAAACAGTTCAGAAAACGCTTCAACGCCATTGACGACGCGATGGCGCAGAAAGACAGTATTCAACAGTACTTTGCAGGCTTACGAAATGGAGAGGTATTCGCAGCATGACCGCTGAGACTTTGGCTAAAGACAACCTGACCCCACCTGCCAACGATGATATTCATCAGTTGCAAACGGTGAACAGCAGCGGCAACACGGTTACCCTGCGCGACAGCGTGGAAGTTGCCCTTAAAAACTATTTTGCCCAACTCGATGGCGCCCCGGTGACCGAGGTCTACCAACTGGTGTTATCGGAAGTAGAGGCCCCGCTGCTCGAGCAGGTGATGAAGTACACCCGCAATAACCAGACCAAGGCATCGACCATGCTTGGCCTGAACCGCGGCACCCTGCGCAAGAAGCTCAAACAGTACGGTCTGCTATAATCCAGCTACCCGATTGAAACGAGGGCCTCCCGGACACCATTCGCGAGGCCTTCATTCGTTCATACCCAGCAGAAATAAGTGACTCATGGCAAATCAGGCTAATACCCCCGTCCGTCGTGCGCTGATCAGCGTGTCCGATAAAACCGGTATCGTTGAATTCGGCCGTGCACTGACCGATCGCGGCATCGAACTGCTTTCTACCGGTGGCACCTTTCGCCTCCTGCAGGAAAACCAGGTACCCGTCACCGAAGTCAGTGACTACACCGGCTTTCCGGAAATGATGGATGGCCGGGTCAAAACCCTGCACCCGAAAATCCACGGCGGTATCCTTGGTCGTCGCAGCGTCGACGACGCGGTGATGGCAGAGCACAGCATCAACCCCATCGACATGGTGATTGTAAACCTCTACCCATTTGAGAATGCCATCGCCAAACCGGACTGCGACCTTGCCACCGCCATTGAGAACATCGACATTGGCGGCCCTACCATGGTTCGCGCGGCTGCCAAGAACCACAACGACGTGGCCATTGTGGTGAACGCCTCTGATTACAGCCGTGTTCTGAAAGAGCTGGAAGCCAACGACGGCGAGCTGAGCTACACCACGCGCTTTGACCTGGCCGTGAAGGCCTTCGAGCACACCGCCGGCTATGACGGTGCTATCGCCAACTATCTCGGCGGCCGCACCTCCGACAACGACAACGCCGATTTCCCTCGCACCTTCAACACTCAGTTCCTGAAGGTTCAGGACATGCGCTACGGAGAAAATCCCCACCAGCGGGCTGCCTTCTACACCGAGCGCAACCCCAGGGAAGCCTGCATTGCCACCGCCAAACAGCTTCAGGGTAAGGAACTGTCCTACAACAATGTCGCCGACACCGATGCCGCGCTGGAATGCGTCAAGCCCTTTGCCGATCCCGCCTGCGTGATCGTCAAGCACGCCAATCCCTGTGGTGTGGCCATCGGCGCCGACATCCTCCAGGCCTATGACCTGGCCTTCGCCACCGACCCCACCTCTGCGTTTGGCGGCATCATTGCCTTTAACCGCGAACTGGACGCGGAAACTGCCAAGGCCATCATCGACCGTCAGTTCGTGGAAGTGATCATTGCCCCGACCATCGCACGAGAAGCAGTGGAGCTGGTCGCCGCCAAGAAGAACGTACGCCTGCTTGCCTGTGGCGAGTTCGATGGCGAACGCGCCAAATCCATGGACTACAAACGCGTCACCGGTGGCCTGCTGGTTCAGGATCGTGACCTGGGCATGGTAGCGATGGAAGACGTCAAGGTGGTCAGCGAGCGTGAACCATCCGAACAGGAGCTGAACGACCTGCTTTTCGCCTGGGAAGTGGCCAAGTACGTCAAGTCCAACGCCATTGTCTACGCCAAGGCGGGCCGCACCATCGGCGTGGGAGCCGGCCAGATGAGCCGCGTCTACAGCGCCAGGATTGCCGGCATCAAAGCCGCCGATGAAGGCCTTGAGGTAAAAGGCTCGGTGATGGCG
This sequence comes from Marinobacter sp. UBA2688, assembly GCF_002352785.1. Taxonomy (NCBI): domain Bacteria; kingdom Pseudomonadati; phylum Pseudomonadota; class Gammaproteobacteria; order Pseudomonadales; family Marinobacteraceae; genus Marinobacter; species Marinobacter sp. UBA2688. Next base: position 164,000 of record NZ_DELU01000024.1, read on the forward strand.
TCCGATGCGTTCTTCCCCTTCCGGGATGGTATCGACGCCGCCGCAGAAGCCGGCATTACCGCCGTGATCCAGCCCGGCGGCTCCATGCGTGACCAGGAAGTGATCGACGCAGCCAACCAGCACGGCATTGCCATGGTGTTTACCGGCATGCGCCACTTCCGGCACTAATCCGACACACAGGAACCGATCATGAATATTCTTGTTATAGGCTCCGGCGGACGCGAACACGCACTGGCCTGGAAAGCCGCTCAATCACCGGACGCTGACCGGGTGTTTGTTGCCCCCGGCAACGCCGGCACCGCCCGCGAGCCAGGCCTGGAAAACATCAACATTGACGTGATGGATCTCAACGGCCTGGCGGACTTTGCCGCGGCCAATAACGTGGGACTGACCATTGTCGGCCCCGAGGCGCCGCTGGTTGATGGCATTGTAGACCTGTTCGAAGAGCGTGGTTTGCGGGTGTTCGGCCCCAGTGCCGGTGCCGCACAGCTGGAAGGCTCCAAGGCCTTCACCAAGGACTTTCTGGATCGCCAGAACATTCCCACCGCCGCCTACGCCAATTTCACCGACGTGGACCAGGCACTGGATTATGTACGCAAGCAGGGCGCACCCATCGTGGTGAAAGCCGATGGCCTGGCTGCGGGCAAAGGCGTGATTGTTGCCATGACGCTGAAGGAGGCGGAAGACGCCATCCGCGACATGCTGGCCGGTAACGCCTTTGGTGATGCAGGCAACCGCGTCGTGGTTGAGGAATTCCTGGATGGCGAAGAAGCCAGCTTTATCGTCATGGTAGATGGCGAGCACGTATTACCCATGGCGACCTCCCAGGACCATAAGCGTGTGGGCGACGGTGACACTGGTCCGAATACCGGTGGCATGGGGGCCTACTCCCCGGCTCCTGTGGTCACTCAGGATGTCCATAAGCGAATCATGGACGAAGTAATCTATCCCACCGTGCGCGGCATGGCCGCGGAAGGCCACCCCTACAAAGGTTTCCTGTACGCCGGCCTGATGATCGATGGCGAAGGTACCCCCAAGGTCATTGAATTCAACTGCCGCTTTGGCGATCCGGAAACCCAGCCCATCATGCTGCGGATGAAATCGGATCTGGTGGAACTCTGCGGGGCTGCCATTGACGGCAAGCTTGACCAGTGCCGTTCAGACTGGGACGAGCGCGCTTCCGTGGGCATCGTGCTGGCTGCGGGCGGCTATCCTGGCAGCTACAACAAGGGCGACGTCATATCCGGGCTGCCAGAATCGGAAACCGAGGGCGAGAAGGTCTTCCACGCCGGTACCCGTTTGAACGGGGAACAGGTGGCTACCAACGGTGGACGAGTGCTGTGCGCCACGGCCCTGGGCAATACCGTCACGGAGGCACAGAAGCGCGCCTACGAGGTAGCTGCGCGCATTTCATGGGACGGTGCCTTCTATCGCAAGGACATTGCCTATCGCGCGATTGCCAGGGAAAACACCTGATAGCGCAGGCCCGAATCTGCCCACTCTTCGCAAGGAACGCTCTGATGGCTCAACGATCTGTCCTGTCGACCCTCTCAATACTGATCATCACCTTGATGATCAGTGCCTGTTCCCGCCAGGCTCTGTATGACAACGCCATTGGCTGGGAACGCTCCAGTGCCGGGCTGGAGGAATCCAGTATCACCGTTGGTGAGATGACCATTGCCTACCTGAGCAATGCAGAGCCGGTGGACGGCGACACCATCGTGCTCGTCCATGGCTTTGGCGCCAACAAGGACAACTGGACCCGACTGGCGCGGCAGTTGACGGATGAGTTCAACGTTTACGCCATCGACCTGCCCGGCCATGGTGACAGCAGCAAGGAGCTGGACCTGGGATATCGATTCGAGGATCAGGTCAGGCACCTGTCGAGGATTCTCGATGCTCTGGGCGTCCAGAGAGCGCACATGATGGGCAACTCCATGGGCGGCGCCATCACCGCTCTCTATGCAGCGACCTACCCGGACCAGATCCTCACCGCCACCCTCTTTGATCCGGCGGGAATTTTTGAGTACGACAGCGAGTTGGTCAGCCTGGTCATGGGCGGTGACAATCCGCTGATCCCCTCCCAGGAGGGCGACTTTGAACGCCTGGTTGATTTTGCGCTGGAGAAGAAACCCTTCGTGCCCTGGCCCATTTACGACGTCATGGAAGAGAAGGCCATTGCCAACCGCGACGTCAACGAAGTGATTTTCGATGCCATCCGGGATACCGGTTACGAGGATGACTTCCGCAATGCCATCACCCGCATCCAGGCACCGGTTCTGGTGGTCTGGGGTATGGAAGACCGGGTGATCAATTATCGCAACGCTGATGTGTTCGTCGAGCGAATCCCAGATGCCCGTAAAGTGCTTCTGGAAGGCGTCGGCCACGCCCCCATGGTCGAGGTGCCAGAAGAATCCGCACGCTTGTTCCGCGAGCTCGTCGCAACCGCCACCGGCCAGGGAAAGTGATCGCCAACGCGTGATAACTGGCACGACAAGTCAGTTTTGACTACACGGCCCGACGGAAACACGGTAGCCTTGCCAGAGCCTTGTTTCTAAACCGTGAAGTGACCCATGCCCGAAGCACTATGGATATCCTTTGCCTTTGTCCTCGGCCTGACGGTCAAAGCCATTGGCCTGCCGCCCCTGGTGGGATACCTGGCAGCAGGGTTTGTGCTGAGCGGTCTCTCCGCCGCCACTGACCTGGCCATTGAAGCTACCGATGTTCTTGAACACATCGCCCACCTGGGCGTCCTGTTGCTGCTGTTTACCGTTGGCCTGAAGCTGAAGCTACGTTCCATCATCAGCCCTGAAGTCATCGGCGGCAGCCTGCTTCACTTTGGCATCACCTGTGCGGTGTTTACCCCCGGCCTCTACCTGCTGATGGAACTCACGTGGCAGACTGCATTTCTGCTCGCCATCGCACTCTCCTTTTCCAGTACCGTGCTGGCCGCCAAGGTGCTGGAAACAAAGCGTGAACTGAGAGCCTTCCATGGGCGTGTCGCCATCGGAATCCTGATCATGCAGGATCTGATTGCCCTCGTGGTGATGAGTCTGGCCGCCGGCCAGACGCCCTCCCAGTGGGCGCTGATCATCTTTGGCCTGCCCCTGCTCAGACCGCTGCTGTTCAAACTGCTGGATGCCAGTGGTCACGATGAGTTGCTGGTTCTGCTCGGGCTCCTGCTGGCTCTGGTTCTTGGCGGGCTCGGTTTTGAAGCAGTGGGGCTGAGCTCGGAGCTTGGCGCCCTGGTGCTTGGCGCCATGCTGGCCAACCACCCACGTGCCCAGGAACTGGCCAAGTCGCTATGGAGCGTAAAGGAAATGTTCCTGGTGGGCTTTTTCCTGCAGATTGGCATCGGCGGCCTGCCGGATGGTGAGGCATTGCTGTTTGCAGCCGTAGCGCTGCTGGTAGTACCCCTGAAAGGGGTGCTGTTTTTCTTCCTGTTGCTGGCCTTCCGCCTGCGCTCTCGCAGCAGTTTCCTGAGCGCCCTGTCACTGACCAACTATAGTGAATTTGGCCTTATCGTGGCCAGTGTCGCCCTGCCGGAGTGGCTGGTCCCCCTGGCCATCACCGTGGCACTGTCCTTCGTGGTGTCTGCCCCCGTGAACCGGCTTTCCCACACGGTCTATGAGCGCTTCAGTGCCCGTCTGGCTCCCTTTGAGAGCCAGCGGCGCCACCCCGACGAACAACCGATCTCCCTGGGCAACACCAGATTACTGGTGATGGGTATGGGCCGTACCGGCTCAGCCGCCTATGACCAGCTTGCTCGTGAGGAGCCACTGATCAAGGCGCTTGACTCCGACCCGGCAAAGGTGGAAAAACACCAGAAGGAAGGACGCAACGTGGTCTTTGGTGACGCGGAGGACATCTCTTTCTGGCAGGGGCTGCACATGCCCGCGGTTGAAGCCGTCATCCTTGCCATGGGTGACATCGAAGGCAAACTGATCGCCGCCAGAAACCTTCGGAAAAAGGGCTTCACCGGCTATATTGTGGCGCATACCCTGTACGCCGACGAAGCAGAGCGAATTCGCGAAGCGGGTGCGGACGAGGCTTACCTGACCATGAGTGAAACCGGCGTCGCCCTGGCAAGCCAGGTGTTGCATCGCGACGGCCAGGCACCATCACCAACGGAGAACGCAAAAGCCTGATGCACGAACTCAAGGCTCCGGATAACAGCATGATGACCCAGATGACCTCCCTCCACGAGGAGCGTCTGGATTTCGTATTGCGTACCCTGAAGTCGACCGGGGCAAGGCGTGTACTCGACCTGGGTTGCGGTTCCGGCTCCCTGCTCTACCGCATGCTTGCCGACCCACAGTTCGAGAGCATAACCGGCCTTGAGGATTCCGGCGTGTCTCTTCAGCAGGCCCGCGCCGTGCTCGCTGAATACCTGTGCGAAGAAACTCCGAGGATCCGGCTGGTCCGCGGTTCCTACGCCGAGAGCAATCCTACCCTGACCGGCTACGATGCGGCCGCCATGGTGGAAACCATTGAACATGTCCGGCCAGAGCAGCTGTCGAGGGTGGAACGCGCGGTGTTCGGGGAATACCGGCCAGGGTATCTGTTCATGACCACGCCAAATCGGGAGTACAACCCCCTGTTCGACCTGGCGCCGGGTGAATTCCGCGAGGAAGACCACAAATTCGAATGGGACAGGCCCAAGTTCCAGCGCTGGGCCCGTGGTGTGGCCGAGCGCAACGGCTATGACGTGCGATTTGGAGGCATTGGAGACTACGTACCCGACGTTGGGCACCCTACCCAGACAGCATTTTTTACCCGCCGGGACTGATCACCGGGTTCGACGCCAGGCACTGAGCTCCGCAATGGTGTGCTGAAACTTACGGCGGGTTTCCCGGATGACAAACGGCACATCCCTGGGCGGCTGTATCTCTTCAAAATGGTGCGAGAGTATCTCTTTCATACCCTGATAGACCGTATAGGGTTGGCCATTGCGTTCGTATCCGCCAATCCAGTTGGCAATCGGGGTGAATTCATCCATCAAGGTATAGGGCGAGCTGATCACCAGGGTGCCGCCCAGAGCCAGGCGTCTATGGATGCTTTCCAGGAAGGCGCCCGGATCCTGAAGACGGTCAATCAGGTTGCCCGCGAAGACCAGGTCATAATCCACATGTTCCGGCCCCAGGTTGCTGGCGTCGCCGGTGGCAAACGATACTTTTTCAGTCGCCCGGTCGAGCCCCAGGGCATTCAGGCTCACCGTTACGCGTTCGCCAAGTTCCCCTTCGTCGCGGCGGAAGTAATCGATCTCTCCGGTCTTCTGCAGGGTAGTCGCCGCATCGATAAACCGGCGGGAAAGGTCCACTCCCACCACATGGTCAAAGACCCGGCCAAGCTCAAAGGCGGTTCGGCCCACCGCGCACCCAAGATCAAGCGCTCGTCGTTTATCCCGGCCTGCCATCAACTCCTGGCAGATACCGGCGCAGCGGGCGGGATAATTCCCCACTCCGAAATGGCTTTCACCAAAATGGAACCCCAGGTACTGCCCGAGTAGTTCGTCGGTTTCATAGACATTCATATCAAGATCCTCAGCGTGTACCAGAAGCCGAATCCGACAGCGCACAGGTGCGAAACCCGGTGTACACGTCGTTGCGAAGGGGCAGATAGGCTTGCCTGTAAGTGCCCCGGATCAGGCATGAAGATGTCGCACACCCACCACCCCGGGTCACCTTGTGATCACCGAACTGCAAGGTAGACATAAAGGGGTACATATCGACCCTGAATCCGTCATAGGGAAGAAACTGACTGCTGGTCCATTCCCAGACACTGCCGATCATCTGGCGACAGCCGGAGCGGCTATCACCCGCCGGATAATCCCACACCGGCTGCTGCGCCATGTGGGTGGCGTCGAGATCCGCATGGTCGGGTGTTGGGCGTTCATTCCCCCAGGGAAAACGACGAAAATCCTCGCCAATCCGGTTACCCAGTGCCGCAGCCTCCCACTCCACTTCTGTTGGCAAGCGGCGGCAGGCCCACTGGCAATAGGCCTCGGCCTCCCAATAGCTGACGTGGACGACAGGCGCATCCAGATTCAGGGCCTGCCAGCGGTCAAACACTCGCTCCTGCCATTCGCCCTCGTGCCAGCGCCAGTAAAGTGGATGCCTGGGCTCCCGCAACATTGGCTGGGAGCTGCCATGCACCAGGGCAGTATCGGTCTCGGTACTCAACCACTTGCGTCCTCCGAAAGACCAGAGTTCAGGTCGCCGGTAGCCATCATCCTCAACGAACGCCAGGAAATCGCGGTTGGAAACAAGGGTGCGGGAAATTGCAAACGGCTCCACCGTGGTTTCGAAACGCGGCTTTTCCCCATCAAAGGCAAAGTCGGTGGTGGCGTAGCAGTCAGACTCGCCCGGCATTCCAATCTGGTAGCGACCGCCGGGGATGAGTGCATCGCCGGGCAGAGGCTCCACACGTTCTGGCAAGGCGCCAACAATGCCGGGGGGAGCAGGCAGGGCAACCGTCTGCCGACACCACGTCATCGACTCAATGTGCATGTGCTGGTGATAAATGGCGTAGCGATAGAGGTACAGGGCCTCGTCGGTCAGTGGTTGCTGTGCGATGCGCGACGCAACACGATCGTAGATGGTGTTGAAATACTGAAGGGTTTGCTCACGGCCGGGGAAGAGTTTGCGACTCCAACGGTCTCCATGATCAATGTGAAACGAATCCCAGAGGTCATCCATGGACGGATCGTAGCTCGGGGTTCCATCCAGAAGGTTAAAAACGAACACTTCGTAGAAAAAGCTCGCGTGCCCCATTTCCCAAAGTGGCGGGTTCACGCCCGGGTGGTAGGGCACCTCAAGCTGCTCATCACTGAGGGAGTCCACCAGTTCAAAGGTCCGTTGGCGGGTCGCCTCCAACTCGGCCAGCAGTTCTGTTTTCTGCGCCTGTTCGCTCTGCGTCATGTCGGCTCCGTCGATTACCCGTTTCTCGCCTTCAGCATAACAGAGAGCCTGGTACAGGGAACGCTCTCGATGCTCGCGCTCATCACCCTTCATCACTCTTCGTCACCCCCAAACCAGCAGGATCATCGGTACGGCAACAGCGGTGACCAGGATCGACAGCGGCAAGCCCAAACGCCAGTAGTCGCCAAACTGATAGCCTCCGGGCTCCATCACCAGCGCATTCGACTGGTGACCGATGGGCGTCAGGAAGGCGCAGGACGCGCCGACCGCAACCGCCATCAGCACCGCATCGGAGGCCATGCCAAGTTCAGCGGACAGGCTCAGTGCAATAGGCGCCACCAGAATGGCCGCCGCCGCGTTATTGACCACGTTCGATAACAGCATGGTTCCCACCAGAACCATGACCAGCACGGCCGACGGGGCCAGTCCGTCACCAATTGCCAGCATCTGGCCGGCGATCAACTCTGCGCCACCCGTGGTTTCCAGCGCCTGTCCCACCGGGATCATCGCCGCCAGCAGCACAATCACAGACCAGTCGATGGCCCGGTAGGCACCGGGGGCGTCAATCAGCTTGGTCAAAACCATGGCCACAGCGCCGGACACCAACGCCACCGGGGCTGACAGCCAACCGCTGACAATGGCAACGATACTGATGATAAAGATGCCGGATGCCAGCAGGGTCTTGCGGGAAGAGCCCAGGCGCAACCCGCGTTCGGCCAGCGGCAGACAACCGAGGTTGGACAGCGTACCGGTCAGGGTGTCTTCGAAGCCCTGCACCAGCAGAATATCACCGGCATTGAAGCGAATATCCCCCAGCCGGCGCTTCAGCCGATGCCCCTGCCGGGCAACGGCAACAATATTGAGGCCGTTGCGCTCGCGCAAATTGAGGCGATTGGCCGTCTGCCCCACCAGGGAAGATTCAGGGGTGATCACCGCTTCGGTCAGCTGCACCTCACCTTCATTCAGTTCCTTTTTACGGCTTTTCCGTGCCGTTTTGTCCTCTTCGGATTCGGAGTCATCCTGGCTACCGAGTTCCAGGCCGGTGTTGTCAAGGAACGCCTGTAGGCTCTCGGTGTCCGATTCCACCAGAAGCAGGTCGTTCTCTTGCAGTACCTTGTAGGTTGATGGCGCAAGCTGGCGTTTGTCGTCGCGAATCAGCGCCAGCACCACCACGTCCCGGTCTTCCCCGCTTTCCGCCAGCAGGTTGTGGAGTGTCGCGCCGGCATGGGGAGAACCTTCGGGGATCTTCAGTTCGGTCAGGTAGTCGCCAACGCTGAAAAGCTTGTCGTCATCCCCACTTTCGTCGCCCCTTCTGGGCGTCAATCGCCACCCCACCAGGGCGATGAAAGCGACACCGGCAAAGGTGATCGCAGCGCCCACCGGCGCAAAATCGAACAGACCGAACGCTTCGCTGCCTTCCCGATAGCTGGCAATGATAATATTCGGAGGCGTCCCGATCAGGGTCATGGTGCCTCCAAGCAGCGAACCAAACGCCAGTGGCATCAGCAGCAATGAGGGCGAGCGCCCTGCCTCCCTGGACATCCACACCGCTACCGGCATCAACAGCGCCAACGCACCCACGTTGTTGATAAAACCGGAACAGAGCGCAACGACCGCCGTCAGGGTAAGCACCTGTATGGTGGGTCGGTGCCCTACCTTCCCCAGGAACCGGGCTATGTTATCCACCACACCGCCATTCACCAGGCCCTGACTGATCACCAGAACCGCCGCAACGGTCACCACGGCAGGGTGACCAAAGCCGGCAAACAGTTCGTCAGTGGGCACCAGCCCGGCAATGGCAATCGCCAACAACGCCAGCATCGCCACCACATCGAACCGCAGCCGGTTCCAGATGAACAGAGCCAGCGTGGCCCCCAACACTGCGAAGACAATTCCCTGCTCTGTGGTCACGCCTACCCCTTAATTTTACATCCGACGGTTTATCGTCGGTTTAACATGGATTATTTGTGCCTGATATCGCGCATGCCGCATGAATTTCTGGTAACTTTCTTCCCGTAGCGGTCTTTTACGAGCGCAGCACCATCTTTCGATTACAACGGGTGACATGAACACCCCATCAGGGAACAACAGGTACAAGGGACGTCATGACCAAGGAACTCCACAACGAACTCTATCAGATAACGTTTGCCGGGCGGATTCTCGAAGGATTCGACGACGCAGAAGTCAGGGAAAATGTACAAGCCCTGTTTCGGATCTCCGACGAACGTACTGCAAGCCTTTTCAGCGGTGCCACCAAGACACTCAAGTCCGGTCTCAGTCACGCGGACGCCCTGGTTTACCAGGAGCGACTGACAAAAGCTGGTGCCGAAGTGCAAATTGCGAAACAGCCCGCCGCTGCAGTAAACCCCAAATTGGAAACCGCCGGCGCCCAACCGCCAGCGTCGTCAGACGACGAGCCAGCAACGGCCACCCCGACCGGTCCACAACGGGAGACACCGCTGGAGTTCACCGGCAACGGCCGCGAGTATTTCGGAATCTGGATCGTCAACATCCTGCTGACCATTGTCACCCTTGGCATTTATTCGGCCTGGGCCACGGTGCGTAACAATCAATACTTCTACGGCAACACCAAACTCGATGGAGCCAGTTTCCAGTACCTGGCCAGCCCGATCACTATCCTCAAAGGTCGATTGATTGCCCTGGCTGTCCTGGTTGTCTACGTGGTGCTTTCCGAGATGTATGTTGAAGCTGCCGTGGTCTTTGCCATCGCATTTATCCCCCTCGTACCCTGGATCATGGTGCGCTCGCTGCGGTTCAATGCCGTCAACAGTGCCTACCGCAACATCCGCTTCGACTTTCAGGGCCGCTATGGCCAGGCTTTCATGGTGGCGTTTGTGTGGCCATTGCTGAACATGCTGACCCTGTTGCTGCTTACCCCACTGGTGATGAAGAAAACCCACGAATTCATCGCTAACGGCAGCCGATACGGCACCACCGAGTTCGCGCTCAAAGCCGATACCGGATCCTACTACCGTTTCTTCGGAAAAGGCCTGCTGATCGCCATTGCCTTCGGTGTTGCGGCGTTCCTCGCCATGCGCTATGTCGGCTTTACCGTCGGGTCGATCATTGCCGGTGCTGGCTACCTGACACTGTTCGGCTATTTCATGGCGGGCATTTCAAACCTCTTCCTCAATGCCGTCCACCTCGACCGTCACGGCTTTGAATCCCGCCTGCAACCGCTGCAAATGGTGTGGATTTACCTGTCCAACAGTTTCTTCGTAGTCCTCACCCTTGGCCTTTTCACCCCCTGGGCCAAGGTGCGCATGGCAAGGTATCGGGCTTCCTGCACGGCCATGATGGTCAGCGGTGACCTGAACCACTTCGTTGCAGCCGAGCAGAACCGCACCAGCGCGTTGGGACAGGAACTGGGAGATGCCTTCGATGTCGACTTCGCCGCCATCTGAAGTCACGATCGAAGGCCAGTTCTATTCAGGTAATGACTCCAGCCGGCGGGGCGCAGTATTGCGCTCCGCCGCTGGCGTGATCATCGTTGATGCGGGAGACACCCGACTGCGCCTCGCGCACGACGATGTGACCATATCACCACGGATTGGCAACGCCCCCCGCTACCTCCACCTGCCTGACGATGGGGTCTTTGAAACCGAAGACAACGCCGCGGTGGATCAGCTTAGCCGGCAATCCCGGCGGGGGCGTGGCAATCGGCTGCTGCACGCGCTGGAGAATCACCTGGGGCTGATTCTGGTTGCGGTCGTCGTCACGATTGCGACCACCGGCGCTGCGTTTGTCTGGGGCGTGCCCTGGGCGGCCCAGGCCGTGGCCAATGCACTCCCGAACAGTATAGCGGAGCAGGTTGGCGACTCCACACTCACCACGCTGGACAGCACTTGGCTTGAACCTTCTTCGCTTTCAGAGGAACGCCAACAGGCGTTGCAGGCCCATTTCGAGCCTTTCCTGATGCCAGTGGCGGGCAAAGACCTGAGAGTGATTTTCCGCTCGTCTCCCGCCATCGGCACCAACGCCATGGCATTGCCGGACGGCACGATGATCTTCACGGACGATCTGGTGAACCTCGCCGAAGATGATAACGAACTGACCGCTATCCTCGCCCATGAAATCGGCCATGTCGCCCATAACCATGGCATGAAAGGCATGGTGCAATCGTCACTGACTTTCTGGCTGATCGTGATGATGACCGGTGACCTGTCTGCGTTTTCCGACGCAACCGTAGTGGTTCCGGCGGTCATGATGAGCCTGTCCTACTCCCGTGACATGGAACGGGAGGCCGACGCCTATGCCCTGAAAGCAATGACGGACCACGACCTGGACCCGACCCACTTCGTTACCATCATGGAGCGCCTGATGGCTGCTCATGGCGAGGACCGTTCCTCAGAGGCCGAGGAAGGCACTAGCCGGTGGGACAGCCTTCGCGACATGCTGTCGAGCCACCCGGAAACGGGCGAGCGCATCGAACGCTTTAAACAGACGCCCTGATCGGTATAGTAGCGATACGTTCATCACAGGGAGCACACACGATGCCATCCAGACCCACCAGGCCGGTTGCGGCCTCTGCCATCGACAAACATGTCTACAAGGTTTTTCCCAATGACATGAACGCACATCAGACGGTGTTCGGGGGCATGATTATGGCCAAGTGCGACCGTCTGGCCCTGGTGGTGGCGGAACGACACTCCGGCCATGTCTGCGTCACGGCAGCGGTGGACTCCATTCACTTCCGCGCGCCCGCCAAGGGCAACGATACCCTGCTGTTCAGCCTTGCCCTGAACCGCAGCTGGGGGTCATCCATGGAAATCGGAGCTCGGGTGGAAGCGGAAAACAGCTACACCGGAGAGTCCCGACATATCCTTTCCGCATTTTTCACTTTCGTGGCGCTGGACGAGAACGACAATCCCGTGGACGTGCCTGCGGTAGAGCCGGAAACCGACGACGAGAAACGCCGCTTCAACAACGCCGAAATCCGTCGGGAAGGTCGCCTGGAAACCCGCAAGAAGCTGAGTGAACGCCACTAAGGAATTCCACTCCCTATCCCCATGGCCCTTACCCCCTTAAACGACAAAAGCCCTGCCGGAATCCCGGCAGGGCTTTTTTTGTGGCAGGTCCCGGGCAAGCCCGGGAACAACACCCGAACCGTTATTTAGAACTGGTTCATGGTGTTGTCTTTACCGCCAGCCTTCAGAGCTGCGTCACCCGCGAAGAACTCTTTGTGGTCATCACCGATGTTGGAACCGGCCATGTCCTGGTGCTTCACAGTCGCGATACCCTGACGGATTTCCTTACGCTGAACGCCTGCAACGTAGGCCAGCATGCCTTCGTCACCGAAGTAGCCCTTGGCCAGGTTGTCGGTAGACAGAGCAGCCGTGTGGTAAGTCGGCAGAGTGATCAGGTGGTGGAAGATGCCGGCTTCACGTGACCCGTCACGCTGGAAGTTGGCAGTCCACTCGTCGGCCAGCTTGCCAAGGTCGGTTTCGTCGTACTTGGCATTCATCAGGTCGGCGCGCTCGTAGGCAGATACGTCCTTGCCTTCTTCTTTCCACGCGTCGAATACCTGCTGACGGAAGTTCAGAGTCCAGTTGAAGGACGGGCTGTTGTTGTAAACCAGCTTGGCATCGGGAACCACTTCTTTGATGCGGTTAACCATGGCAGCGATCTGGCCAACGTGGGGCTTCTCGGTTTCGATCCACAGCAGGTCAGCACCGTTCTGCAGGCTGGTGATACAGTCCAGAACCACACGGTCTTCGCCAGTGCCAGGCTTGAACTGGAACAGGCCAGATGCCAGACGCTTGGGACGAACCAGCTGACCTTTCTGCTTGATCACAACGTCGCCGTTGTTGATGTCTTCAGCCTTCTCGATTACTTCACCGTCGATGAAGCTGTTGTACTGGTCGCCCAGGTCGCCCGGCTCTTCAGTCACAGCGATCTTCTGGGTCAGGCCAGCGCCCAGGGAGTCAGTACGGGCAACGATCACACCGTCGTCCACACCCAGTTCAAGGAAAGCCAGACGTACAGCGTTGATCTTGGACAGGAAGTCGGCGTGAGGAACGGTCACTTTGCCGTCCTGGTGGCCACACTGCTTCTCGTCGGACACCTGGTTCTCGATCTGGATACAGCAAGCGCCTGCTTCGATCATCTGCTTGGCCAGCAGGTACGTTGCTTCGGCGTTACCGAAACCAGCGTCGATGTCGGCGATGATCGGCACAACGTGAGTTTCGTGATTGTCGATCTGCTTGATCAGCTCGTCAGCCTTGGCGTTGTCGCCAGCGTTCTGAGCTTCTTCCAGGGCGCGGAACAGGTGGTTCAGTTCCCAGGCATCCGCCTGACGCAGGAAGGTGTACAGTTCTTCGATCAGACCAGATACAGCGGTCTTCTCGTGCATGGACTGGTCAGGCAGCGGGCCAAACTCGGAGCGCAGGGCCGCAACCATCCAGCCAGACAGGTACAGGTAACGACGCTTGGTGGTACCGAAGTGCTTCTTGATGGACAGCAGCTTCTGCTGACCGATGAAGCCATGCCAGCAACCCAGGGACTGGGTGTACTGAGCCGTGTCCTTGTCGTAGTTCGCCATGTCTTCGCGCATGATTTTCGCGGTGAACTTGGCGATGTCCAGACCAGTCTTGAATTTGTTCTGGGCGCGCATGCGGGCCGCGTGCTCGGGCTTGATGGCGTTCCAGGTCGGGTTTTGCTTCAGCAGGGAAGCGATGGCGTCAACGTCTTTTGCGTATGGCATGGTCTCAGTCCTGTTTCTAAGGTTTGAGGTGCTCTTTTATGAAGCATAAAAGCGACTTCAGCGAGCCAGCGTCCGTTCAAAAAATAACCAGACCGCTGACATTGAGGGTTACTTTAGTGGCTTTGATTTTATAATTGAAATTTATATTATCTATATTCGGCATTTTTTGTATGAATGAAGACATCTTCCCTCACGCATTGCAAAGAACAACGAGCCGATCAGCGCTATTCAGGTCAAGATACTCGTCCCGTGGCGGGCTCAGCGCCAGATGCCGCCCCAACGAGTCGGGCTGCGCGCGCCATATGCCCAGCGCCACTTCTCCTTCCGCAGCGACCGTTTTCTCCAGTACCTGAAAATCCGCGCTGGCAGGCAAAGGATAGTTCTGGGGATCCCGGAACTGCACCTCAGCACCGCCCACCGTAAACAGCTCATCCAGCACCACCCTCAGCTCCCGCCGCAGGGCGACCTGAGCAAGCACGTGACTGATGATCATTGGGCTGATCAGCATTTCACTCTGGTGGCCCATTAACAGATTTCGATTGTCCGGGTCGCTCAGTTCCATGATCAGTTGCGGGCGCCTATCACCCTCACTCAACAGGTCTTCCAGTTGCAGGTAACCCACCATGGCACGGGCGTCAGCTTCCTCGCCGGACGCCAGACGATCACTGCTCAACAACATAATGGAGTCATAGTTGAGCGGCCCAACCCGCCTCAACTCGCCTTCCACCATGTAATCCGCTTCGATATGGCGGCAGATCACGTCCCGCTGCCCCCCCAGGTAACGGTCAATTTCCTGTTCCCGCTCCTTGGCAGGCACTACCGAAACGAGATCCACCTCGAACCGCCATTGGCTGTAGCTGGAAAACTCATCGATCAGGCTTGGCACCCGGCGATTCCATCCCAGCACAAGAATCCGGTGAACCCCGCCTGAAAGCGAGACAGCCCGGCTTGCGGGTTCACCTCGAGTGATAACCGGCAGCGGCGGCACCTTCGAATCCGACTCGGTTTCGGTGTAGTCCCTGGCCATCATGACAACCCGGTCCCCGGCCTCAATCACCGTGTCTGACGACGCCGGCATCCTCACCATCCAGGCCTTGCCCGACCGCTTCAGAATACCCAGCACAATTGCCTGGGGCCGCAGAGAGGCCAATTCTCCGAGGGACAGTCCCGCCAGGGCATCGCCACCCCGGATGTAGATTTCGCAACCCTCACCGGCGGTCAGAAGTTCGTTGTAAATTTCCGACAACCCCGGATGGAGGATGTTCTGCACCATTAGCCGGCTTATGGTGGCATCGCCGGCAACCACCTCCACCTCTCCGGGATAGGCGCGCTCAATCACCGGGAGCTTGCGCACATCCTGTATCTCGGCAATGACAAAGGGCAGTGATGCCCCCAGGTGTCGTGCCTGAGCAGCAATGGACAGCAACGCCTTCACGGTCTCCACGTCCGATGTCACCAGGCTGCCCGCCTGATGGGAGGCACTGGGCACTATGACAGCCGCGGCATCCAGGCAGGCTACCCTCTGCAAGGCATCCGGCTGAATGGCAGCGCCGGCACGGAGGATGATCTGGCGAGACTTGCGCCCGATACCGGGCTCGTCGCGCAACTCATGCACCTGGGCCGCCGAGGCATGCTCGGAAAGCACCACCAGGCGTAAGCGGTTGGTTTCACGTTTTTCCAGGAAACGGCGCATGCGCCCTGATGACCCCAACAACTCGCCCAGCAGCGGTAAGGTCTGGCTGGTCCAGCCCAGAACTACGATGTGGTTTCGCAGGGTAACCGGGGTCAGCCCCCGCTCCAGGTCGGTCATCTTGGCGATCAACCAGCGCGTCAGGATCGCCACCAGCGTGCCCATGAAAACCACATAACCGCTGACGGTGAGAATGGTGGACACAAACCGCTGCCAGTTACCCACATCGTCTCCGAGATAGCCCGGGTCCGTCAGCCGCAAAAAAGCCCACCAGATGGCATCGCCGACATCTTCAAAAGGCGTTCCAAGGGGGATCACCAGCAGCCCGCCAACAAGCGAAATGATGCCTATAAAGACACCCACCACTAACAACTGAAAGCCCGCACCTTTTACGAGTTGGCGCTCAACGATGAACTTCACGCGGTCAACAAAACGAAAGGGGATCATGATCGTCCTTCTGGCAAGATGGGGAATGTCGGTAGCATAGCGCAGAACGTATGGAATAAAACCGGAGCGGTGCCTTATAGCACGCTCGTTCACGAACAATTGACTGGCTACGCAATCCGCAGCATCGTATAGATGTCTATCAAGTTCTCCAACGCGGCCCTGAGCGGCTGCAAGACTGGCCGGTTTTTCATGTCCCATGCGCCGATCACATTGTCACTTGCTGTCATCCCGCTGATGACGGGCTGCTCCCTGCTGGCACCAACACCGGAACCGGCGCCACCACAAACCCACTATCATGCCCCCGTGGTCGAGGCCGTATCCGGCACGGCGGTTTCCATACCGCAACTGGCCGAGCGACTTGCGGAACAGGATGTGGTCATGATTGGCGAATATCACGGCCACCAGGGCGCTCACCTGCTCCAATCCCGCCTGCAGGCTCATCTGTACCAGCATCGCCCTGAACAGTTGTTATCCATGGAACAGTTCGAGGTGGACCGGCAGCCGGTGCTGGACCGCTACCTGGCCGGCGACATTGGCGAAATGGAACTGGTCGAGGATGCCGGCGCCTGGCCTATCTACCAATACGCCTACAGACCGCTGGTGGAATTTGCTCGTCGCCAGGGCCTGCCGGTCATCGCCGCAAACGCTCCGGGTGATATCGTTCGCTGCGTGGGACGCGAGGGGCCCGAGTATCTGGCGGACCTGAACGCAGCTCGGAAACGCCACATCCCAGACGCGCCCTTCGCAGGCAGCGCAGCCTACCGGGAAAAATTCTTTGGCACCATGGGCGGCCGGCATGGCACCGCCGACAATGAGCGACTGCAGAACACTTATCACGCCCAGTTGCTGCGGGACAACACCATGGCAAGCCGGATACTGGCCGCAAGGGAACGCCACCCCGAGCACCAGGTCATTCACCTGACGGGCACCTTTCACAGCGAGGAGCGCCTGGGCACGGTAGAGGCCCTTTTGCAGCGAAACCCCGAGCTGTCTGTAGCGGTTATAAGCCCGGTTTTTATGGAAGCACAGCCCGACGGCGACGAACTACCGCTCACCGGTAACCAAAACAAGGGCGACTATCTCTACTTCCTGCTACCGCTGCCCCCGGAGTACCGGGACGAAGCACGGGGACACGAATCGATGATGGATGCATTCCGGAAGGTGCCAGAAACAACCTGCGACTAAGCCTCACCAGCCTTGGCGAAAGCCGCCCCCATGGCGCGGGAAAAAACCGCCTCGTCCGCTGCGCTGAAAAGCACGAAGCGCACATACCTAACCCTTCCCAGACGCGGCAATACCTGCCTGACCGTCGCCATGGCAACCTCTGCAGCCCCTTCCACCGGGTAACCGAAAGCCCCTGCCGAAATGGCGGGAAACGCTATGGATTCAATTGCTTTACTGTCTGCCAACTCAAGGGCATTGCGATAGCATTCCGCCAGCCAGTGATCGGAAGGTTCATCCACACCGTAAACGGGCCCCAGGCAGTGGACGACGTACTGGTTTGGCAGGTTATGCGCCCCTGAAATCACCGCCTCACCCGGGCGGATCGGCGCCATGGGCCGGCACTCTTCAGCCAGCCCTGGCCCTGCCGCCGCATGGAGCGCGCCTGCGACACCGCCCCCGGACATCAATTGGGCATTGGCGGCATTAACGACTGCTTCCAGATCATCCTGGCGGGTGATGTCGCCACGAACGCATTCCACAGTTTTTCCGTTCAGTTCAACCTGTGCCATGGAAACCTCCCGGCCATTGCCTCAGCGTCGCCGCTTCAGCGAGCGGTTGATAATAACGGTTTCCGGCTCGCCGTGACCTGCGATGGCAGCCAGCGCCCGGTCCAGCGTTGCCTCGGCAATGGCTTCGTGTTTTTGGGGTAACGAGTGAACCTTGACCGGCAGGAAATCCAGCAGCCGGTCATCTCCGAAGGTAGCCATTCTGAGGGACTGCGGCAAGCCTCCCGGCTGCTCCAGCAGCACGTCGAGCACCCCTTGCAAGAGGGTGTACGAGGCGGTAATCAACGCATCCGGAAGCCCCTGATCCGCCAGCACCAGCTGCATCAGTCGGGCGCCGGAGGCTCGGTCATAGTGTTCACCACTGTAGACCGCCCATTGTCCACTGCGACTCCGAGCCACCGCCTCAAAGCCCTCGCGGCGCTCCCGTGTCATTGCCAGCGCCGGCACCGCATCAAGCCAGACCACCGACCCGGTGCCCGGCTCCAGCACTGAACGGGCCAGTGTGGCTGCGCCCTTGCGATTGTCGCTGACCACGCAACTGATCACACCCGGTGATTGCGATCGGTCCACCGCGATCACCGGCAGGTCTTCCTCCTGCAACTCTTGGTAGAAGGGGTCATTCGGTGGCAGGGCACTCGCAACGATCAGGGCATCGCATCGCCTTGCCTTGAGAGAACGTGCCAGCTCGCGCTCGGTATCCGGGTCATCTCCGGAGCCGGCAATCAGCAATTGATAGCCCCGGGCACGGGCACCCTGCTCCAGCAATTTGGCCAGGCGGGCGTAACTGGCGTTCTCCAGGTCCGGCAGGATAAACCCCAGGGTGCGGCTGGCCCCACCACGCAGCGACGCGGCTTGCGGGTCTATCTGGAAGTGGTTGTCCCGCGCAACCGCCATCACCTTTTCGATAGTCGCCGGC
Source organism: Marinobacter sp. UBA2688 (assembly GCF_002352785.1). Lineage (NCBI taxonomy): Bacteria > Pseudomonadati > Pseudomonadota > Gammaproteobacteria > Pseudomonadales > Marinobacteraceae > Marinobacter > Marinobacter sp. UBA2688. The sequence continues at coordinate 182,427 of NZ_DELU01000024.1, forward strand.
TTGATCCGGCGGGCCGGCCCCTGGCCATTGATCACGTAGCTGGCGGTGGTGCGGGACACCCCCGCCAGGCGGGCAAGTTCTGCAAGGGTCATGGGGCCGAGTCCTCCTGGGCACAGATTGCTTGATTTCTGATCATATCTGTTTCATGATTCATTCTATGTTTGCTGACACGATTCAGCAACCTAGATTTTACTGGTATTCACAACAACAAGGCGAGGCTCCCCACATGCTGACGCTAACAGCCAATGATATCCGCCTGGGCTGCACTGCAACCGACTGGCGGGATGCCCTGAACCAGGCCAGCCAGGAACTGCAGGATGCAGGCCGGACCACTCCCGACTACCACGCGGGCATGCTGGCCAGGGAGCAACAGTCCTCCACCGTCCTTGGCAACGGCATTGCCATCCCCCACGGCACACCGGAAAGCCGCGAGGCGGTCACCAGCACCGGCATCCGCGTGCTGCAGTTTCCCGGCGGCGTTACCTGGCATGACAACGCCACTGTGCATGTGTTGGTCGCCATTGCGGCCCAGTCGGATGAGCATCTGGATATCCTGCGCCACCTGACCCGCGTACTGGACAAACCCGGCCTGTCGCAGAAACTGGCCGAGGCCGATGACACCGAGGCGCTGGTATCCCTATTGTCGAAGGAGCCAGTGATGCCAAAATGCGACGCTCAGACCCTTTGCCTGGGTGTTAACACCCGGACCACCAGCGAACTGGCCATCAGCGCTGCTGCCCGACTACAGGGGTTGAGCTGTGTCGACGCCAGCTTTATGAAAGAAATTGTCAGCCAGCCACCCGTGGGGCTGGGCCAGGGGTTTTGGCTGGTTCACCACAGCGTTGGCAGTATCCGACCTGCGCTGGCACTGGCAACCCCCAAAGAACCCCGTGACGACCTCGCCGGCGTTTTCTGCCTGGCGGGCCCTGGCGACGACTGCCGCGAATTGCTGGAACGTATCGATAATTTCCTGGCCCAGAACATCCCCCTGGAAAGCCAGTCCGTGGATGCTGTACTTTCCCGGCTTTCCGGTGAGCAGGCCAATGCGGTCAGCGACCGGGTGCGCCTGCTGAATACCCATGGCCTACACGCCCGGCCCGCCAAACAACTGGTACAGGAAGCCCGTCAGCACAAGGCAGACATTCGCATCCGCCTGGAGGACGGCGATGGCAATTCGGTATCGGCGACCAGTCTCACCCGGATCATCGGCCTCGGTGCCCGCAGGGGGCAAACCCTGATCATATCCGCAACCGGCAACGATGCGGAACAGGCGGTAGAAGCCGTTTGCCAGGCCATCAATGACGGGCTCGGAGAAACCATCTCCCCGCTTCGACAACAACAGAGCCAGCCGGCGCCTGCCGAGCCGGAACCCGAACCTCTGGCCGATGACGAACCGCTGAAAGCGGTCGCCGCCTCACCGGGCCTGGCTCTGGCACCCGCCTTCGTCATGCGCCAGCCGACATTGGACTACCCCGCCACCGCCAGCGATGCCGGTGAACAGACCAGCCGACTGGGCCGGGCCATCGACGAGGCCGACGGACAACTGCGCACGCTGATTCGCCAGGCCGAAGGCGGTGAGGCAGCACCGATTCTGTCGGTGCATGTGGAAATGCTCCAGGATGACGATCTCTACCAGGCCGCCCTGGAAGCCATCAACGAAGGCGCGTCTGCCGAAGCCGGCTGGTGGCTCGCCATTGATACCGCCGCGCGTGCCCAGGAAGCACTGGCAGACCGGCTTCTGGCCGAACGGGCGGCAGATTTGCGGGATGTTGGCCGGCGCGTGCTGGCCAACCTCTGCGGGGTGGCCATGCCGACACCGCCGGACGAACCCTATGTACTGGTGGCGGACGACCTGGGCCCTTCCGATGTGGCAAGGCTGGACACCCAACGCGTTCGCGGCCTGATCACGGCCCGTGGTGGCGCCACATCCCACAGCGCCATCTTGGCTCGGGCGCTGGGGCTCCCAGCCGTGGTCGGGGCTGGTGACCGTATCCTGACCATCAGCAACGGAACGAACCTGGTGGTCGACGGCGAACGCGGCTGCCTGGTGCCCAATCCCAGCGCCGAGCGCCGCGACCGCATTGACCGTCGCCTGGACCAACTCACCCGCCTGCAGGCGGACGCCCACGAGTGCCGGAACGAGCCAGCCACCACCACCGATGGCCACACCATCGACGTATGCGCCAACCTTGGCAACACCGCCCACACCCCGGATGCTGTCGACCGGGGCGCCGATGGCATTGGCCTGCTGCGTACCGAATTCATTTTCATGGAGCATCCGGACGCGCCTGACCTGGACACCCAGGTGAAGGAATATCGCCATGCCTTCGACGCCCTCAACGGCCTGCCACTGGTCGCACGCACCCTCGATGTGGGTGGTGACAAGCCCCTGGATTACTGGCCCCTTCCCCACGAGGACAACCCCTTCCTTGGGCTGCGCGGTATTCGCCTGTCGCTGACCCGACCGGAAATCCTCGAAACCCAGGTGCGCGCGCTGCTGACGGCTGCCGACAACCGCCCACTGCGAATCATGTTTCCCATGGTCAAGGACCTGGAAGAGTTTCGCGCGGCCAAGGCCATCGTCGAACGGGTCCGCGCCGAGATTCCCTGCCAGGGCCTGCAGGTGGGCGTGATGATTGAAGTGCCCTCCTGTGCCCTGTTGGCCCACACCCTGGCACCGGAAGTGGATTTCTTCTCGGTAGGCACCAATGACCTCACCCAGTACACCCTGGCTATCGACCGTGGCCACGGCCAGCTTTCGGCCGAGTCCGACGGGTTGCACCCCTCGGTACTGCAACTGATCCGCATGACCGTCGAAGCCGCCCATGCTCACCAACGCTGGGTGGGTATCTGTGGCGAGCTGGCCTCCGACCCACAGGCTATTCCGGTACTGCTGGGCCTGGATGTGGACGAGCTGTCGGTGACCAGCCGGCGAGTGCCACTGGTCAAAGCCTGTATCCGCGGGCTTAGCCGCGAACACGCCCGTGAACAGGCGAAACTGGCGCTGGGCAAGGCCACCGCAGCCGAAGTGCGCGACGCCCTGGAGACACTGTAATGGCCCGGGTACTCACCATCACCCTGAACCCGGCGCTGGACCTAAATGCCGAGACCGACTCAATCCGGCTGGGTAACGTGAACCGCTCTCGGTCCACACGTCTGGAGGCTGCCGGCAAAGGCATTAACCTGGGCCGTGTGCTGTCACGCCTCGGCCATACCGTGACCGTGTCCGGACTGCTGGGAGACATCAACGCCGCGCCCTTCGACCGCCTGTTCTCGTCTGACATCCTGGCAGACCACTTTGTCCGCATCCCCGGGCAGAATCGCATCAACGTGAAAATTGCCGAGGGCGATGGTCGTGTGACCGATCTGAACGGGCCCGGATTTGACGTACCCGCGGATGCCCTGGACCGATTAAAGGCACGCCTGGGTAACTTGAAGAACAGGTTCGATGCCGTTGCCATTGCTGGCAGCCTGCCCGGCGGCTTTCCGCCCGAGGCACTGGCGGAACTGGTCACCCTGGCTCGCGAAGCAGACATCCCGGTGTGGCTGGATACCAGCGGCGCAGGCCTCACAGCCGGGCTTAAGGCGCTGCCAGACGGCATCAAGCCCAATACGGAAGAGCTGGCCGAATGGGCCGGGCACCCTTTGGAGAGCCTGGACGCCATCGCCGAGGCAGGCCGCTCACTTCAGGCCACCGGCATCGCCAATGTGGTGATTTCCATGGGCGAGAAAGGCGTGCTCTGGCTGTCGCCGAAGGGCAACTGGCAAGCGTTGCCACCGCCCGTGACCGCCACGAGCACGGTCTGCGCCGGCGACACTTTGCTGGCCGGAATGATTCACGGCTTGCTCGAACGTCATCACCCGGAACAGGTGCTGTCAACCGCCACCGCGCTGTCGGCCGAGTGCGTTCGACACATTGGCGTTGGCGATCCAATGGCCGACGACTTTATCCAACTGATTCAGCAAACCCGCGTCACTCTCTTTACCCCCTGGCCCGGGCACAACAACAATGGGGAGATGCCATCATGAAACTGATCATTGTAACCGCCTGCCCTCAGGGCGTGGCCACCAGCTTCCTGGCGGCCCGGGCCCTGGAAAGGGCCGCGCAGCAAAAGGGCTGGGAAGCCAGAACAGACATTCGCAGCCCGCAGCAACCACTGTCGTCCCTGCCCGAGGATGTCATCGCCTCGGCGGACCTGGTCGTTGCCGCAACAGGAACACCAACGGACCTGAACGCCTACGCCGGCAAACGCCTCTATCAGGTCCCGGTAACGGCCGCCCTGCCCGATCCCGCGTCGATTCTGGACCAGGCCGAAAAGCAGGCCGAGCCCTATCAACCAACAGAGGCTTCACAGCCCGAGCCTGCCACCTCAGGTAACGCAGGCAAACGCATTGTCGCCGTCACCGCCTGCCCCACCGGTGTCGCCCACACTTTTATGGCGGCAGAAGCCCTGACCGCCGCCGCGACCGCGGCTGGCCATCAGATCCGCGTGGAAACCCAGGGCTCCGTGGGTGCCCAGGATCCGCTGACCGCCGAGGAAATCGAGGCGGCGGATCTGGTGATCCTGGCCTGTGATATCGAAGTCGACCCCAGCCGTTTTGCCGGCAAGCGGCTTTGGCGCACGTCCACCGGCAGCGCCCTGAAAAAACCGGGGCCCACCATTGATGACGCCATGACCAATGCCTCTGTCGAGGAAGGCCAGAAAAAAGCGACCTCAGGAGGTGGTGGCGAGAAACGCGGCCCCTACAAGCATTTGCTGACGGGCGTATCCTTCATGCTGCCCATGGTGGTAGCCGGCGGCCTGCTGATCGCCCTGTCATTCGTGTTCGGCATTGACGCGTTTGAAGAGGAGGGCACCCTGGCAGCCGCGTTGATGCAGATCGGCGGCGGCACCGCCTTCCAGTTGATGATTCCCCTGTTGGCCGGCTATATCGCCTGGTCCATCGCCGACCGGCCGGGCCTGGCGCCGGGAATGATTGGCGGCTACCTGGCCAGCACCCTTGGCGCAGGCTTCCTGGGCGGCATCATCGCGGGCTTCCTGGCGGGCTACGTCGCCCGTTTCATCAGCCAGAAGCTGCCAATGCCCGAGAGCATCGAATCCCTCAAACCCATCCTTATCATTCCGTTGCTGGCCAGCCTGGTCACCGGCCTGGCCATGATCTACGTGATCGGCGAACCCGCCGCCGCCCTGATGGATGGGCTGACCAACTTCCTGGAAGGGATGGGCACCACCAACGCCATCCTGCTGGGCGGTATTCTCGGAGCCATGATGTGCTTTGACCTGGGCGGTCCGGTGAACAAGGCCGCCTATACCTTCGGTGTCGGTTTACTCTCGGAAGGCAGTGGTGGTTCGGCCCCCATGGCGGCGATCATGGCCGCGGGCATGGTGCCCGCCATCGGCATGGGTGTGGCGAGCTTTATTGCCCGCGCCAAGTTTGCAGAGGCCGAACGGCAGGCCGGGCGGGCCTCCTTCGTACTGGGGCTGTGCTTTATCTCCGAAGGTGCGATCCCCTTCATGGCCAAAGACCCACTGCGCGTGATTCCGGTGTGCATGGTAGGGGGCGCCATCACGGGCGCCCTGTCCATGCTGTTCACTGTCAAGCTCATGGCACCCCATGGCGGTCTGTTCGTGCTCGCCATTCCCAACGCGGTAAGCACAGTACTGCCCTATGTGGCCGCCATTGCCATCGGTTCGCTGATAATCGGGTTTGGCTACGCCATGATCAAGACCGGCAAGGCCGAGGTGGCAACCGCCTCCTCTTAGCAGACCTCCCCTCCGGGGGCGCTTGACGCCCCCGGTATTTGCGGCGATGGTATCCGCCAGATCCACGCACAAGGACGCCGTGATGAAAATTCTGTCTACCCTGATCCTGGCGATTGCCGCCGTTGTTTCCGCGTCACTCATCGCCAACGGCCTGACCGGGCTACGCACCGGAGACCGTTTCGTCACCGTCAAGGGCGTTGCGGAACGGGAGGTGCAGGCGGACCTCGCACTCTGGCCCCTGCGTTTCGTCGCTACCGGCAACAGCCTGGACGAAGCCCGCGAGAAGGCCCGCAGCAGCCGCGAAGCCATTATGGCCTTCCTCAAGCTGCAAGCCATCGACACAGACGCAGTGGAACTGCAACGCCTGGACGTTACGGACACCCGCGCCAATCCCTACCAGGAAAGCAACGGCCAGAAGTTCATCATCAACCAGACCCTGATGGTTCGCAGCGACGACATCGATCGCATTCGCCAGGCCGCGCAGTCTGTCAGTGAACTGGTGGATTCCGGCGTCATTCTGTCATCCGATTATGGCCCAGGCGGGCCGACTTACCTGTTTAACCGGTTGAACGACATCAAACCCGAGATGATTGCCGAGGCCACCGCCGCCGCCCGCGAGGCCGCCGCACAGTTTGCCAGGGATGCAAAAACTGAATTGGGGAACCTGCGCCGCGCCAATCAGGGCGTGTTCCAGATCCTGGCCCGAGACCAGGCACCAGGCGTCAGCGAAGGCCAACAGCCGATTAAAACCGTCCGGGTGGTGACCACCGTGGAGTACTATCTTAAATAGACAGTCGCCACCGGCTACTGGGTCTGCACCATTTCATCGGTAACCTGATAGCGGCCGGCCAGCCAATGCAGGATCTCGCTGGCGGCCGGGTGATCAAAGCGGCCATAACATTCCGTCAGCGCCTGATGGCGTTCGGTACTGAGCCTATGCAAGCCGGCATCCTGCAACAGGAGCAGATCGGCCTGTACCTGCTGCGCCAACTCTTTGCCCAACACTTCCTCGGCGGCCAGTTGGAAGGCCTTGCCATACTGGTAGCCGGGCCCCTGTTCGTAGCTACGGGCCAGAGTGATGGCCGGAATCGTAGTGAGCGTTGGCTGTAACGCGGGATTAATGGCGTGGCCCGAGAGATACGGGCCGTTGGCCGCCGGCCGGCCGGTAAATGCCCGCAGGTGCAGATGCCGGGACATACGGTCACCGTCGTTCACCGGGTAGTTATCCCACAGCACCGGCTTGCGCCCCAGCGCTTCTGAAACACGCTGCAGGTGGCCCGGCGATATCTCCCGCGAACACACCTCCTCGCCCGTCCAGAACACCTGCACGGACGGGTCCAGTGCCTTGCCTAGATCTTCCAGGTAATGCTCGGGACGAGGACCAAACACCCGGTCCAGCACCGGATCATCGGAGTAGTAGCTGGGGCAGACGGTCAGTTGGTCCGCTGTACTGCGTTCTGCCACCCAGTGAATGATGTCCGCCTGTCTGGCCGCCAGTTCCGGTGTATCGCTTTTCATGTCATCAAACAGGATCGCCAGATCGGTGATACCCAACTGATCAAACGCTGCCAGTTTTTGCGTCAGCGCGGTTTTCGCCGAGCCATCGAAATTGTTGAACACCTCGAACGGGCTCAGGCCAATGCCGAACCGGACTCCGTGACTGCCACAAAACCGGGCGAAATCAGCCAGCTCATCGGCCTCCGCTTGCGGATGCGGCTCGTTCCACCGGCGCCTGAGAAAAGCATCCGCCTTGGGTGCGTACCAATAGTTCCGATAACCATGGGGAGCCAGTGCCGCAACCAGCTGCCGACGCTCTTCCCAGCTCCACAACGGGCCATAGAAGCCTTCGATGATTCCCAGTGGGGGTTGCTCTGCCATTGGCGTTTCCATTTCGCGAGTACACAGATGGTTTACCGTCCAGAGGGTATCTCATCAGGCCGTGGGGGTCACCGGACAAGTTTAGCAATGTCGGCTAGACTTCTCGTACTGATGATGTAGTGATGAGTAGTAATGAGCAGTGGCGATTCACATCCGCTCTCCGATTACCCATGTGGATAAGGAGCCTGGCAAATGGACATTAAAAGCTTTGAAGACCTGATTGAGTGGGCTCGCGAGCTCCACGCCCACCTGTCCCGATGTTTGTCGGAGTGCTCAACAAAAAACAAGGAGGAGCGAGCCCGGGCACTGCTGACGTATCTGTCGGACCATGAGGCCGAACTGGAGCGCATCACGGCGGAGTTCGAGAAACAGGCCGATTCACGAGCCCTGAAAACAAGACTCTACGACTACCTGAACGACGAACACAAGGCCATCAAAACCCACCGCACCTGCGATGATCATTACGCCAGTCTCGACTTCGACAGCATTGTCCGCGAGGTGTTCGACTTCCATGACCAACTGATCGACCTGTATGACAGCCTGGCCGGCAAGGCAGAGATTCCGGAAGCGAAAGAACTCGCTGAATCCCTACGCGCCATGGAGGAGAACGAAGCCATGAGGCTCGCGAGGCAGATTGGCATGATGGATGATGTCTGAATTCTTCCACTCTCTGTACATGAAAACTGGAAATCGCGAGTCACCGATAGTACTGTATATATAAACAGTATCGGGAGTTTCCCCCATGAAGACTCGCGCGACACCCCTCAACCCACAGAACCGCTTCCAGCCCATAGTGACGGACCGCCAATACGATGATGGCTGGTATCAGGACCCCGCTGACGATACCTGCCCGGACTCACTGGCAACCGAAGTGGTGGATGAACAGGTGCGTACGATTATCAGCCGGAACCAGTCGCCGGATGTGCCGTTCGACCAGTCCATAAATCCGTACCGAGGTTGCGAGCATGCGTGCATATACTGCTTTGCCCGGCCTACCCATGCGTACTGGGACATGTCGCCGGGGCTGGACTTCGAAACCCGGCTGATCGCCAAACCCAATGCTGCGGAACAGCTTCGAAGGGAGCTCGATAAACCCGGCTACCGTGTGTCGCCAATTGCCCTTGGCGTGAACACCGATGCCTATCAGCCGGTTGAGAAGCACCGGGAAATTACCCGCGACGTCCTCAAGGTGTTGGTCGAGTATCGCCATCCGGTGTCCATTATCACCAAGGGGGCACTGATTCTGAGGGACCTGGACCTGCTGTCAGAACTGGCACATCAGGGCCTGTGTTCCGTTCGGGTCAGCTTAACCACCCTGGACAATACCCTGAAGCGCCAGATGGAACCTCGCACTGCAGCGCCGGCGACACGCCTGAAAGTCATCCGTGAGCTGGCCGCTGCCGGCGTACCAACGGGCATCATCCTGGGGCCGGTTATCCCGTTCATCAACGATCATGAAATTGAGAGCATTCTGGGGGTCGCAGCAGAGGCAGGTGCGGAACGGGCAAGCTGGATCATGCTTCGCCTGCCGCTGGAACTGGATGAGCTGTTCCAGGACTGGTTGCAGCGGCACTTTCCAGACCGGGCCAGTCATGTGATGAATCGCATGCGCGATTTGCGGGGTGGCAAAAGTTACGATGCCCAGTTCGGGCGCAGAATGACAGGAACGGGCCCCTACGCAGATCTTGTCCGCCAGCGCTTCGCAAAGCGCGCAAGGCAACTGGGCCTGAACCTTCATCAGGCAGAGCCCCTTAGAAGCGACCTCTTCAGGCGTCCTGCGGGTGAGCAGATCGGATTGTTCTAGACCGGAAACATTACCTCATGCTGACCAGCGGGAGAAAGTCGTAAGACCTAGGTCGTACAGAGGCGGGTTTTTCGTTCCGTTTCTTAACGTTTGTTGATAACTTGAACTAGAATTAGGAGTTACTTTCCCAGACAGAGGGAGAGGCTCTCAACACAATAACGACAAAAGAGGCTAGAAGAGCAATGAAGATCCGTTCTGTTCTATCCGCGGCTGTGCTGGCTGTAGCAACTACCTTTGCTTCCACACAAGCCCTCGCTCAAGACACGTTTACCCTGCGCCTGGCCGAGACCTGGGGGCCCAACTTCCCGATTTTCGGTGACACCACCAAACGGTTCGCTGAAACTGTCGAAAAGATGTCCGACGGCCGCCTGAAGGTCCGCATCGACTCGTCAAACAAGCACAAAGCGCCCTTCGGTGTCTTTGATATGGTCAAGGCCGGCCAGTACGACATGGGTCATTCCGCGTCCTACTACTGGAAAGGCAAAGTACCCAACACCCTGTTCTTCACAAGCATGCCTTTCGGCATGAACGCGATGGAACAATACGCCTGGTTCTACCACGGCGGTGGTATGGAACTGATGCAGGAGGTTTACGAACCCCACAACATGCTGTCGTTCCCGGGTGGCAACACCGGCGTTCAAATGGGCGGCTGGTTTCGCAAGGAAATCAACACTCTCGAAGACCTGCAGGGCCTGAAGATGCGTATTCCTGGCTTCGCCGGTGAGGTGTTTGCAGAAGTAGGCGTTAATCCGACCAACATCCCACCGGGCGAGCTTTACACAGCCCTGGAACGCAACACCATTGACGCGGTTGAGTGGGTTGGTCCTTCCCTGGATCTGCGTCTCGGTTTCCAGCAAATTGCAGACTATTACTACACTGGCTGGCACGAGCCCGCCACGGAGCTGCAGTTCCTGGTGAACAAGAAGGTATGGGAAAAACTGCCAGCCGACCTTCGTGAAATCATGCGCGTCGCTATGCGCACAGCCTCCTACGACATGCTGGTTCACTCTCAGCACGCAAACGCAGAAGCCTGGGCCAACATCAAGGAAGAGTACCCGAACGTACAGATCAAGAAATTCCCTGAGGAAATCTTCCAGGCCATGCACGAGGCCAACGAGAAACTCCTGAAAGAAGCGGCAGCGAACAATGAGCAAGCCGCAAAGATTGTAAAATCCCAACAGGAATATCTTGAGAAGAGCCGGGCCTACACGGACATTTCCGAGCGGGCCTACCTAAACACGATGGCAGAAGTCGAGTAACATATCGGCAGTAACTGAGCCGGGATCGCTCTAGCAGTGATCCCGGTTTTGTCGTTTATAGCAATTGAAAAATCGCCGGCTCGCTGGCGGAGGACAATCAATGCGTTGGATTATCAAGCTGGACGAGGGCCTGGCCACCCTGTCCATTTTTTGCGGCTGGGTGGCCTGTGCCGCAATGATTCTGATGGCCGGTAACGTCTTCTACGACGTAGTAGCCCGCTACGCTTTCAATGAAGTTTCGATCGGTATGCAGGAAATGGAGTGGCATCTCTATTCCGTGGTGTTCCTGCTGGGCATCCCCTACGCATTGCGCACGGACGGCCATGTTCGCGTAGACGTTTTCTACACCCGCTGGCGTGACAAGACCAAGGCCTGGGTCAACATCGTTGGTGCTGTTATCTTTGTCATCCCCTTTGCCTACCTGATCTGGAACTACGGTTACGATTTTGCCGTTGAGTCCTACAGCATGGGCGAAGGCAGCGGCGACCCGGGTGGGCTACCCCATCGCTGGGTGATCAAGAGCGTGATCCCGATTTCCGCGGTGTTTACCGGTATCGCCGGGTTCAACATGGTGACCTTCGCAATACGGGTTATCTCCGGCGACAAGACCTATGAGCCCAAGCACGGCGCGGAGGGTCTCGCATGATCGGTATGATTATGTTCGGAGCCGCCCTCCTCCTGCTGATGCTGGGCTTCCCGGTTGCCTTTACCTTTGGCGGCGTTGCCCTGTTTTTCGGGATCTATGCCGAAGGCATGGATCTGTTTGCTTTCATGCCTTATCGCATTATGAGCGTCATGCAGAACACGGTGCTGATGGCGGTGCCATTGTTCATCTTCATGGGTGTGGTCCTGCAACGCACGCGGCTGGCCGAGCAATTGCTGACCTCCATGGGCCGCCTGTTCGGTGGATTGCCAGGGGGCCTGGCCATTTCCACCATCCTGGTAGGTGCCCTGCTCGCCGCATCAACGGGCGTCGTCGGTGCCAGTGTGGTAGCCATGGGTCTGATCTCTCTCCCCGTGATGCTGGCCCATAACTACGACAAGCGGCTTGCAACGGGCACTATCTGTGCGTCCGGCACACTGGGCCAGATCGTACCGCCTTCGATTATCCTGATTATCCTTGGCGACGTGCTCGGGCTCCCGGTTGGCGACCTCTTCAGGGCAGCCGTTATCCCAGGTGTGGTGCTGGTCGGTCTGTACATCATCTACATCCTTGTTCTCACCCGCTTCAAGCCTGAAACCGGCCCCGCCATGCCGGATGACAGCGGACTGTCACGGGGCAAGGAAATCCGTGCAGCGCTGCTGGCGATTATCCCGCCGCTGGCGTTGATCATCGTCGTACTGGGCTCCATCTTTGCCGGTATTGCCACCCCCACGGAATCTTCGGCGCTCGGTGGTGTCGGCGCCGTGGTGCTGGCCATCATTTACCGCCAGTTCTCCTTCAAGATGGTGTGGGATGCCTCAAAGGACACGGTGAAGGTCACTGCCATGGTGTTCGCCATCCTCGTCGGTGCAACCGCATTCTCGATGGTGTTCAGCTACACCGGTGGCGATTACCTGCTGGAAGAATGGCTACTGCAGCTTCCCGGCGAAAAATGGGGTTTCATCATCCTGGCCATGCTGGTCATCCTGGTGCTGGGCTTCTTCATCGACTTCGTGGAAATTTCGTTCATCATCGTTCCGATCCTGGCACCAGTGGCGGAAGCCATGGGCATCAACATGCTGTGGTTCGCGATTCTGATTGCCATGAACCTGCAAACCAGTTTCCTGACGCCCCCATTCGGGTTCAGTCTGTTCTATCTCAAAGGCGTATCACCACCCGGTGTACAGACCATCGATATCTACAAAGGGGTACTACCGTTTATCCTGATGCAGGTACTGGTGCTGGTGATGATCGTGATTTTCCCGGAATGGTTTGGCATGAGTTCGACCTACTGACGTCGGCGCCAGTCGACAGCACACCAACAAGCCGGGGCCGTGCAGCCCCGGTTTTTTCGCCCGCCATTCCCGCTTTTACCCCTTTTACCTATTGCCCCAATAGCAACCCTCCATTCTTTGGTGTGTGGGGGGATATGACAAAACACGCTTGTTTTCTATACTAAAGACGAAGCAGGCGATTCTCAGTTGTGATATCGGGACACGCCCTGATGCTGAATCACTGTCGGCCAAGCCCGCCGACTTCAGTCCGTGATTAACCAGCTGAAAAAGGGAGATATGTATCCATGAGCCAAAGCACCGCCCGGAAGCCCCCAGCGCCCACCAACGACCGACCGGAGGACAGGCCTCACGTCCTGACGTTGCCCCTGGAAGAGCAGCAGGCGGACCGTGAGCCTCACAGTTATGAACGCTGGCTGATCGCCAAGCTGATGCGCATGGCCGGGTCACCACCGCTACGGTTCCAGCTGTGGAACAATGAATTCATTGACCCCGAAGAAGGCCATGCCCGTTTTACGCTCAAACTGACAGACCCCAAGGCGCTGTTTACGCTGGTCACCAACCCCAACCTGGCGTTTGGGGATCTATACAGTGCGGGCAGGCTGCAGGTAGATGGCGATCTTTCGGAGCTGATGGAGACACTTTACCGCTCAATTCACAACGCCAGGCAGAAATGGCCCAAATGGCTGGAAGCCCTGTGGCGCAACCACAACCCCCGCTCTACTGGCGTTTCTGAAGCCCGGGAGAACATTCACCACCACTACGATCTGGGCAACGAGTTTTACCGGCTCTGGCTGGATCATGCCGAAATGCAGTACACCTGCGCCTATTACGAAACGCCGGATTTGACCCTGGAACAGGCCCAACTGGCCAAGCTGGAGCACGTTTGCCGCAAGTTACGACTAAAACCCGGCATGACGGTTGTGGAAGCCGGCTGTGGCTGGGGTGGTCTAGCGCGCTATATGGCCCGGAATTACGGCGTGAAGGTACATTCCTACAACATCTCGAAAGAACAGCTGACGTACGCTCGGGAAGAAGCCAGGCGTCAGCAGCTGGACCACCTGATTGAGTACGTTGAAGACGACTATCGCAACATCAGCGGCCAATATGACGCCTTTGTGTCCATCGGCATGCTGGAGCATGTCGGCAAGGACAATTACCTGGCGCTGTCGGAGCTTATCAGTCGTTCCCTGAAGCCGGACGGCCTGGCGTTACTGCACAGCATCGGCCGCAACCGGCCCATGCTGATGAACGCCTGGATCGAGAAACGCATCTTTCCGGGTGCTTACCCACCGAGTATCTCTGAGTTCATGGGTATCTGCGAACACAGCGACTTTTCGGTGCTGGATGTCGAAAATCTCAGACTGCACTACGCACAGACGCTGACCCACTGGATGGAACGGTTCAGAAGCAACATGGACAAGGTCACAGAAATGTACGACGGGCACTTTGCCCGGGCCTGGGAAATGTACCTCGCCGGCTCCATAGCCGCCTTCCGCGCCGGGTCACTGCAACTGTTCCAGGTGGTCTTCACCCATGGCGGGAACAACCAGCTGCCACAAAACCGCCAGGACATCTATTCGTCCCCCGCAGCTCCGGAGGCATAATCATGGACTACTACGACCTGATTATCGTAGGTGCCGGGCCTGCCGGCTCCACCCTCGCCCACGCACTGCAGGACAGCGGCAAACGCATTCTGGTAATCGATAAGCAGGACTTTCCTCGGGACAAGACCTGCGCCGGCTGGGTTACTCCTGCGGTGATGGACAGTCTCGATATCGACATCAACCACTACGGCACCGGACGAACCCTTCAGCCCATCCGGCGGTTCCGTATAGGCATGATGGGGCAATCGGCGGTGGAAAATGACCACGGTGAGATTGTCAGCTACGGCATACGACGCTGCGAGTTCGATGCGTTTCTTCTGGACAGGACAGCCGTGCCGAAGCAACTGAACACACCGGTCAAGTCCATTGTTCGTCGCGATGGCAACTGGGTGATCAACGATACCTGGGAGGCGCCCCTGATCGTAGGTGCCGGGGGCCATTTCTGCCCGGTGGCGAAGCTGATGGGAGACGGCCCCGGCAGCCACGAAGTCGTAGTGGCGGCCAAAGAGGTGGAATTCGAGATGACGCCTCAACAGGCCGAGGTGTGCGAAGCTCGTGGCGACACCCCCGAGCTCTGGTTCTGCCGCGACCTGAAGGGCTATGCCTGGGTGTTCCGAAAAGGTAATTTCCTCAATATCGGCCTTGGCCGGGAAGACAATCACAAACTGACCGAGCACCTCAACGCCTTCGTGGAGGAAATGAAATCCGAAGGACGCATACCGGCCGATTTACCGGGCAAGTTCAAAGGTCATGCCTACCTGCTATACGCCCACGCGGAAAGACAACTGGCCGATGACGGCCTGCTGTTGATCGGGGATTCCGCCGGCTTGGCCTACACCCAGAGCGGCGAAGGTATTCGCCCTGCCATCGAGTCTGCGTTGATGGCGGCGGACATTATTCGCGACCAGGAGGATTATTCCGCCCAGGCACTGCAGGCCTACGGCGAAGCTATTGCCAGCCGTTTTGGTAATCGCGCCATGCCTCAGGATGAGGGCTGGCAAGTGCCGGACTGGGTCAAAATGCCATTGGCCAGTACCCTGATGCGGTCTCACTGGTTTACCCGCAAGGTGGTCACCGAAAAATGGTTCCTGCATCAGCAGGTGCCACCACTGGCGACGGTCTCCCAGGGTTGAGAGAACGTATAGAACCGGATCGGGCAGTACCCGGTCCGGTTCTCCTTATCACGCCGACGGTCAGTCAGCGGCCAGTTCAATCACATCGATACCATACAGAGTGGTCGTGCCACTCACCTCGTTGCCTACCGCTAACATTGGCTTGCCATTGGGGCTGTCCCCAGCAGCGATAAAGGCAAGCCCCTCGGGCCCAAGATCACCCGCCATTCCACTCTCAAGATCGGTCTGGGAGGCAGAGAAGTCGCGGTTATTGAGGTACTGGACGAATTCCGGGTTCTGCGGATTGGTCACGTTATAGACCATGATGCCCCCAACCCGTTCAAGGCCGATAAAGGCAAAGGTCTGGCCATTAATGGTACCCACGGTGACCGCCTCAGGCTCTGGTCCCTTATCGTCGGAGCGGTTGTCGAACGCATTTTCGTCATTATTGCTGTTGAAATTGTCCGGGATCAGGCTCGCGGTAATGCGCTCGAATTCACTGCCGCTGTCGAAGACCCGCTCGCCGGTTTCCGACCAGATTGAAAACGAACGCGCACCGTAGGCGTAGAGCTCACTGTAGACACAGTTATTCTCCACATAGCTCCGGTCATACTCACCGCCCACGAGAATGACGTTGGCAGGATCGCTGGGCGCGCAGGAATTGCCAAAACCCAGGGTGGATGTGACGTTCAGGCGTCCCAGGTTAGCGTCTTCCTGCAACTCGGCAGCGTTCGGGAAGGCCATGGCATCCAGCGTCAGGTCGGCGACGCGGAATTCCTCACTGAAGCCGTCGTAATCCCGGGAATCACCCTCGTTGGCGGTGATGTAATAGGTTTTTCCGTTAAAACCGTAGCTGGTCATGGCATCCGGATGGTAAATGCCTTTCACCGGCCAGTTGCGAATGTTGATGCCGCTGTCGTCGTTGCTGGCATCCAATTCGTTGCCGATGATGCTGTGATCCTTGAAACCCAACGGAATAATGGCGGTAATCTCCCCGGCCGCGATGTCCAGTTCGGCAACGGCATTTGCCTCCTGCATCGCGACCCAGGCTTTTTCACCGTCGATAGAGATCGCTATGTATTCCGGCTCCAGATCCTGTGCCAGAGTGGCGCCCGGCCCGAACACTCTCAGGCCCTGTTCCATAAGTTCGGCCAGCTGACCGTTGAAGCTGGCGAACCCGGCCGTGGTGACCGTCGCCGCAGCCACGCCGTTGGACAGGTCAACAATGCTAACGGAACCCTCCGGGTCAACACTGTAGTCATCACTGGGTTCGCCCTCGTTGGCCACCAGGAGCTTGTGGCCATCGCGGGTAAACGTCAGCATATCCGGCAGGGCGCCCGCCTCTACTTCACCCACCTTGTTCAGGTCAGTGCTGTTATAGAACACCACCTTGCCGTTGTCCTGCTTGACGTTGGCTTCAATGGCGACGGCCACGAGATCGCCGTATACCGCCACGCTGTTCGCAGAAGCACCTTCGGCGGTGGCATCAATGGTGCTGAGCTTGACCGGCATCTCCGGGTCCTGGATGTCCAGCACGTCCACGGTCGAATCGTTGGCATTGATGACAAACAGACGCTGGTTGGCGGGATCGTGAGCCACGATTTCCGCTGCGCCTTCATCGAAAGCACCACTTGCATAGGTGCCGAGGGTATTCAGCTCAATCAGGGTCTGGCTGGTGCCGGGCGAACCGGTACTGCCATCGTCGCCGTCATCACCGTCGCAGGCCGCCAGGCCCAGGGTGGATGCGAGGATGGCTGCCGTAAGGAGTGAGTTCTGGAATGTCATGTTTGCCTCTTCTTCTGTCGTTACACGTGTGGTTGTACACGACACTTTATGGAGAAGAGGTGACAGAAATGCGTCACTTTTAAGTCAGAACTGCTCAGGGAAGGTGGTATCAGCAAAAAAATGGCGACCGTGCGGTCGCCATTATCAACACTTGCTCAAGTGATTGAGAGCTTCAAGGGCTTTATTGGCCGAGGTAGCTACGGTACATCCATACCGTCTTTTCCTGCTGAGAGATGTAGTCGCTCATCAACGCAACGGTGCCCTCGTCGTCCGCATCGCCAGCTAGGTGAAGCAACTCCCGCTGCTTACCAATCAGCTTGGCGAAGCTCTCCACGATGTTTTCAACAGCATCCTTACCATCGGCCACATCCTTTCGCTCAGGCACCTCGGATTTTTCGATGTAGGTGCTGTAGGCGTGTGCAGGCCTGTGCCCGAGGGTCAGCACCCGCTCGGCTATCTCGTCAATCTTCAACAGCAGGTCGTCATAAAGCTCTTCAAACTTGGCATGCAGTTCGAAAAAGTTGTCACCTTTGATGTTCCAGTGATAGCCACGAACGTTCATGTAGAAGATCTGGTAGTTGGACAGCAGATCGTTCAGTGCGTTCGCCAGGCTCTGGGTCTTTTCAGTGTCCAGACCAATAAAGTTCTTGCTCATAACGTGTCTCCTTGACAGTTACCGGAATGTACTGGTGGCTAATCTAACCAGGAATCGTGAATAGATAAAGTTTAGTTATCCAATCTTCTTGATAGCTCTTACTAATCTTTGGCAAGACCAAGTAATAGCTAAGGGCTATCAAAAATCTGCATATTATTTATTTAACAACGATTCTCAATTGCTGTTGAATGGACCCATATCCATCGCACTTGCGGAGCTGACTGACTATGAGTGCCCTGAAGATGTTTTTCCATGACCATGGTTCAAAGGGTGACAACTCGTTGCTGAAAACCATCACATTCGCCATTACCCACTTCACCGTGGCCTTTACCGTTGCTTACCTGCTGACCGGCGACATACTGATTGGCAGCCTGATTGCCATGGTAGAACCAGCGATTAACACGGTGGCCTATTTCTTTCATGAAAAGATATGGGCGCGGAAGCAGCAGATTGCAAGGGGCGTCTCTGGTGCGGAGGCAATCCCGGTTGCCCGGAGTTTCTGATCAGGGCCATTTCCCAGACTCTAACCACCCGGGCCGCAATCCAGGCAATGCTCAATCGGTTGTGGCCCAATATCCAGCTTGCGGTTGAGGTCACGCAATGCCGTACGAACTCCTTCCTCAATTACCGGGTGGTAGAACGGCATGGTCAGCATCTCGCTCACCGTCATGCGCTTCTGCAGAGCCCAGGCCAGCAAGTGTCCGATGTGTTCGGCTGCGGGGCCAAACATCTCCGCGCCCAGAAATAACCCACTGCCCCGCTCACCGTAGACATGCAGCAAGCCCTTATTAGCGCCAATAACGCGACTGCGCCCCTGCCCTTCGAAAGAAACCTCACCAACGGCATAACCACCCTTACAACGCTCATCGACTTCGTTGAGGGTCATCCCCACCGTGGCGATCTGTGGATCGGTGAACACGATGCCCAATGGCACCCGGCGCAGCCCCGCCCGCACATCCGGGTATCGAGCCGCGTTATCGCCGGCTATTCGCCCCTCATCAGCCGCCTCATGGAGCAGTGGCACTTCATTGTTGGCATCTCCAGCGATAAAGATATGACTGTCACCGCACTGAAGCGTGTAATGATCGAACAGCGGTGAGCCATGATCATCCTCGGCAATATCCGCGTTCTGTATATCCAGACTGTCGACATTGGGGCGACGCCCGGTGGCTGCCAATAGATAGTCGAAAGTTTCCGTGGTTTCACTGCGATCCGCTCCCGAAAAGCGAATACGCACGCCGTCGTCCGTTCGCTCAACCGACCGGACCTTGGCGCTGGTATCCAACGGAAATTCTTCATTGAATGTTTTCAGCGCGTAGTTGCGAATCGCTTCCTCCTGAAGCGGCCCAAGACTTCCGCTGACACCAAACATCCGCACCCGAACCCCCAGCCGACTGAGCGCCTGCCCCAGTTCCAGGCCGATTATGCCGGGACCGAACACGGCAACGGACCCAGGCAGGTCGTCCCACTCGAAAATGTCATCATTCACCACCAGTCGGTCCTTGGCGTCCTTGAGAAAGCCGGGGATGTTCGGCCGGGAACCGGTGGCAATGACCACACGGGCGGCTTCCACCTCCACTTTCTCGCCGACAACAATTCGGTGAGGCGACAGGAACCGGGCCTGGCCGCGAAGCCGGTGAGCCTCGGGAAACCCCTCTACAGCCTCCACCACAAAGCTGACGAACCGGTCCCGCTCCCTGCGGACACGCGCCATCACCTCCTTGCCATCAATTCGGATGTCACCGGGATGAACACCAAACGTAGGTGCCTTGTGCAATTGATGGGCACTGTCGGCCGCCGCAATCAACAGCTTGCTGGGCATACAGCCGACACTGGCACAGGTGGTACCGTAGGCACCCCCTTCAATCAAAACGATATTATCCGTATGCTTTCGGGCAGCGCGATAGGCGCTCATGCCAGCGGTACCCGCGCCAATAACAGCGACATCCACTTTGCGTTTTTCCACGTCTACAACTCCCCTCACCGCCTACAAATTTCATGGTTCTGCCTCAGTATAGGAGTGAATACGGGAAACCGTTCAGTTGCCAACCAAAGACGTCGCAGCATTCGATGCGGGACTTTTTCAACCGCGCCTTCTAGACTGGCGCCCTGTAACGGAGCTTTCCTGGAGATAAAAGGTATGCACAACTACTGGCCGGAATTCATCACCGTCGCCCTCGTTCATTTCCTGGCCGTAGCCAGCCCAGGGCCAGACTTTGCCGTGATGCTTCGCCAGGCGCTGTGCCAAAGCCGTCGCAACGCCCTGCTGACGGCCTTCGGCATTGGCACGGGAATTCTGATTCACGTGGGGTATTCCCTGCTGGGCATTGGCCTGATCATCCAGCAGTCGCTGGTGCTGTTCAGCATTCTCAAAGTGGTTGGCGCCCTCTATCTCACCTGGATCGCGATACAGTGTCTGCGCTCGAAAGCCGGCGGCATTCATGTCGAAACGGCAAACGGTGGTCGGCAAAGCGGTTTCGCGGCCTATCGGCTGGGTTTTCTGACCAATACCCTGAACCCGAAAGCCACGCTGTTCTTCGTATCACTCTTTTCCGTGATCATCAGCCCGGGTACGCCGATTGCGATTCAAACGGCTTATGGCGTCTATATGGCAGTGGCCACCGGCCTGTGGTTCATGGCCGTGGCGGTATTCTTCACCCTGCCGCAGATCCGCAGGGGGTTTAACCGTTTCGGCTATTGGCTTGACCGGCTGATGGGGGGCGTTCTGTTGTTACTGGCGGGGCAGTTGCTGTTTTCAACAGTGTCTGGGGACGGGGGCGAGGCCCTTAACCCCGGCCAGGACTGAGAGCCGATTGCCTGAGCCAGGCGGGTAGCCTTGGCCAGGACACGCCCACAAGCACGTCCATGTGGGGCTCGGTCGCGCCATCCCTGGCGCTCCACGGTCCTGACCAAGGCTACCCGCCCGGCACATCGGAACTGGGTGATATCTCCCGTTAAATCGATCTGAGCAATTCTTCCGTTTGCTTCCAGCCAATGCAGGGATCCGTTAGGGAACATCCGTAAATTAAATCGTCGCTGTCATTTTGACGCCCTTCTTCAAGAAAACTTTCCAGCATCAATCCAACAATATTTCGGTTACCCGACCGCTTCTGGAACATGACTTCCTTCGCTATCTCCAGTTGCCGCGATGATTGCTTTTGAGCGTTATCATGACTGCAATCGACCATCACCGAAGCAGAAACACCTGCGCTGGACAAGGCATCCACGGCCTCGCGGACACTCTCCGCATCGTAGTTTGTAATACCTCGCCCGCCCCGTAATACCAGGTGTGTATCGGGGTTGCCCTCGGTGGTAATCATCGCGGGTGCGCCATGACTGCCTATGCCGAACCGGTGATGGGGATGGGCCGCTGATTTCATGGCGTTGATGGCAACGCCAATGCTGCCGTCGGTGCCGTTCTTGAAACCGGTCGGCATCGGCAGACCGCTGACCATTTCACGGTGAACCTGGGACTCAGTGGTGCGGGCACCGATGGCGGTCCAACTAACGAGGTCACCAAGGTAATCCATGGCGAACGGGCTCAGGGCTTCCGTGGCCAATGGCAGGCCCATGTCTGACAGGTTCAACAGCAGGCGCCGGGAACGCAGCAAGCCTTCGTTGAGATTTCCGCTGCCAGTGCGCTCCGGGTCATAGAGCAGGCCTTTCCAGCCAACGGTGGTTCGGGGTTTTTCGAGGTAGGTACGCATCACAATCAGGAAACGGTCGCTGACATCATCCGCCAGCGCTTTGAGCTTCTCGCCATACTCCAGTGCCGCCACTTCGTCGTGGATGGAGCAGGGGCCAACGACCACCAGCGTTCTCGGGTCCTCGCCGTTGAGTATCCGGCGAACAGCATCCCGGTGCTGGCGAATCCGCGCCTGAATGTGAGCAGGAACCGGCAGGCTGGCTCGCAGTTCGGCAGGTGTCGGCAGCGGCACTTCCCGGGTTCCCGGCTCAGCCTCTGATGGCTGCTGGGTCTCGTTCAGTGTCTCGATGTTCAGCGACATGTTCATGGTCAGTGTTCCCGTTTCCCTGTGTCAGAATCAAAAAAGCCCCGGCTGGTGGCTACCAGTCGGGGCTTTTTGAGTCCGGTGGCAGCCTGGGTTTCTGCCGGGCTGCCTTCCTCGTTATTCGGTCGATGAAGATCTTATGGGCGGCCCGGGCTCTGGCTAAAATAGCCATAACCAAACCACCAAAAAAACACAGCAGCGACCGCAGCGATCGATTTTTCACCGAAAGCTTGCAGAACATTCAATTGACAGGTCGCGTGTGTCGTCTTCATGCTTTCCAATATATATCCCCGGTTTCCGGCTTTGCAACCCGTAAATTCGGTTTTTTGCAGGTATTGCGGCCCTACCAGTCCCGGAGTCACTCATGAACACAGCGATGAATTGTCGGCCCACGCTTTCTTTGTTGCTGATCCTGCTGCTTTTTTCAGGCGCTATAGCAGCGGCGCCTGAGGCCCGTACTTACCAGATGGCACAGCGCTCCGCAGCGGGTGTGGCACAACAGATCCGCGAACTTTATCCGGATGGCCAGGTGTCGATCACCGCTCGCGGACAGCAAATGGTGGTTCGTGGTGAACCAGAGGTGCTGGATGAAATCGGCAGGCTGGTGGAGACCATGGACGTCGCCCCCTCACAGATGCGCATTACGGTTCGTTCCCGACACAACGTGGATGCCAAAACCGGTGGCGGCGGGTTTTCCGTCAACAACAACCAGGTCAGCGTACAGGCAGAACGCAAGGTCACCACGACACGGCGGAATCAGGAACGCACGCTGATCGTTCAGGATGGGCAATCCGCTCATATTGCCTCTGGCCAGGTCCGCACCGTACCGATCGCCATCCGCGGGGGCCGTAATCCAGCGGCGTTTCTGGGACAGGTCGAAACCCGAAGCGGCTTCCTGGTCAGCCCGCAAGTGATTTCAGATCAGGCGGTCGAATTGAACATCGTTTCTTTTGAGGAAGACCCGAAGGGCAATCCGCCCGGCTACGACACCGAGGCGGTGATGACCATACGCCGGGTAGAACCCGGTGAATGGGTGGAACTCGGCAGCACGCGCCAACAACGAGTAGGTGAGCAGTCCGGCATCACCTACCAAACCGGGAACAGTCGCCGTCAGAATCAGACCTTCGAGGTAAAGGTTGAGGTTCTTTAAGGCCGGTCAGGCACGGCGTTTCAGCAAGACACTCTTGGCTTCGTTGATCTTTGCGGCCAGGTAATCGTTGCCGCCTCGATCGGGATGGAGCTTCTGGATCAAACGTCGATGCGCCTGCACAATCTCGTCGTCTGTGCAGTCTGGCGCAACCCCCAGAACCTCACAGGCTTCGCTGACAGACATATTTCCGGAACTGGCACTCTGTTGCCTGCGCTGATGCTGGGTGGCGGTGTCGTCATTACCAAACCCACTCTGACGGTTCTGCCCGAACAGGCGGCTGACCGTTGGGGCAAACTTCAATAAGGCTGGCAGTTTTCTCAGTAGTGGTAATAGGGCGGCCACTGCGGCGGTCAGCACATGCACCCGCCCCGTCAACACCATGAATAGAAGCACCGCGGCGCCAGCCACCAACACGACTTTCCAGGTGGCGGCCTTTTTCTTCTCCGGCGATAACGCGCCCCACTGTTTCAGCACAATAAATACGGCTGCCGCCAGTGCAATACCAAGAATCCATTGCATTCGCCAATCCTTATAGATGACCGAGTCGTAAATCTGTCATTCTTGTTTGGCAACCTAGTGAACGGGACGAGCTCCCGGACCCGCCTGGACAAGGCAGGCGAAGGCGCCTGGAGCGCAGTAATTGTACGCATTTTCACTGACAAATCAGTGACAGCAACCCTCTCGCTTGTATAGGATGCTATTCTTTACGGTTTGTTGACGAGTCCTTGCCAACACAGCCCCCGACGAGCCGGGCAACTCCATCCCTACGGGATCAGGAGCCTGCAAAGCTAACACGATTACCTGTAACGGACATACGACCCAGGACCTGAATTATGCGCACTGCCTCCCGCTTCCTGATTGTACTCATCTTTCTCGGTGTCGTGCTCGGCGGCATTTTTGGTTACAAGTTCTACCAGTTCGGCCAGATGCAGGAACAATTTTCCCAGCCACAGCCGCCGGCGAAAATTTCCGCGACCATGGCCAGCACCGAGATGTGGACACCTGAGATCAAAGCCGTTGGCAGCGTTGAAGCCATCAATGGTATTGAAGTGGCGAACGAAGTTCCCGGTGTGGTTGAGAACATCGCGTTCGAGTCAGGTGATACGGTGAAAAAAGGCGACATCCTGATCCGCCTGGACGCCGCCATTGATGAAGCCGCATTGCGCACACGCCGTGCCGAGGCACAGCTCGCGGAGCAGGAGTTCAAGCGGGTGTCCGACCTGCTTCCCAAGCGCGCCGTGTCGCAATCCCAGTACGATGAAGCCAAGGCCAATTTCGACGCAGCACGGGCAAGGGTCAATGAAGCCGAAGCCCAGTTGAGCAAGAAAATCATCCGCGCGCCTTTTGACGGCAAGCTTGGCCTCCGTCTGGTGGATCAGGGCGAATACATTGGTACCGGTACGCCGATCGTCGAAATCAACATGCTCGATCCGATCTACGTGGATTACACCCTCTCGGAAAAAGACCTGCCCATGGTGCAACAGGGCTACGACGTAGTGGCGACCGTTGCGGCCATCCCCGACAGTGATTTTGCCGGCCAGGTCAGCGCCATCAACACGTCGGTTAATCCGCAAACCCGTACCGTCCGGATTCGTGCCACGCTTGGCAACGAGGAGAACCAGCTTCGCCCGGGCATGTTCGCCACGGTCGCAACCAGGCAACCCCAGGATCAGGAGGTTGTCACCGTGCCGAGAACCGCCATTTCCTACAATACCTACGGCGATTTCGTGTTTGTTGTCGAAGAGAATGATGACGGTGAATTGGTCGTCAATCGTCGCACCGTCCAGACCGGCAACACCCGGAACAGTCGCGTTGCGGTGCTCGAAGGCCTGAAAGAAGGTGAGCAGGTCGTCGCCAAGGGCCTGCTGAGATTGAGGGCTGGCCAGCGCGTTGAAGTCCAGGAAGATGAGCAGCCGGCGGAGGCGTCCAAGTAATGCGTTTCACCGACATATTCATACAGCGCCCCGTCCTGGCGACGGTGGTCAGCCTGCTGATCCTGCTGCTCGGGGCCCGGGCAGCGATGGAGATGGAAATCCGTCAGTACCCGGAACTTGAAAGCACCACCGTCACGGTGACAACCGCCTACCCCGGCGCTGGCTCTGAGCTGGTAAAAGGGTTCATCACCACACCATTGCAGCAGGCCATCGCTGAAGCCAGTGGCATCGACTACCTCACGTCCACAAGTTCCCAGGGGCAATCCACCATTGAAGCCAAGATGGTGCTGAACTACGACGCCAACGCAGCGCTGGCCGAGATTCAGGCAAAAGTGGCCAGTCAGCGCAACGTGCTGCCCGCCGATGCGCAGGACCCGGTAATAACCTCCACAACCGGCGATTCCACCGCGCTGATGTACATCGCCTTTTACAGCGATGAGCTGGAGGTACCCCAGATCACGGACTACCTGACGCGGGTGGTGCAGCCCAAGCTGCAGGCGTTGTCCGGCGTGGGCAAGGCCGACCTGTTGGGTCGCCAGTTCGCCTTACGGGTCTGGCTGGACCCAGAGCGTCTGTCCGCTGTCGATATGACTCCTCAGGAAGTGGTGGATGTACTGCTGCGCAACAACTATCAGGCGGCGGTAGGCAACACCAAGGGCAAATACACCAAGATCAGCATGACCAGCGACACCGACGTCGGTGATCCGGAGCAGTTCAAGGATCTGGTGGTCAAGGAATCCGACGGCTCACTGATCCGCCTGCGGGACATTGCCCGCGTTGAACTGGGCTCCGAGACCTACGATCAGTTGGCCCTGTACAAGGGCCAGCCAGCAACCTACGTAGCCATTGAACTGTCACCCGGCGCTAACCCGTTGACGGTTGCAAAGCTGGTCAAAGATGAACTTCCGGGGATTGAAAGCCAACTGCCTTCCGGCATGAATGTCCGCCTGGCCTACGATGCGTCCGACTTTATCGACAGTTCGATTAAAGAGGTTATCCAGACACTGCTGGAGGCGCTGGTTATCGTTCTGGTGGTGGTCTTCATCTGCCTGGGCTCAGTCAGGGCAGCCGTGGTTCCGTCCGTGGCGGTGCCTCTGTCTCTGGTTGGCGGCGCCTTTTTCATGCTGATGATGGGCTTCTCACTGAACCTGCTGACACTGCTGTCGATGGTACTCGCCATCGGTCTTGTCGTGGACGACGCGATCATCATGGTGGAAAACGTCCACCGCCACATTGAAGAGGGCGAGTCCCGCTTCAACGCGGCCCTGAACGGTGCCCGCGAAATGGCAACGCCGATCATCGCCATGACCACAACCCTGGTGGCGGTCTATGCCCCAATCGGCTTCATGGGCGGACTGGTTGGCTCACTGTTCACCGAGTTCGCATTTACCCTGGCCGGCACCGTCGTTATTTCCGGCATCGTGGCACTGACCCTGTCGCCAATGCTGTCCGGCAAGATCCTCAAGCCCCACGGCAATCCAGGGCGGTTCGAGCAGGTCGTGGAGCGCTCCTTCGGCGGCCTGGCCAATGGGTACAAACGTGCTCTTGCGTCGTTGATGGACACCAAGTCCGTGGTGATTTTCTTCGCCATCGTGGTGCTGGGATCGATTTATTTCATGGTGGCCATGAGCCAGAACGAGCTGGCACCCACTGAAGACCAGGGCATCCTGTTCTATCAGGGGCTTGGTCCCCAGACGTCCACCCTCGACTATCTCCAGGAACACGGAGATGAGGTGCAGGAGCGTATGTCGACGGTACCCGGCTACCATGAGGATTTCATGATTCTCGGCATTACCGGGCCCAACGCCGTGTTCGGCGGCTTCAAGATGAAGCCCTGGTCCGAGCGTGACATCAGCCAGTTCGAGGTTCAGCCACAGCTTGACCAGGAACTGAAAAACGTCACCGGCCTGCAGACCGCCGTTTTCCCCAGACCTTCCCTTCCGGGTTCCGGTGGCGGCCTGCCATTCCAGTTTGTGATCACCACGGGCGAGGACTACGAGCGCCTGAATGACGTTGCCAATGACCTGCTCGGACAGGCCATGCAAAGCGGTAACTTCATGTTCCTGCAGAAATCCATCGACTTTGACCGCCCGGTTACCCGCATCAACGTCGACCGTGACCGGGTGGCGGATCTTGGGCTGTCGATGCAGGACGTTGGCCGTGCCATGTCCAGCATGCTGGGCGGTGGCTACATCAACCGCTTCAACATGCAGGGCCGCTCCTATCAGGTCATTCCCCAGGTCGACCAGGATTTCCGCCTGGACGAGCAGGCGCTCAATGACTATTACATTCGTGCCGACAGCGGCAGCCTGGTTCCGCTATCAAGCGTCATCAGCTTCCAGAAAGACGTGGAGCCGTCACAACGCACCCAGTTCAACCAGTTGAACTCATTGACCCTGCAGGGCGTTGTGACGCCGGGAGTGACAGTGGGCGATGCCATGGCCTTCATGGAGAATGCCGCCGCAGACAGTTTCCCGCAGGGTTTCTCGTTCGACTACACCGGGGAGTCGCGTCAGTTCGCGAATCAGGGTAGCGCATTGGTGGTTACCTTCTTCCTGTCATTGCTGGTGATCTACCTGGTGCTGGCAGCCCAGTTCGAAAGCTGGCGCGACCCGTTCATCATCCTTGTATCAGTACCGATGTCGGTGGCTGGGGCCATGGCCTTCATTGTGCTCGGCTTTGCCACCATGAACATCTACACGCAGGTGGGCCTGATCACCCTCATCGGTGTTGTGTCCAAGAACGGGATACTGATCGTGGAGTTTGCCAACCAGCTGCAGGTGGACAAGGGCCTGAACAAGCGCGAGGCAGTCGTGGAAGCGGCGGCCATCCGTCTGCGCCCGATCGTCATGACCTCCCTGGCGCTGATCTTCGCCATGGTTCCACTGTTGATTGCAGTAGGCCCGGGCGCGGAAAGCCGGTTCGCCATCGGCCTGACCATCAGTGCAGGCCTGGGCATCGGTACGCTGTTCACCATTTTCGTGTTGCCCGCGTTCTACATCCTCCTGGGCCGTGACCACCACGGCTCCACGGCGGATGACGACGCAAATGGCAGCACTGGGAATACGGCTCACGCCCAGTGACCCTCGGAACGCTCTTCTGGCTGTTTGTAGCCGGCTTCGCCACCTGGTACTGGTGGCGGGCCAAGGCCATCAAGGACTTTGTGCTTCAGGCAGCCAGGAACTACTGTAAGAAAATGGATGTGATGCTGCTGGACGACGCCGTGTACCTGCGTGGCGTATGGTTCAAGCGTGACGACAACGGCCGTACCCGGGTGTGGCGCCGCTTCCTGTTTGAATTCACATCAACCGGAGAGGAACGCTACCTCGGCAGAATCATCATGCTCGGCCCTCGCATCATCCATATGGAGCTGGACCCCCACCGTTTCGGCCCGGACCTCTAACCTCCGGGCACATCCCCCCGTCGACGCGACAGATCACCTCCCCCAAATGGGCGATTCTTACTCCCGCCCCAATCGCAAATAATCCTCCACGCATTGGCGACAATAAGCGGCCCTCACAGGGTGTGCTTTCTCACAAAAACAACAGGAGTCAACCATGCGTAAACTCATCACTTTCGCGGTGATCATGAGCTGTGCCGTGCTTGCAGCACCCACACTCAGCCATGCCAGCTATACCAAAACAAAGCATCCCATCGTTCTGGTCCACGGTGTGACCGGTTTCAACACCATCGGTGGCTTGATCAATTACTTCCACAACGTTCCCTGGAACCTTGAGCGCAGCGGCGCCCGGGTATATTCCGCCAGTGTGTCCTTTGTGAACAGCAGCGAGCAGCGTGGCCAGCAACTCGCCAATTACATCAACGGGCTTGGGCATTCGAAGGTCAACATCATGGCCCACAGCCAGGGCGCGCCCACCTCCCGCGTGACCGCCTCGCTTATTCCCCACAAAGTTGCCTCGGTAACATCTATCAATGGCGTCAACAAAGGCTCAAAAGTCGCGGACGTCGCGCGGGGAATCATTCCACCCGGCAGCTATGTCGAAGGTGGAGCCGGCGCCATTGCCAACGCGCTTGGCGATCTGGTCAACGCACTGTCTGGCTCCAACAACCCACAGGATGGTATTGCCGCTCTGGAAACCCTGACCACACCGGGCACCACGCAGTTGAACAACGCCCTCGGCTGGAAAGGGGTGAACCGGTGGTCATGCGCGGGCACCAATGAAGACGTGTGGATCAACGGCAACCGGATCAAGTTCTTCTCCTGGACCGGCACATCGGTCTGGACCAACTGGACCGACATCACCGACCCGTTCCTGGGTGTTACCTCGCTGGCTTTCGGCAACGAGCCCAATGATGGCTTGGTCGGCGAATGTTCCACCAAGATGGGCAACGTCATCGGCACCCACTACGACATGAACCACGTAGACGCCATCAATCACCTGTTCGGCGCTCGTTCGTGGCGGACCAATCCGGTCTCGCTCTATCGCAGCCATGCCAACCGCCTGAAAAATCGCGGGCTGTAACCCTCGCGCTTTCGAGTCTGAACCGTCGCCGGGCGCCCCGCTGATGCGTGCCCGGCGACGACAGTTGCCAAGGCAGGATAATGGGTATGAACAATAGCGACAGACTGAACAAGAAGGCTTTACTTCCCCTGATCATGACCGTTCCGGTGGTGTTTGCCTGTGTGTGGTTCCTGTTGGCGGACGAGCCACGCGGTGAAGCAATAACAAAGGCGGCGAGCACTCCCGCCACGACCTCAGAACAACCAGAACCCGGTATTACCGAGGCGCCACTTGCCGTTGGCGAGGATACGCCCATCCCCTACCAGACACCCGATAGCCTGGGAGACCAACCGTTTGCCAGCTCCCTCGCGGGTACCAATATCGACGGCAACTTACGGGCCGACGCCAACGGCGAATTGATCGTTGATCTGGAAACCCGCGACTTCTTCGACTACTTCCTGAACACCATTGGTGAGGTATCAGCCGAGCAGGCACTGGACCAGATCAGAACCCTGGCCCAACAGAGCCTGCCGGAAAGCGCCGCCCGCGAAGCCATGGCCCTGCTCAACCGGTACCTGGCGTACAAGGATGCCTCACTGGCACTTGGGAACCAGGGCCTTGACCCCGCCCGGCAGCACGACCCCGCCTACCAGTTGGAAATGCTCAAGGGTGCATTGGCCGACATGAAACAGCTGCGCCGGCGCATGTTCTCCGCCGACACTCACGAGGCCTTTTTCGGGCTGGAGGAGGCCTACGGCGACTATACGCTCGCCACCCTTGATATCCAGCAGCGCACCGACCTGTCCGCCGAAGCAAAAAACACACTGGCTGAATGGCATCGACAGCAGCTTCCTGAGGTCATCCGCCGCACCGAAACCCGCATGATTGAGGAAAGCGGGGACCACCGGGCAAGACAACAGGCGTTATCCGACGCCGACTCACCGTCCGAGGCCGGACGCAGACTCCGGGAACTGGGCGTTGATGATGCCCAGGCCAGAGAAGTGGTCGCCTACATGGAGGAACGGGAGCAGTTCGACAGCCAATACCAGCAGTTCCAGCAGGCACTGGCGAGTCTGGACAACTCAGGGTTGGCGGAAGAGGACAGGACGACCCAGGAGAACCGGTTACTGAAACAGCACTTTGATACCGAACAGACCCGCACCTGGGCCCGACTGCGGGTATTGGAGTCACAATCACCATAGTGTGCTCCAATGCCATTCCTGACTATCTGGCCGGCGTAAACTGGAGGTAACGACAACGACAACCGGACAGTCCTCGATGAATTTTTCCCAGCTTCGGGATCAACGGGCCAACGGGTTTCGACGGCTGCGGTTTGAGCCTGCGCTGGAAGCCCACTATCGCAAAGCCAGGGACGAAGGCATACGGTCACGCGCACGGCTGGTCTCCGCCAGTGCGCTGACGCTGTTCCTGGTATATACCCTGTTGGATTCCCTGATGCTGCCCGCGGCCATCGCACGGGATACCATCGCAGTTCGGCTTATGGTCACCTGCCCGGTCATCATCGGCGTGTGGTGGCTGTCCTATCGAGACATTCGCGACGATCATTTCGTTAAGATCTATGCGCTCGCCTATCTGGTTGGCGGCCTCAGTGTGGTGGGCATTATTGGGCTTGCACGCCTGGAGAACCACCCACTGCCCTATGAAGGCATCCTGCTGATGCTGATGTTTGGCTACTTCGTGATGGGCATCCCGTTTCGCACGGTTTCCGGCGCCTCCCTGCTGGTCATCATTGCCTATCTTTGGGTGGAGTACGCCACCGGTTCAGAGGCTCACCAACTCATGATTAACGGGTTTTTCATAGGCACTGCCAACATCATCGGGATGGTAGGGTCCTGGCTCAGTGAACACCGTCAGAGAGCCCACTTTTTGGATCGCCAGATGCTCAACGCCTCCAAACAACAGGCCGAACAGGAGAATCACCGCAAGACCCGACTTATTACTGTCGCCAGCCACGACCTTCGTCAACCCCTGAATGTCATCAGCCTGATTCTGGAAAACCTCACCGCTGACGGTCTGCCAGGTGAACAGCAGTCGCTGGTGTCGCGACTGAAATCCTCGGTCACCCATTTCAACAACCTGCTGGCCTCGGTTCTGGATATCTCCCGCATCCAGGAGGGCATGATCTCCCCTGAGCCCACCAGGCTTTGTACGTGGCAGGTCATACGGCAGGTATCTGAAACGTTTAGCGAGCAGGTACAACGCCCGGGCGCGCAGCTAGTCATCCATAAACCCGCCACCGGCAGTGGGGTGTTTGCCGACCCGCAGTTGCTGCACCGCGTGCTCCAGAACCTGGTAACGAATGCCCTGGAACATAGCGACGCCACCCGCATTGATCTTCGAGCCCATCAGGACAACGGAAAGCTGTGCTTCGAGGTACAGGATGATGGCCGGGGCATCGATGACGGCAGCCTCAAGCAGATCTTCACTCCCTTTTTTCGCAACAGTCAGCGCCAGCGTAGTTGCCCCGGCCTGGGGCTCGGGCTGGCCATTGTCCATGAGCTGACGGGCATGATGGAGGGACATTGCAACGTCAGTTCATCGCCAGGGCAAGGCGCCTGTTTCCGGGTTTTCCTGCCGGCAACGCCCGCACCACAGACAACAGAGTCCGTTTCCGGAGCGGCTGTTCCACCTTCCGCTCACTCACCCTCACTGGTGGTTGTGGAGGATCACGATGAGGCTCGTCACTGGACCTGCGAAACCCTGGCGTCCTGGGGCTACAGCGTGAGAGGCGTTGCCAGCGCGGAACAGGCAATCACCCGTTGGGGCGCATCGTCCAACGCTATTCTGGTCAGTGACGTCCACCTCCCGGAAATGTCTGGCGATGCCCTCTACGATCGGCTTTTCGCTCGCAAGTCGGTCCGCGGTGGCATCCTGATGACGGCTGATACAACGATTCCCCAGGGCTACGACTCTGAACGCCGACTCTGGGTACTGCACAAACCGCTGATACCCATGAGACTGCGAGCCGCGATTACCCAACTGGATCGTCTTGCTGACTGATCGCGTCAGAGCAGTCCCAGCGCTCTTGCCTCGGCGACACATTCGGTCCGGTTGTGAACACCTAAATGGGTGAAAATCGCTTTCAGGTGAGTCTTCACCGTGTGCTCGGTGAGGTCGAGGGCCTGGCAAATCCGCTTGTTGGGAAGCCCATCCGCCAAGAGTGTAAGAACCTCCAGTTGGCGCGGGGTCAGGTGCTCCGGGCTCAGGGAAGGAAACGGCAACGACGGATAGAACAACTGGCCGATGCTGACCCGCTGGACCATTCGAAGCAGCGAGCGGCGGCCAGCAGACTTGGGCAGAAACCCCACGGCGCCCGCAGAGCGTGCCGCTCGTACTGAGGCCTCGTCCTCGCGGCTGGAG
This sequence comes from Marinobacter sp. UBA2688, assembly GCF_002352785.1. Lineage (NCBI taxonomy): Bacteria > Pseudomonadati > Pseudomonadota > Gammaproteobacteria > Pseudomonadales > Marinobacteraceae > Marinobacter > Marinobacter sp. UBA2688. Next base: position 215,165 of record NZ_DELU01000024.1, read on the forward strand.
ATGACCACCACGGCAATCGGCAGCCCGATCTGTTCAAGCTCGGAAAACAACGACAGGCCCGCCTCCCCTTGCAATGTCAGGTCCAGCAGGACAAGAGAGGTTTCCGGCCGCGAACGGAGATCGTCCACCGCGTCCGCGACCGAGGCTACCGTTGCAACCTCCCGGGCGAGCTGCTCCTGCTCAAGAATCGCCGTAATTCCAAACAGGAAAAATGGATGATCATCCACGATCAGCACGCGGGCCAGGGGAAGGCAGTCTCCGGATGACAGTAGCGCACAGTCGGCGTTTTCAGCCGTTCTGGTGTCCATGGGTTTCTCCGCAAAATGGCTGTTATTGTTACTGCGGTGCGGAATACTATACGGATGAAAACCGGAATCGACCGTTCGCTGTTTAACAGTTTTGATGCATGCCCCTTCCACCACCTGTGCAGGTGCAGGGTGTAATCGCTATACTGGCGCCACGACACTTTCTCATCTGCTTGGATCAAGGCACTGATGTCTGGACGTTTTCTGGCACTTCTACTCGCTGTGCTCATTCCCGTTATTGCCCATGCCGACCGCCCCACAATGACGGTTGTCACGTCGATCTATCCGCCTTACCAATACCTGGATAACGGTGAGGTGAAGGGTACCCACACGGAAACCCTTCGCCAGGTCCTGACGAGGATGGGCTATGACCCCGTTTTCCGGCTTGTACCCTGGGCCCGGGCGGAAGCGAGCGCTCGTGCTGGAACCGCCGACCTGATCTACTCCCTGACATACTCGCCAAGCCGCGCCCGCCACTACTACTTCACCAACCCCATCAGCGAGGCCCGGGATGTATTTTTCAGCCTTTCCGACCGGGGCCTTCAGTGGCAGGAGCTGGATGATCTCGCCGGCCTGAGGATTGGGCTATCCGCGTCCTACAGTTATGCCCCCGAGTTCATGGAATGGCTGGTCGCCGGCAACGCCCGGGTTGTTCAGATCAGCCAGGAATCCCCGGAACTCACGGGGCTGAAAATGATTGCCTTTGGCCGTATCGACCTGTTCATCTGCGAGGAAACCGTCTGCCGGTATCTGATCGACAAACACATCGCCGACCGTCCGGAGCTGGCAAATGTATCCGCAATGCCACAAACCGTTGGCGAAGTGCGGGGGTTTCGGGCGGCATTCTCCCGCCAGCATCCGAAGGGGGAGGCGCTCCGCGACGAATTCAACAAGGTGCTGGCCGAGCTGAAAACCCGCAATTCCGACTAGCGTCTGCGGCAATCACCTATCTGCGAAACCACACAGGCGCATAAAGGTTTCCTATACTGCGGGCTGTACCCCTCAACCAACAGACCGGGACCATGGACATCCAGACTGATCACCGCTACGCCATCAACCTGAACGTCAGAGGCATCCAGCCCTCCGCCACCCTCCGAATCAACGAACTCAGTAATCAGCTTCGCGCCGAAGGCCGGGACATTATCAAGCTGGGGCTCGGCCAGTCGCCATTTCCGGTGCCCGACCGTGTGGTCGATGCCCTGCGCGAGCATGCCCATGAAAAGGACTACCTTCCGGTGAAGGGCCTTAAGGCCCTGCGGGAATCGATTTCGGGCTACATCAACCGCAGTGAGCGCATGCGCTGCACCTGGGAAGACGTACTGATTGGCCCCGGCTCCAAGGAGCTGCTGTTCATGCTGCAGCTCGCCTACTATGGCGACTTGCTGATCCCGCGCCCAAGCTGGGTATCCTACGCGCCGCAGGCACGCATTATCGGCCGCTCAGTACACTGGTTGCCAACACACGCGGAAAACAACTGGCAGCTGACCGCGGAAGAGTTGGACATCATCTGCCGCGACGACCCGTCACGACCACGTATCCTGATCATGAACTATCCGTCCAACCCAACGGGCTGTACCTACACAGACGACCAGTTGCTGGCTATCGCCAACGTCGCTCGCAAGTACAAACTGATCCTGCTGTCGGACGAAATATACGGCGAAGTGCACTTTGAGGGACGGCACAAGTCCATCGCCCGCTATTACCCGGAAGGCACCATTATCAGCACTGGCCTGAGCAAGTGGGCTGGCGCGGGTGGCTGGCGCCTCGGCACGTTTATTTTTCCGCCCGAGCTGCGCCCTTTGCAGGACGCCATGGCGATCATCGCCAGCGAAACCTACACCGCAACCAGCGCTCCGATCCAACATGCGGCCATTGCTGCGTTTAATGGTGGCGAAGACCTGGATGAGTACCTGAAGCAGTCACGCCGGGTGCTCAAGGTAGTAGGCGAATACCTCCATCGCCGCCTGACGGATATGGGGGCCGTGGTGCAAAAGCCCGAGGGTGCGTTCTACCTGTTCCCGGACTTTTCCAACTTCCGCGAAGCACTGGCCCGTCGCGACATCAAAACCAGTCAGGCTCTGTGTCAGTCGCTACTGGAAAATACCGGTGTGGCCATCCTGCCGGCCAGTGATTTCGGCTTTGTCCCGGACCACCTTGCCGCACGTCTCGCGTTTGTGGACTTTGACGGTGCTGAGGCTCTGGCGCTGGCCGGAAAAGAGTACGGTGAACAGGAACTGAGTGACGATTTCGTCAAACAGGCCTGTCCGCGACTGGTGACAGCCATGGACAAGATGGAGCAGTGGCTCACCGGCCTGTAACAGGGTCATGATAGACTGGCGCCCTCATTTCAGATCGGAGGGCGCCATCATGTCTAACCCGGAAGCCATTACCGCCATTGCGGAATTCGCCGAAGAGCTGGCCCTGAAGGCCGGTGAGTTGATCAAGCACGAACGAGAACAGAACACCCTTCGTACCGATTACAAACAGCAGTCGGAGCTGGTCACCCACGCCGACGTAATGGCCGACGAGATGATCACCGGCGCCATTCGCGAGCGCTTCCCCGACCATCGCATCCTCTCCGAAGAAACCATGCCGGACTTGAGCCAGGCCGAACACCTGGACACTCCGCTGTGGATCATCGACCCCATCGACGGCACTGTGAATTACGCCTACGGCCACCCCCAGGTGGCAGTCTCCATCGCCTATGCGGAAAAGGGGCGGGTGCAGGCAGGCGTGGTACACGCTCCGTTTTCTGGTGAAACCTTCCGTGCCAAGCGGGGCATCGGTGCCACCCTGAATGGCAACCCCATCAAACACAGTGGGGCGACACGGCCAAGGGAATCATTGTTCGCGACCGGCTTCCCCTACACCAAGGACAGCCTTGAACCCCTGATAAGTCGGTTGGAAGCGATGATTCATCAATGCCGGGATCTGCGCCGTATCGGTTCTGCGGCGCTGGACATCTGCTGGGTGGCCTGCGGGCGGTTGGACATCTACTACGAGAACGTCAGCCCATGGGACTTTGCCGCTGCACGGTTGATTGCGCTGGAGGCGGGTGCGACGGCGGGACATTTCAGTGAGGTGCCGGAGGGTTATCCGGCGGACCTGTGGGGGCGGGATATCCTGATATCAGCCCCGGCGGTCTGGGAGTCGGTTCGTGACATCCTGCGCAAGGCGTCGGGCTACGATTGAACGCCCCAGACCGCTTCTGAAACCAGGCCCCAGGCCTCTTCAAAGTCGTTGGAGGGTAATCGGGAAAAGGAGGAACGGACATAGCGCTGAACCCGGCCCTCCATAAACACCAGTACAAAGTCCGCGCCTCGAGCTGAACTGGTTCTCGGGCGCAAACCCTGGCGAATCTCGCCTTCTTTGAGTGCCTGGCGTACCTGGGTTTCCAGGCGCTCGAAGAACTGCGACGCTCGCTTGCGCAGGGCTTCGTTCTCCCCCATCAGGGCATCACCGGTCAGCACCGTGCAAAGCCCCGGATTGCGCTCGGCAAACACCAGCACCAGATGCACGAGTTGCTGTAGCCGAACCCGAACATCCTCCTGTTCCTGCAGGATGACCTGGCAACGGGAAAACACCGCCTCCTCGGCAAACTCGATCAGCGCCTCGAACATTTTCCGTTTACTGGGGAAATGGCGATACAAGGCCGCCTCGGTGACACCCACCGACTTGGCCAGGCCAGCAGTGGTAATTCGTGCTCCCGGATCTTTCTCCAGAAGCTCCACGAGGGCATGAAGAATCGCTTCACGGCGACTGATTTTTTGTTCTGTCATAACAGGACTACAGCGCTCTGTTTATCTACGGAATTTGGGTGCAGGCGGGCGCATCCATTCGGGACCGTAAAAAACAGGGATGTTTTTTACGAGCCTACAGGGACGTATTCACGGCGTGTCCCGAATGGATGCGCCCGCCTGTACTGGCACCATCAGTTGAAATTCTGGACCTGATCAGAAGAAAGTACCATCAAGGGGCGACGATGCGCTGGCATAAAGCTTCTTCGGCATACGCCCCGCCAGATAGGCATCGCGGCCAGATTCAATAGCCAGGCGCATTGCCTTGGCCATGCGGATCGGGTCCTGGGCCTGGGCGATGGCGGTGTTCATCAGCACGCCATCGCAACCCAACTCCATTGCCAGGGTTGCATCAGAAGCAGTACCTACACCGGCATCCACCAACACCGGTACATTGGCGTTCTCGACGATCAGGCGGATGTTGTAGCGGTTCTGGATACCCAGGCCGGAACCAATTGGTGCGCCCAGCGGCATGATGGCGATACAGCCCATTTCCTCAAGACGCTTGGCCAGCAACGGGTCGTCCGAGCAATACACCATCACCTTGAAGCCATCGCGGATCAGTTCCTCTGCGGCCACCAGGGTTTCGGTCATGTTCGGGTACAGGGTTTTTTCCTCACCCAGCACTTCCAGCTTGACCAGGTCATGGCCATCCAGCAGCTCCCGTGCGAGCTTGCAGGTACGCACGGCATCTTTTGCGGTGTAACAGCCAGCGGTGTTAGGCAGCATGGTGTAGCGCTCAGGGGATACCACGTCCAACAAACTCGGTTCATCCGGGTTCTGGCCCAGATTGGTACGGCGCACGGCAAAGGTGACAATCTCCGCACCGCTGGCTTCAATCGCATGGCCGGTTTCAGCCATGTCCCGATACTTACCTGTGCCTACCAGCAACCGGGACTGGTATACCCGACCGGCGATTTCAAGCGGCTTGTCTTCGGGAAGCGGTCTTTCAGAACTGTCACTCATGCTTTACACCTGAACTCATTAAAAGAATCGTGGAAAAGGAATGGCAAGGCGGTTATTAACCGCCGCCAATAGCGTGAACCACCTCTACCCTGTCGCCATCGCTGAGGCTGAAGGTGGCGTGCTGGCTGCGGGGAACAATATCTTCGTTGACTTCCACAGCGAATCGCTTGCCAACCAATGCCATCCGCTCTATCAATACCGCGACAGTGACTTCTTCGGGAAGCTCCATGGCGTCACCGTTGACCTGTACCTGCATAACGTTACCTGCCTTAAACATCTGTCTCTAACGCCTGAATCCCGCCATCAGAACCAATATCCAGCCCACCATAAAGCCGATTCCTCCAACCGGCGTAACCGGCCCCATCCAGCGAAGGTCCGTTAGCACCAGGAGGTACAGGCTGCCACTGAACAACAGGATTCCAGCAACAAAAAAGCCGGCCGCAACGCCGAGCAAACGCCGCGACAGACCCGCAACCGGGAGTATCGCGACAAGAATTAACGCCAATGAGTGGTATATCTGATATGTGACGGCAGTCTGGAAAACTTCAAGCCCCCGCTCGTCAATTACACCACGCAACCCGTGTGCACCAAAGGCTCCTGCCATCACCGCTAACAGGGCAAACAGCGCGCCCAACACCAGTGCCGGGCGCAGGGGTTCTATCTGTCTAGCAGTCACAATGGATCTTTTCCCCGGTATCAAGATTCATCAGGGTAAGCTTTCCACCCCAGACACAACCGGTATCCAGCCCGAAATAACGGGTGCTTTCAGTCTGGCCTTCCAGTGCTGCCCAATGTCCGAACACCACACGCACATCATCCTGGCGAGGGAAGCGAAACCAGGGTGCATAGCCATCCGGCGCCGACGCGGCCGACTCTTTGGCGGCGAGTTCCAGGGTGCCATCCTCGGCAATAAACCGCATACGGGTGAAATAGTTGGTAATGACCCGCCACCGATCCATACCACTGAGGTCCGGGTGCCAGCGTTCAGGCCAGTTCCCGTACATATCTGCAAAGTAGCTTTCGGCCTCGGGCCCGCGAATCACCGCTTCCACTTCCCGGCTGTAGCCGACCGCTTCTTCCACAGACCAGATGTGTGGCAGCCCGGCATGGACCATCACCAGATTGCGGTCTTCATCATGAACACAGAGATTCTGCTGCCGGAGCCAATCGAAAAGCCGTTGGTGATCCGGCGCTTCGAGTATATCGGCGAGCGTGTCCTTGTTCCTCAGAGCATGGCCACCCATGGCCACCGCCAGCAGGTGCAGGTCGTGATTGCCCAGCACCACCACTGCAGAGCTACCCAGGCTTTCAACGTAGCGCAGGGTTTCCAGCGAAGACGGGCCGCGGTTGATCAGGTCGCCGGCCACCCAGAGCCGATCCCGCGACGGTGAGAAATCCACCTTGGCGAGCACATCCAGGAGACGTTCATAGCAGCCCTGGATATCGCCAATGGCGTAATCAGTCATGACTTACCTCATCAGCACCGAAATTTTCAGGTTTACTGTCGGCCAACAAATCGGCAATCGCAACATACTCTGCCAGGCCAAGGTTTTCCGGGCGCAGGCCATCGTTGATGCCAACGCTGTTGAGTTGATCCACGGAAACCATGCCGGCCAGCGCCTTTCGGAGGGTTTTTCGCCGGGCACTGAAGGCGGTGCGCACCACCGCCTGCAGCAGCTTATAATCCTTTGCCGGATGCGGCAGCGTCTTATGGGGCACCAGCCGAACGATGGCGGAATCCACTTTCGGCGCTGGCCGGAAAGCGCCTGGGCCGACTTCAAACAACGGCTGCACCCGGCAGAAATACTGGGTCATGATCCCCAACCGGCCGTAGTTGTTGTCTCCGGGCACCGCCGCCATTCGTTGAACCACTTCCTTCTGCAGCATGAAATGCATGTCCTGCACCACGCCGGAATGCCCCAGCAAGTGGAAAATCAATGGCGTGGAAATATTGTACGGCAGGTTGCCGATGATCCTCAGGGGCTTGTCGGCAACCAGTTCGCCGAAATCAAACTTCAACGCATCCGCTTCATGAATGCGGAAGTTGGGGTAATTGAAGAATTTGGTCCTGAGCACCGGAATCAGGTCCCGATCCAACTCCACCACCTGGAGGTTCGAGTTAACGGCAAGCATTTCCTCGGTGAGAGCGCCCAGGCCAGGCCCGATTTCCACAAGGGCATCGTCCGGCTTGGGATGGATAGCGCGAATAATGCGTTCAATCACGCCGGGGTCGTGAAGAAAGTTCTGACCGAAGCGTTTCCGGGCCTGATGGCCGTGTTTGCTACTCACTCGATAGGATCTCTTTCGCTGAAGTTGCCATTCGTTCACCCACCCGGATTGCCGTTTCCAGGCTGCCGGCATCTGCCCTGCCCGTGCCGGCCAGATCAAGGGCGGTGCCGTGGTCGACGGAGGTCCGCACAATGGGCAGGCCCAGGGTGATATTGACCGCCCGGCCGAAGCCCTGGAATTTGAGAACCGGCAAGCCCTGGTCATGGTACATGGCCAGTACCGCGTCGGCGTTATCGAGCCAATGAGGGGTAAACAGGGTGTCCGCCGGCAATGGGCCAGTCAGGTCGATGCCTTCCCGGCGCAGCTTGTCCAGGGTCGGCTCGATGACGTCGATTTCTTCCCGCCCCAGATGTCCGCCTTCACCAGCGTGGGGGTTAAGCCCTGCAACCAGGATTCTGGGATGCTGAAGGCCGAAGAACTTGCGCAGGTCATTGTCCAGAATACGGGTGACCTGGGCCAGGCGCTCGGCCGTAATCGCCGCAGAGACGTCCTTCAGGGGCAAATGGGTGGTCACCAGTGCCACTCTTAACTCGTCCGTGGCCAGCATCATCACCACACGCTCAACACCACAGAGCTCCTGCAGGAACTCCGTGTGGCCACTAAAGGCGATGCCGGCGTTGTTGATAACGCCCTTGTGAACCGGTGCCGTCACCATCCCATCGAACGTACCATCAAGGCAGCCCTGGGCGGCTACTCGCAGGGTTTCCAGAACATAGGCGCTATTCGCCGGATCCAGCTGGCCGGCCGTAGTGGACGCCAATCCATCAACGGAAAGCACGGAGAGCCGGCCCGGTTCAGCAGTGGCTGGTGCTCCCGGCGCCCAGTCTTCCAGCTCTACATTCAACCCAAGCAGTCGGGCCCTCGCCTCCAGCAGAGGTTTGCTGGCCACCACCACAATGCCGGGCCCGCGTTTTTTCAGGGCCAGTTGCAAGCAAAGCTCCGGGCCAATGCCCGCAGGTTCGCCCGCTGTCAGTGCGAGGATGACCGGCTGTGTCATGATTCGCTGTCAGCTCCGTAGCCGCTCTTGAACTCAATAAACGCCTCGTCGCGGATCTCCCGCAGCCAGTTCTGCAGTTCGGTATCAAACTTGCGGCGGTAGATGGCCTGCCGCGCCTCGGATTCCCGTACATCACTGCTGATGTCCTGCTGACGACGGTCCTGCACCTGCAGAATGTGCCAGCCAAACTGGGAGCGGAACGGACCCTTGAGCTCGCCCACATCCGCTTCCATCATCGCCTGCTCGAACTCCGGCACCATCTGTCCGGGGCTGACCCATCCGAGGTTACCACCGTCAGAGCCGGAAACCGGGTCATCAGAGTGCTCCCGGGCGATGACGGCGAAATCGGCGCCATTATCGATTTGCTGATAGAGATCGCGAATGGTTGCTTCCGCCTGGGCTTCCGACACGGTTTCCGAGGTGCGTACCAGGATGTGACGGACTTTCGACTGCTCGATGAACTGTGCTTTATCACCGCCGCGGCGATCCATCACCATCACCAGGTGGAAGCCACTGCTGTTCCTGAGTACCGGGGAGACGGTTCCGGTTTCAAGATCCGGGACCACATCGGCCACCAGTGACGGCAGTTGGTTCTCGGCACGCCATCCCATGTTGCCACCGTCGAGGGCATTGCTGGCATCGGATTCAGCAACGGCAACAGAGCGGAAGTCCCGCCCCTCGGCAATTTCTTCACGCAGTTGCTCCACCTTTTCGCGGGCAGCGCTGACCTCGTCCTCGTCATTGAAATCGTTCACCTCAATGAGAATATGGGCAAGCTCATACTCTGCATTGCTACGGCCCTGACCCTCCATTGCCGCAAGGTAGTTCTCAACTTCCCGATCCGTAACCCGCACGCGATTGCCAACCTGGCGCTGCTGTACCCGGCTGGTAATCATCTCGTTGCGAATCTGCTCACGGGCCTCGCGATAGGTGACGCCTTCCTGGACCAGTTGTTGCTCGAACTGGGCCAGCGTCATATTGTTGCGCTGGGCGATGGATGCCAGGGTTTCATTGAGCTCGTTGTCGCTGATGCGCATTCCGGCCCTGTCCGCCATCTGTAACTGGATGGACTCGCTGATCAACTGCTCCAGAACCCGTTCTTCCAGAATATCCCTTGGGGGCAATCCGGTGCCCTGAGCGCGCAGCCGCCCGGTGATGGTGTTGATCCGTGCCTCGAGCTCGGACTGAAGAATAACGTCGTCGTTGACGACTGCCACCACCTGATCAAGCAGTTTACGGTCCGCCTGTACGGTTGCGGATACCATCACAACCATCAGTGCCAGCATCATTTGTGCGCAATGGCGAAGGTTCGCCTTCATAGTCACCTCTAGTATGGAAGAATACTGCCTGTCACCCCGGCATCCCGAGCCTGACTGTCAGGCATCAGCGATCACCGAAACGGCGACGTTCCCTTTCGTCAAAGCCATAGATGGCTTCGGAAATCTGGCTGGACGATCCGCCGCTCCCGCCCAGTCCCTTGAGCTGGATCTGAAACAGCATGCGACTCTCAAGCTGTTCATCGTCCGTCAGGTAATTCTGGTGCACCAGCTGCACACTCCAGCAACAGTTATTGTATTCCAGCCCGGCCAGTGAACCGACCGTACGATCAAGCTCGGAATCGTAGACCCAGCGGCCGATCAGACTAACACGGTCTGTGACAGGAAAAACGCCCCCGATATCCGACTGCTCGAATTCGTCTCGCCGGTAACTGTGCCCCAGGCTGGCCAGATAACGGTAATCATCGGAGTGGAAAATCAGCTGACTGCGACCTTCCTGCGTCTTACTGGTGTCTGGCTCCCACAGGCCGGAGGTTCGAATTTCCAGGCCGTCCACCGGTCGCAAAACCATTTCACCGGCCAGCGGGGAGTCACTGGCGTCAGAGGCCCCCTCCCCATCGAGCGTCACTTCCCGGTCATCGTAATAGTGAACCTGGCCAATGCTGAAGCGGGCACGTTCAGCGCCAGTGAGCAGATCATTGAAGCGGCTGGTTAGTGCCACGGTCAATTGATTGCTATCACCTACCCGATCACCGCCGCTGAAACGATTGCGTTGGAACAACTGGTCGAAGCTGAACGAGCGAATGGCGGTGTCGAAATCCGGAATGAACGATTGGTCAGCATCGGCATCAGCCCAGGCGTAGTAAAGCCGGGGCTCCAGGCTCTGGTTATAGGGAATATCGAACAGGCTGGACTGGCGATCAAAATACAGGCCGGAATCCCACTCCGCGACCGGAACGGTACGATCAAAGCCAGGGTCCCGTGTGGTGTAGTCCTCCAGCTCATAGCGTGTGTAATCGACACTGACGGAAGGTCTGGCATAGCCCCAGAGCGCCCGCATGGGCAATGCCAGCTCGGGTATGGCGCGAAAGCGCTGGCCGTTGGCCCGGTCGAGCCCCGTCAGGTCATCATTATCGCGGTAGAAATACGTGTACTGGCTTTCCAGATTCAGTTCCGCCGGCCCCGCATCCACGGTGGCGCCGTACAATACTTCTGGTAACTGCGAGTAGGGAATGTTCTCGTCGGCAATGAAATCGCTGAGGGTCTGGTAGCCGTTGAGATAGGTTTCGAAATACTGGGAGGAATCCCGATAGCGGATACCACCCCGGCGACGCAGATGGGTTGCGCGATTGATCTCCAGGTTGCGGTTGAGATCACTGAGGTAGTCGTCGTCGCTAACCACGGAATAATCCCCGTAGCCGGTCCAGCCGTATCCGAATCTCGCCTGGGTACTGAAATCAAGCCCCCAGCGTTCACCCCCTTGCGAGGGAAACTCCTCCTCGTACTCGGTGTCGTTGCCCGCGTAGCCTAGCTGAAGCACCGATTCCCCAAGACTGCTGAGGTAACGCCCCTCCGCCTCGGTAAACAATCCACGCCCATGTATGTACTGGGGCGTCAGCGTCGCGTCGTAGTGTGGCGCCAGGTTGAGGTAGTAGGGAACCGACAGGAAAGCGCCGCTACCCGCGTTGGAGGTACCAAAAGACGGATAGAGAAAGCCTGTCTTGCGGCGATCGTCAATGGGGAAACTGGCATAGGGCCAGTAGAACACCGGGATATCACTGATCTCAAGGCGTACGTGCTTTGCGGTGCCCACACCTTCGCCCTGGTCCAGGTGGATGTCGGACGCCACGATGGACCAATCGTTGTTGTCCGGGGCGCAGGTGGTCAGAGAGCCGCCACGAATTCGTACCTGGTCTTCCGCCGTGCGGGAAAGCTGAGTGGCCGAACCCCGCATTTCCGGGCCATGCAGGAGAAAGGTCGCGGTATTGATGTCCACCCGGCCGCTGTTGACGTCGTAGTCCGCACGTTCTCCGGTCAGCAGGAAGCCGTCACCGCGGCTGGTCAGCGGCCCCTCTATGGCCACCGCACCGGTTGCCTGGTTGTAGCGGGCCTCGGAGCCCGTCACCTGGAATCCCGGCTGCTGCAGACGAACGTCTCCCCGCAGAAACAGTTCGTTGTCGAGTTCATACCGCGCATTGAGCCCACTGGCCTGTAGGGGCGCCTGGCCATGTTTCGCTGCTGGCTCTCCAGCGCCGCCTTTAACCGTCCCCGGCACTGCGGAAGGCAAATAGCCGCCCTCGCAGAAGTCCGGCAGGGAACGACGGACATCCTCCGGCAAGTCAGACTTCGGCCGCCAGTCAATCTCGGCAGCCGAAGGGGCGGCTTCCTGGGCATAAACCACCGGCATTGGTGCCAACATTGTGCAACCCGTAGCGGACGCGAACAGCAACCCGAGACGGTGCCGCATGCGGGGCGTTGGCATTCGCAGCTTCCTTGTTGGGGCTGGCACGGTGAGCGGGTTCCTGTCCAGAATGGATTCGCGGCTGTCGGAGACACTTAACAGCGGCCTAGTTTACACGGCGCCCTTTGCCTTGTTAACGGAAACCGGCCTTTGTTAACGGAAACCGACCATTGCTGCAAAACCGTTTTACCGCCTCTATACTGATCTGCTAACTTTCGGCCATGAGCCCGCAGGTTCGTTGCGGCCAGGTCACCGATAACTTCTGAGCCAGGATAACAGCCAATTCCATGGATACCCGCCTGACAATGCTCACCCAGTGGGTCAGAGACCTTCCCGGTTTTGACCAGGCGACACCCGAGCCAGTATCCGGCGACGCGAGTTTCCGCCGCTACTTCCGCGTCAGCGGCAACCCACATGGCACCGGGGCCCAGCCGTATATTGTGATGGATGCGCCGCCCGAGCATGAGGACTGCCACCCCTTCGTGGCGATCGCCCATCACTGGCGCAGCCTTGATATCGCTGTGCCGGACATCGTCCACGAAGACCTGACCCGAGGCTTCCTGCTGCTGGAAGACTTCGGTGACGCCCTGATGCTCGGCGCCTTAAACCACACCAACGCCGACCAGCTTTATGGCGCTGCAATGGACGAGCTGGTCCGCATACAGCAGGCCGACGATGCTCCCGACTACCCACTTCCGGCTTACGACATCGCCTTGCTGGACCGGGAAATGGCTCTGTTTCCGGACTGGTTGCTGACACAACAATTGGGACTGACGCTCTCAAACGGAGAACGCGCGCTACTGGACACCACTTTCGCCTTCCTGCGGGAGAGCGCCCTGGCCCAGCCGAATGTGGCGGTGCACCGCGACTACCATTCCCGCAATCTGCTGGTCCGCGCAGGCACCACGAGGCCCGGCGTGATCGACTTTCAGGACGCCGTGCGCGGCCCGGTCACTTACGACCTGGTATCGCTGCTGAAAGATTGCTATATCCGCTGGCCGGAAGAACGCATCGACCAGTGGACAGACCATTTCCGCGTGCTCAGTGCCGAGGCCGGCCTCCACAAGGCTGACAGGGACACCTTCCGCCAGTGGCTGGAGCTCATGGGCATGCAGCGCCATCTGAAAGCCGCGGGCATCTTTGCCCGGCTGGCCATACGTGACGGCAAGACCGGTTTCCTGAAGGATGTTCCCCGCACCGTGGGCTATTTGGTGGAGGCCAGCAGCCGTCAGGCCGCCCTGCGCCACTTCCACGAATGGCTCACAGACACCGTGGTACCGCCCATTGAGCAGCAGATCGGCCCAGTGGAGACATTCGGCCAGTGAAAGCGATGATTCTCGCAGCCGGCAAAGGCGAGCGCATGCGGCCGCTGACCCTGACCACCCCGAAGCCGCTCCTGCCTGCCGGCGGCAAGCCGCTGATCGTGCACCATCTGGAACGGCTGAAAGCCGCTGGTTTCCGGGAGATCGTGATCAATCACGCCTGGCTGGGCTCGCAGATCGAGGCGGAGCTGGGTAATGGCAGTAACGGCGGGCTGGTCATTGAATACTCGCGGGAAAACGATCCCCTGGAGACTGCTGGCGGGATTATTCAGGCACTGCCCCTGTTGACCAGCAGCGACGACGATTGGTTCGTTGTGATCAACGGCGACATCTGGTGTGATTTTGATCTGTCCCATTTGACGCCACCCGAACATGCCGACGCATTACTGGTCATGACAGGCAACCCTGACCACAACCCGGCGGGCGACTTCTGCCTGCGGGCGGATGGCACGGTGATTGAGAGCGGCCCTGAAACACTGACGTTTACCGGCATCAGCCTGCTAAACCGTCGCCTGTTTTCGGGGCTGACACCGGGTGCCCGAAAACTGGCGCCCATCCTGCGGGATGCTATGACCCGGGGGCGGGTGCAAGGCATTCGCCACAGCGGACACTGGATGGATATCGGTACCCCGGAACGGCTACGGGAGCTGGACCGGATGCTTATGGAAGGCGGGGGCTGAGCCATGACCTCTGAGACCAGAGACAATAACCTGCCCGCACGAATGGAAGCAGAGTTCAGTGAGCTCCTTGGAGAGTTGACCGCCTGCGGCCACCAGGCCACCGAATTGCTGGTCAGAACCCGACTGCCGCGCTGGTGTCGCCGGAGCCTGTTCTTTTTTCTGGGCTACATCGCCAAATCGGAAGGGCGGGTAACGGAGAAAGACATCGGTTTCGCCGAAACCCTGATGAAAGCACTGAAGCTCTCCGGCCGCCAGCGGCGCAAGGCCATTGGCCATTTCCGCAAGGGTAAGACTGCAGAGCGCATCCCTGCCCTGAAAGCGCTGGGCCTGCGCCTGACCCACAGAATCTGGCCCTCTCCCTCATTGCGTGTTGCCATCTGCCTTTGCCACGCAGCGCAGTTGCAGGGACGCCCGGAGAAGCCCCGCCGCTATCGTTGCGAGGACGCCATTGACCAGATGGGGCTGCCGATCAGGGTCAGCGATGACATTCTCGACAGTTACGCCAGCAAGGTCTGGATCACCGAACCGGAGAGCCAGCCCCGCCCCTCCACCTTCGAGCAGGCCTGCCAGGTTCTCGGCGTTACCCGCCGTGACACCCGCGAGGTGATCAAACGGGCCTACCGAAAAAAAGTGTCGGAATGCCACCCGGACAAACTGGCACAACAGAAGCTGAGCCCGGCGGAACTGACCAGGGCAAAGGACCGCCTTTTACGCTACCAGCAAGCCTGGGAACTGATCAGCCAGCGCCTGTCGGTTTGAATCCGGCGTTTTGAGTTCAGCGCCAAGCTTGCTAAACTCCGAGATCAGAACCACACCACAGAAGTGCAAAAGCACAAAAGTGCAAAAGAAAGGCCCACGGACCAGCGGCCTGCAGACCCACTGAAAAGGAGCATTCCCATGGGTAAAAAACTCGTCCTGCTCGGCGACATCGGAACCGATCACCAAGGCTTTCCCCCGACCCCTGTCATTACCGGCAGCGCTACTGTACTGATCGACGGCAAGCCCGTTGCGAGGCTGGGCGACCAGCTTGCCATGCACTCCAAGCCCAAGCATCCACCACATCCCCGCGCCATCGCAGCTGGCAGCCCGACGGTGATGATAGAAGGCAAACCTGCCGCCCTGACCGGCGATGCCGTCAGCTGTGGTGGCGTTGTCATCGGCTCATCCACCGCCGTGGGTGGCTGATGGTTTTCTAGCGTTCGGAGTCAAGCCAGGCTGAAATGCGGTTGGTAAGCGCTTGCGCCTCTCTGGGTTGTGGCTGTTCAGTCATTGCGACAGGTTGTCGGGAGTAGCCTGCAATCCCCGCCCGCCTGAATGCGGCCTCCCGTTGCTTTGGTGACCTTTGAGCCATACCTCCAGCGCCCAATGAACTGCGGGCACTGTGGAGCTCCAGGACTTTGGGCGCACCAGACTCACCAAGCGACTCCGTCAGGGCTTTCGAATCGCTCTGACTAAACGCTGGCGCAATCCAGACCAGCGCCGACACATCCTGCCCCCCGCTGGCAGTGGCCGCGCGGGTGACGTGACCAGCCGCCCGGCCGACACCCACCATGACCACCCGGCTGTAACCACGACCAACCAGGTTGCCAGCCGCCGCGGCCAGGGTCTTCTGAATGCGTGCCTGGTATTGGTTTGCCAATGCCTCAACATCGTCACTGGCCATCACATCGATCATCACCGACTCGCCAGGTTTATCGCCCGTTTCATCGGCGGCGTCCGTGTCCGGCGCGCCCGCCTCTTCAGGCGCCTCCAAGCCCCGTTGTCGACGCGCTTCCTGTACCTCGTATGGCGGCATCTCGAGCCCAAGTACCATCACCGCCCAACCGGCACGTGCCATCGGCCGTCGCAGGGCAGCGGCCAATCCGGAAGCGGGTGATTGCCCCTCATCGGCCAGAATCAGCACTGCGCCCTTCGCAGGCGTCTCGGCTTCCGGCTCAAACAGGGCCAGCACCGGTTCTTCTTCCGGTGGCTCCAGCCATACAGACGAGTCCGGCCAGGCCCGGGCGATTGCATCCGAATCGAGCCCCGTTGATATCAACGGCCTTTCAACAGCCGCCCCGGAGGGTTTCCCGGTTTCCTTCCCGGTCGGGTTCTGCGCGCCTTTCTGCGCCTCTTTCGGTGCCTGCGCCAACGCTAACGAGGCCCAGAAAGCAACAAGGCAGGCCAGGATGACCCGACATTGCACAACCGGTTTTTTAATCCATTTGCTCACAGGCTGTCACTCATTCCGTGCGAAAAATCACCATCAAACTGGTAGACTAGCAGCTTTGCGGCCCAGCAGCCTTTGCAGACTCTTGCAGCCTTTTGCAGGCTTTTACAGAGAAAACCGCTGTACGCGCCATCGTCGATATCACTATCAAACCGTTCAAGAGAGCCGTCATGAACCCTTTCCAGATTGCCCCGTCCATCCTGTCAGCCGATTTTGCCCGACTGGGCGAGGAAGTCGATAACGTACTGGCCGCCGGCGCCGACATTGTCCACTTCGATGTCATGGACAACCACTACGTACCCAACCTGACCATCGGCCCCATGGTCTGCGAAGCATTGCGTAAACACGGGGTTACCGCTCCAATTGACGTGCACCTGATGGTATCACCGGTAGACGACCTGATCCGGATGTTCATCGATGCCGGCGCCAGCTACATCACCTTCCACCCGGAAGCCTCCAATCACATTGACCGTTCCCTGCAGTTGATTCGTGAAGGCGGGTGCAAGGCGGGCCTGGTGTTCAATCCAGCCACGCCACTGCACTACATCGATCACGTGATGGATAAGCTGGACATGATCCTGCTGATGTCCGTAAACCCTGGTTTCGGCGGCCAGAAGTTTATTCCAGGCACTCTCGACAAACTGCGCGAAGCCCGCAAGCGCATCGATACCAGCGGTCGCAACATTCGCCTGGAAATCGACGGCGGTGTGAAAACCGACAACATCCGCGAGATCGCCGAAGCCGGCGCCGACACCTTTGTCGCCGGCTCCGCCATCTTCAACACTGACGACTACAAAGCCACCATCGACAAAATGCGGGCAGAGCTGGAACTGGCCAAGCAGAGTTCGAACCGATGAGCCTGGCGGGGTTGTTCAGCCAACGCTGGCCGGGAGTGGCCCTGTTCGACCTGGACGGCACCCTGGTTGACAGCGCCCCCGACCTGGCAGCGGCCATTGACGCTATGCTGGAACAGCTGGGTCGCCGCAAAGCCGGCGCTGACAATGTGCGCCAATGGGTGGGCAATGGCGCCAGCGTGCTGGTGCGGCGTGCCCTTGCCGGGCAAGCGGACTGGGAACCTGCAACCCCGAAGGACGACGCACTGTTCAATGACGCCCTGGCGATGTTCTACCATGCCTACGAAAACCTTAACGGCCAGCATGCCGTGCTCTACGACGGCGTGGAGGAATGTCTGACCCGTCTTGCCGACCACGGCTGCCGCATGGGCATCGTCACCAACAAGCCGGAACAGTTTGTGGCGCCGTTGCTCGAGCAGATGGGCATTGAACACTGGTTCGATATCAGCATCGGTGGAGACACCCTGCCGGTGCGCAAACCAGACCCGCAACCGTTGATCCATGCCATGACCGAGCTCGGCGGCACCCGGGGCACCACGGTGATGGTGGGCGATTCGGTCACCGACATCAGCGCGGCCCTGGCGGCGGGTATTCCTTCGGTGGCGGTACGCTACGGCTACAATTATGGGGCGCCCGTGGATTCGCTCGGTGCGGATGCCGTTGTTGATTCCCTGGCCCAGCTTTTGTAATCTCACAGGATATTGATTTGAAACCTTCAATTCGGGAGATTCCTGCCGTGCAGGGACTGAGTCTGATAACAGCGCAGGGCATACTGACAACCCGCGCAACACGATGGTGGCGATGGCGCACCGGCTGAATGCCGCCCGAACGTCCTCCATACAGATCAGATTCAGGAACCGTTATCATGACACCCGAGCAATTCGCCGAGCTCGCCAAGGCCGGCTTTAATCGTATCCCCGTATACCGCGAAGTCCTTGCCGACCTGGACACGCCCCTGAGCACCTATTTCAAGCTGGCCAGCGGGCCCTATTCCTACCTGTTTGAATCCGTCCAGGGCGGTGAAAAGTGGGGCCGCTATTCCATTATTGGTCTGCCAAGCCGGGAAGTTCTAAAGGTCCATGATCACACCGTCACCATTACCCGCGACGACGAGGTGATCGAAGAAACCACGGTCGACGATCCATTGGCCTTCGTCGAAGACTATCAGGCCCGCTTCAACGCGCCGGACCTGGAGGAATTGCCCCGCTTCAATGGTGGCCTGGTTGGCTATTTCGGTTATGACACCGTGCGCTACATCGAGAAGCGCCTGCGCAACACCTGCCCGCCGGACAAGATCGGCACGCCCGACATCCTGCTGATGGTGTCCGACGACGTGGTGGTGTTCGACAATCTGCGCGGCAAACTGCACCTGATTGTCCATGCCGACCCAAATCAGGAGGGCGCTTACGAACAGGCACTGCAGCGAATTGACGACCTGGAGTCCCGCTTGCACCGGCAGACGGCCAACGCGCCCCGCACACCGGAACATCTGCGCGGTAAAACCGTGGATGAGAGCGACTTCATCTCCGGGTTCAACCAGGAAAAATTCGAAGCGGCCGTGGGCCACATCAAGGAATACGTGCTGGACGGCGACGTGATGCAGACGGTGATCTCGCAACGCATGTCGATTCCATTCGAGGCACCACCGCTGAACCTGTATCGCTCGCTGAGGGTGCTGAACCCGTCCCCCTACATGTATTTCCTGGATCTGGGAGACTTCCAGATCGTCGGCTCATCGCCGGAAATCCTGGCGCGGGTGGAAGATGATGAAGTCACCGTGCGCCCCATCGCCGGCACCCGAAAGCGTGGCGCCACCGATGCCGAGGACCGGGCCATGGAAGCCGAACTGCTGGCCGACCCCAAGGAAATCGCCGAGCATCTGATGCTGATCGATCTGGGCCGCAACGACGCTGGCCGGGTGTCTGAAACCGGCACGGTAAAGCTGACGGACAAGATGATTGTGGAGCGCTATTCCCATGTGATGCACATCGTCTCCAACGTCACCGGCCGCCTGAAAGACAACACCAGTTGCCTGGACGTGCTGCGCGCCACCCTACCCGCCGGCACCCTGAGCGGTGCCCCCAAGATTCGCGCCATGGAAATCATCGACGAACTGGAGCCGGTGAAGCGCGGCGTCTACGGCGGTGCCGTGGGTTACCTGTCGTTTAATGGCAACATGGATACCGCCATTGCCATCCGCACGGCGGTAATCAAAGACAACACCCTGCATATTCAGGCAGGGGCCGGCGTGGTGGCCGACTCGGTGCCCCGCCTTGAGTGGAAGGAAACCATGAACAAGGGCCGCGCGATTTTCCGCGCCGTCGCCATGACCTACAACGATTTCGACCACTGAGGCGGAGGATAAGATTATGTTGCTGATGATCGATAACTACGACTCCTTCACCTACAACGTGGTGCAGTACCTGGCCGAGTTGGGCGAAGATGTTCATGTCTACCGCAACGACGAGATCACCGTGGAGGGCATCGAAGCCCTGAAACCGGAGCGCCTCGTTGTCTCTCCCGGCCCCTGCACGCCCAACGAGGCAGGCATTTCCATGGCCACCATTCGCCACTTTGCCGGCAAGTTGCCGATTCTGGGCGTTTGCCTCGGCCACCAGGCCATCGGGCAGGTATACGGCGGGAAGGTTATTCGCGCCGGGCAGGTGATGCACGGCAAGGTATCTGCGGTCTACCATAAGGACCAGGGCATTTTCCGTGGCCTGAGCAACCCGCTGAAGGCGACCCGCTATCACAGCCTGGTGATCGACAAAGACACCCTTCCGGATTGCCTTGAAGTCACTGCATGGACTCGCAATGACGATGGCTCGGTGGAAGAAATAATGGGTGTTCGGCACAAAACACTGCCCATCGAAGGTGTACAGTTCCATCCAGAGTCTATTATGACGGAACAGGGCCATGAGCTGCTGCGCAACTTTCTGAAGACACGATAAGAGGCCACCACATGGACATGAAAGAAGCACTGAACCGCATCGCCTCCAACCTGGACCTGTCCACGGAGGAGATGAAGGGCGTTATGCGCATCGTCATGAAGGGTGAAGCCACCGATGCGCAGATTGGGGCCTTTCTCATGGGGCTGCGCATCAAGAGCGAAACCATTGACGAAATCACCGGCGCCACCGAAGTCATGCGGGAACTGGCCACCCGCGTGACGGTCAACGCCGACCCACTGGTGGATATCGTGGGCACCGGCGGTGACGGTGCCAATCTGTTCAACGTATCCACCGCGGCGTCTTTTGTGGTCGCCGCAGCCGGTGGCTTTGTGGCCAAGCATGGCAACCGTGCCGTGTCCTCCAAGAGCGGCAGCGCGGACCTGCTGGAAAAGCTGGGTATCAACCTGCAGATGGCGCCTGAGGAGGTTGCACGCTGCGTGGAGGAGATCGGCGTTGGCTTCATGTTCGCCCCGGCCCATCATGGCGCCATGAAACACGCCATTGGCCCGCGCAAGGAACTGGGTTGCCGTACCATATTCAATATTCTTGGCCCCATGACCAACCCGGCCAGCGTCAAGCGCCAGTTGATCGGTGTGTTCACGAAAGAGCTGTGTCGCCCCATGGCGGAGGTTCTGCACCGCCTGGGCGCCGAACACATTATGGTGGTGCACTCGAAGGATGGCCTGGACGAAATCAGCCTGGCCAGCGCCACCCATGTGGCGGAGCTGAAAAACGGCGAAGTCACTGAGTACGACATCACGCCGGAAGACCTGGGCATCAAGAGCCAGGCGCTGGTTGGTCTCACGGTGGATACCGCCGAGGACTCCCTGAAACTCATCCGTGCCGCGTTCGGTCGTGGTCATGATGAAATGGCTGAGAAAGCGCGGGATCTTATCGCCCTGAACGCCGGCGCAGCAATTTATGTGGCAGGCCTGGCGAAGACGACGGCGGAAGGCGTGGAGATGGCGCTGGACGCCATGGGCTCAGGCTTGGCAGCCGGCAAGATGTCCGAGCTTGCTGACTTTTCGCAGTGTTTCTAATACGAGCCTGACAATGACTGACAGACATCTGGACAAGACGCCTACCATCCTGCGAAAGATCGTTGATCGGAAGTGGGAGGAAATTGATGAGCGTACGCGCAGGGTTTCTATTGGCGATCGGAAGGCCATGGCTGGCAATCAACCGCCAGCGCGGGGCTTTGCGAGCGCCCTTCGCCGACGCATCGAACAGCAAACGCCTGCGGTCATTGCCGAGATCAAAAAAGCCTCCCCCAGCAAAGGCATTCTCCGCGATCCGTTTGTTCCCGAGGCCATCGCCGAAAGCTATGAAAAAGGCGGTGCCGCCTGCCTGTCAGTACTCACTGACAAGGATTTCTTCCAGGGTCATGAAGACTACCTCCAAGCCGCCCGCGCCGCCTGCAGCCTGCCGGTCATCCGCAAGGACTTCATGGTGGCGCCGTATCAGGTCTACGAGAGCCGGGCTATTGGCGCCGACTGCATCCTGCTGATCGCCGCCTGCCTGACCAGGGACCAGATGCAGGAGCTGGAAGGCATTGCCCATGAAATTGGCCTGGACGTGCTGGTCGAGGTTCACGACGGCGAGGAAATGGACGATGCCCTCACCCTGAAAACACCGCTGGTGGGCATCAACAACCGCAACCTGCACACCTTTGAGGTCTCACTGGATACCACCTTCGACCTTCATGAACGGATTTCGGCCGACCGCCTGACGATCACCGAAAGTGGCATCATGACCCGGGCCGATGTGGAGACCATGACCAACCGGGGTATCTACGGCTTCCTGGTGGGCGAGTCCTTCATGCGGGCCGAAGAACCTGGCAAGAAACTGCAGGAGCTGTTTTTTTAGGAGGGCTTACGCAAAGCTCGAACAAGTCAGCGGGCATGGGTTGAGCACGGACTAATCCTCAGCCAACGCCTCCTGCAGCAACGCCAGCAAATGCGCCGGCATCCCTTCGGCCAGCTTCAGCGCGGCTTCATGCCCACGCGGAGACATCTTGCCCCAGGTACGGCGGACAATGCGCAGCCATTTCTCCCGGTCGTAATCGGCTTTTTCCTCATAGAAATCCGCGAAATAGCGTTCCAGGAATACCATGCAGGCAACGTCTTCCAGCAGCTGTGTGTCTGCGTCCTTGCGCAACTCCCGCTTGGTCAGGATGGTTTCCACCTTCTGGCATTCTTCCTGTGGGTAGCCACATTCCTCCATGATTCCGGCGGCCCGGCGGCCATGCATGCGGCCGCAGGCCTGGCGCCATTCGTAATAGGCCTTGCGACCTTCCGGGAAATCGCTACGGGGGATGGTCCAGCGCTCGATGTGCTGGGCGCGGCAGGCAATCTGCATGCGTTCGGAGGGCTGCGGCTCAAGCTCAAACAGCCAGCGGGTCATGTGCTGGCTGTAGGCGTATTCCTTGGGCAAGGGTATTCCGCCAACCTGCTCGATGTTGGGGTCTGCACGGTTGGCGGTATCGATTCTATCAAGAGCACAGGCCAGTGGGGTCTGTTGGGTCATCGGGTCATACCTGGGCGGAAGGACGTTGCTTGATGCGATCATACCAGGCCTGGAGGTTGGCCTGCTCCGGCTTGATGCGAATATCCACCACACGGGCGAAGGCCACCGTGGTAAAGGCATTAATATCCGCGGCCGTGAACCGGTCGCAACAGATGTATTCCCTGCCATCCAGATGCTTGTTCAGGAAGTGCATGAATTTTTCCACCGAGGTGCGGCACTCCTCACCCCATTCCTTGATCGGGTTCATGCGGTCCTTGAAATAGCCGCTGGTGTGCTGAAAACACATACCGGTGGGCAGGAAAAAGGAGAACTCGATCCACCGCAGCCACTGTTCCACCTGCGCTTTCTCCAACGCCGTGTCCCCGAGCAGGGTTGGCGCATCCGGATAGCTTTCTTCGAAATAGCGGCAAATTGCCATGGTTTCGGCGATGCAGGTGCCGTCGTCCAGTTCCATCACGGGTACTTTCTTCATCGGGTTCCTGGCCGCGTACTCCGGCGTCAGGTTCTCACCCTTCTGCAGATCGATCTCAACAAACTCGGCCTTGTCCAACAGGCCCTTTTCAGACATGAACATCCTTACCCGGCGTGGGTTGGGCGCTGTCTTGGTCTCAAAGATTTTCATTGTTATCGACTCCAATCCAAATAAGTATCTCGGGGTGAATCTGAGGAATTGTGTAGAAGACTGCCGCGGAACACCGGTTGCGTCAAGCAACCGTAATCATTTGGGCAGCCAGTTTTTTATCTGCTGGATGACCCATTCAGGGTCGTCCATTGGCAGGTCATGGCCGGCGGACGAATGAACTTTCAGCGTCCATTGCCAACGCTGCTCAAACACCTTACTGCAGCTCCAATGGACAATACGGTCACCCTTGCTGGCGAGTACAAGTGCGTTCGGCAGAGGGCGTTGAGGCAGGGGTTTGTAGGCCATCGCCGCTTTCATCTGGGCATAGGCGTTGGCATAGCTGACTGGCCGCTGGCGCTGGATGCTGTACCAGTGTTTCATGACATCGAGGTCGACCGGTCGATTGCTCGTCAACCGCAGAATATCCACCTCACGATCGAACAGTTCCCGGCGCGTCAGGAGGCGAACGATACGAGGCCAGGCCCCCGGACGCATCCGTCGCCAGGGCAGGCTGAATCCGGAACTCGTGTTGATCAGCACCAGGTTCTGAATTTCACCCTCGGTGACATGCTGAGCCCAGTCCAGGGCGACCATCCCGCCCATGGACAAAGCGATGAGATTGTATGGCGCTGGAATGTGACCAACACTGCGGCGAACCTTCTCCCGGATCTCCGCGATACGGTCAGGGCTGGGATCCTTGAAGTGCACGCCCGTGCCCGGAAGATCAACCAGATGGAACTGATGACCGGGAAAGGCTTCCTCAAGCCTGTGGGGAAAAGAGCCCCAGTGTGACTGCTCCCGGGTCAGTCCGCGCAACAGAATCCAGTGCATTGTCAGTGATGATCCCTGTACCAGTGGGCGATGGCGGCCTCCCTTAGCATGGACGCCTCATCCGAGTGCGGCAACCAGTTTTCGTGATGGGCGGCGGCGCTGACCAGGAAATCGATAAAGGTCAGGTGACTTCGCAGTACGCGCCGATGGCGATGGGGTACCAGCGGATTGAAAAAGCCGTCCAGTCGCAGCAACTGTCGTGGGCGCTTCTTGATCCATCGCCAGGAGCCCAGTTCCAGGGTAAGGGGAATAAAGGCGCCCTCACCGCTGCGGTTGATCTTCTTGTAGAAATAGTCCCACAGATCACCGTGGGTCAGGTAATGACGGGACTGGGGCTCGAAGCGATAGTTGTGTTCCGGCCATGCCTGCTCCCAGATCAGCTTCAATGCCATCACCGATTCGATCCGTCGCATGGGGCGACGACGGTAGGCATAGGGGAACCAGATCTGGTCCTGCCAGCCGAAACCGGAATGACAGTCCAGCGCGACACTGAAAGGACGGCCTGGCAGGAGCTCCGAGATCACCGACTCAAGGGCCTGGTTCTCCGCTTCCATACCCTGCTCGGGATCACCAATGAACCACGGCAGGCGCGGGGAGAAGCGCTGCCCGCCCAACAGGAACGCACTGCGGTCCTGGGCGGTGATCGGTGCGTTGCGCATCAGGTCGACCCCGTTGGGATTGCTGCGCTGATTCAGATACATGCCGCCGGGGTTGAGGATGGGCAGCAGGGTAACCCGCACTTTTTTCAGCAGGGCCTGGAGATGCCCGTCCCAGGACATCCTTGCCAGCAGATTGCGCAACCAGGCCATGACGACTTCGCTGCCGATGCGTTCAAGACCGTGAACGCCACCCACCAGCATCACCACTGGCGCATCGGGTGCCTCGCTGCCGAGGTCAACCCGGTAGATCGGCAGGTCAATGTGTTTCATCGCAACCCGAGAGAGCGTCTTCACAGTAACCTGTCCCGGCGCTTCCGCCAGCACACGCTCAAGACGAATCATCTCCGGCAGAAAGGTTCTCAGCAGATGGCGTTGGCGGCTATCCCGACGGGCCTGTTCGGCAGGAATAGCAGAATGGGGGGTCAGTTTGCGCAATTCGGTCATGGGGCTCTCCCGTTTCAGACAACCCTTCAAACTACTGCTGAATTGCTTCAATTCGTTGACACTGGGGCTCAAAACACCGGAAAGCATGTGCATTTTCTGGCGACATTTTACATGAATGGCTTGTAACTCACGCTCAGGGCGTTACTCTTAAATATACGTAGTAACCGAGGTCACAACATTTGTCTTGCCCTCTGAAAACGCAGTATCAATACGGCGTATTCACCTCTAGAGCGGTCTTCAGAACCGCTCCAGCGGATCTGTTTCCGCGTATTTTCAAAATCCATAAGGAGAACCAATCATGCGAAAGCTAACGCCAGTCGCGCTGCTTTGCGCGATGTCCGTGCCTGCACTTGCCCAGGCCGATTGCGGTGAAGTTTCCATCACCGAAATGGGCTGGGCATCCAACACAGTTGTCACCAGCGTTGCCAAATTCATCATGGAGCAGGGGTACGGCTGTGATGTCACCGTGGTTCCCTCCGACACCGTCCCCGCTGTTACCTCGGTCGCCGAAAATGGTGAACCGGACATCGTTACCGAACTGTGGCTCAACTCCGCAGGTGAGGCCTACCTGGAACTGGAAGAACAGGGCAAGATCGAGCGTCTGACCAAAGTATTGGAGCCCGGTGGCGTTGAAGGCTGGTGGATTCCAACCTACCTGGCCGAGAAGTACCCCGAATTGACCACCATCGAAGGTGTCATGGCTAATCCGGAACTGGTGGACAACCGCTTCAACAATTGCCCAAGTGGCTGGGGTTGTCGTGTGGTCAGTGACAACCTGGTTAGGGCGCTCGACCTGGAAAGCTCTGGCATTGAGGTGTTCAACCACGGTTCCGGTGAAACCCTGGCCTCGTCCATGGCCTCTGCCGTGCAGTCTGAAGAGCCCTGGTTTGGCTATTACTGGGGCCCCACTGTCCCGCTCGGCAAGTTCGACATGACCCGCGTCGAACTGGGTGACTACAAGCCGGAGGTTCACACCCGTAACCAGACCCAGGATGCGGACAACCCTGGCGTGTCTGAATTTCCCGCCGCCACCGTACTGACGTCCGTGACCACGGACTTCAAGGATCGTGAGCCGGAAGTTGCGGAAATGCTCAGCAAGCTGACATTCAAAACCGACACCATGAGCGCCCTGTTGGCGTGGATGGATTCCAACAACGCGTCGGCAGAAGAAGCGGCCGTGTATTTCCTGAGCAACAACAGCGACGAGTGGTCAAGCTGGCTGAACGATTCGGCCAAGAAACGCCTGGCTTCGGTGCTGGGAGAGTAATCTCTCCACCTACCCTGACAGGGCCGTCTCCCGGCCCTGTCAAACCGAACAGGCGAACTCACATTACCCATTTTCATCTGAACGCTTCTGGGAACTGACCGCAAATGGCGACCTACGATTTCGTGTTTTCATCACTGGGTCTGGAAGACTGGTGCTCTGACGGCCAAAGTGATGCCCCCATGTCAATGGCGGCGTTGCTGCAAAAAACCAAAGGAACGGACGCCGAAGCAGAGTCACTATGGGACCTGCCTTTTCCATCCATGGACGCGCTTAACGAGTCCTGCGCGGCCTTCCCCAAATCCAGGGAACTGACAAAAGGTCTTGAAGAGGGCTTCCTGTCCATCAAGGACAGTCTGAGTGTTGTTCTGGACCCTTTGACTCAACCACTAAGCTGGTTTCTGGACGGGACACTCTACGGCATGCTGAACACGCCCTGGTGGATCGTGATACCGGCGCTGCTGGCCGTGGTGTTTGTCGTCACCAAATCCTGGAAACTGGTGGGATTTGTGGCGGGCAGCCTGGTTCTGCTGGCCTTTATTGACTACTACCAGTATGCGATGGAGACGCTGTCGATCATCTTTGTCTGCGCGTTCCTCTGTGTGCTGCTGGGCGTGCCCATCGGCATTGCCATGTCCCGCAGCGACATGATGCAGCGTCTGACCATTCCCGTGCTCGACATGCTGCAGACACTGCCGCCCTTTGTGTACCTGATTCCGCTGATCTTCCTGTTCAGCGTGACCGAGTCCAAGCTCTACGGCATTGCCATCATCCTGTACGCCATTGTGCCGGTCATCCGTCTCACCAACCTGGGTATCCGCCTGGTGGACAAGGATGTAATCGAAGCCGCTGACGCCTTCGGGATGACCAGCCACCAGAAACTCTTCAAGGTCCAGATTCCACTGGCGCTGCCCAACATCATGGCGGGTGTAAACCAGACCATTATGATGAGCCTGGCCATGGTTGTTATCGCTTCCCTGGTGTCGGCACCGGGGCTCGGGGTGCTGGTGCTTCAGGGCATTCGCAACCTGGAGCTGGGTGTCGGGCTGGTTGCCGGCCTTGGCATCGTGATTCTGGCGGTGATCCTTGACCGGGTAACCAAGGCCTCACTGGCGCGCATCAACGCCTCACAGAAACAGTAAGGGAGCGAATCGTGGACCGGGATATCAAGATTTCCATCCGGAACCTCTACAAGATTTTCGGCCCCATTCCCGATGTCGCCCTGGCGTATGTGCGCCGGGGTATGGGAAAGGCCGAACTGCTGGAAAAGCATAACCACGTACTGGGTCTCCAGGATATCAACGTGGATATGCGAGAAGGCGAGATCACCGTCATCATGGGTCTGTCGGGCTCAGGCAAGTCCACGTTGATACGCCATCTCAACCGGCTGATCGAACCCACTGCTGGTGAGATCAAGGTGGATGGCAAAAACGTACTCGCCTTCGACGAGGACGGATTGCGGAAGCTGCGGCGTGAACAAATGTCGATGGTTTTCCAGAAATTCGCCCTGCTCCCCCACAAGACGGTGCTGGAGAACGCCGGCATGGCGCTGCTGGTAAGAGGCCATACGGTGCGGGACTTCGAGGACGAAGCCAAGAAATGGCTCGCCCGGGTGGGGCTGGAAGGCAACGAAAACCAATACCCGCACCAGCTATCCGGCGGTATGCAGCAGCGCGTGGGCATTGCCCGGGCACTCGCATCCAACTCGCCCGTGATGCTGATGGACGAGGCCTTCTCCGCCCTGGACCCGCTGATTCGCTCCGACATGCAGGACCTGCTGCTGGAGTTGCAGGAGGAACTGAAGAAAACCGTGGTGTTCATCACCCACGATCTGGACGAGGCGCTAAAGCTGGCGGACCACCTGGTTATCCTCAAGGACGGACACATCGTCCAGCAGGGCGAACCCCAGGAAATTCTCATGCATCCCAACGATCCGTACATTACGGATTTCATCAGCGACATCAATCGTGCACGGGTTCTGAGAGTGCGTTCCGTGATGGCAAAAACCACGGAACCTCCCGCTGACAGTGCCGGCGACATTTCCGATCGGGACAACCTGGAGTCGGTGATCGCAAGATCCGACGGCGATACCGACCTTGTCTATCGGGTGGTCAAAAAAGGCAACCAGGTAGGCATTCTCGAGATGAAAGAACTGGTCAAGGCACTGGTGCCGGTCGATGCATCGGAAGGAGACAATCGCAGCCGTTACTGATCGGGGGCCATCCCGGTGGAGGTGGGCTCCTGGATGACAGCAGCGTGACAGACGGGCTATTATAAATAGGTCGCCGTAGCTTCGCGGTGCCCCAGACAACGATCATGCCCAGACTGGCAGTGGCTCTACTAACCGTACTCCTGTTGCACGGCTGCTCACCTCCTCCTGACGAAGAGAGCCCTTCTTCAGACGTCGACACGCAGACGCCAACCAATGAGGCCCTGTCCGCTGCCCTTTCCAATACGACACCCCGGCCCCGGACGATCGTTATCGCATCCGATCCCTGGTGCCCCCATAACTGCGAAGCGGGGAGCGATCGCGAGGGCTACATGGTGGACATTGCCCGCGAGGTCCTTGGCGAAGCCGGCTATACCGTGGAGTACGTCAACGTTAGCTGGGCACGGGCGCTGCAATTAACGCGTGAAGGTCAACTGGACGCAGTGGTCGGTGCCTTCACAACCGATGCCCCGGATTTCGTGTTCCCAGACACCCCCCAGGGGCGCTCAGCCATTGCGCTGTTTACCCACCCTGACAACCGCTGGGTATACGACGGCCTGGCGTCGCTCCATAACCAGAAGCTGCTGGTCATCAATGGGTACTCCTATACCGATGAGCTGGACCAGTACATTGAGGAGCATCAGGCCAACCCGGAACGAATCTGGGTGATCGCGGGGCCGTCACCCCTTGATCGGGCCATCTACCTGCTGGACCAACACCGTACTGACATTTTTGCGGAAGATATCTACGTGATGGCCTGGTGGGAAATGAACAACAACGACACTGTCCCCGCGCCACGGCAAGCAGGGTTGGTCGACGAAATCGATGCCTTCGTCGCGTTTTCCCCGGTACGGGAAGACGC
The DNA here is from genome assembly GCF_002352785.1 of Marinobacter sp. UBA2688. Lineage (NCBI taxonomy): Bacteria > Pseudomonadati > Pseudomonadota > Gammaproteobacteria > Pseudomonadales > Marinobacteraceae > Marinobacter > Marinobacter sp. UBA2688. The sequence continues at coordinate 244,690 of NZ_DELU01000024.1, forward strand.
AAAAGAACTTGCGAAACTCTTAACGGAAGGCACCCGACAACTCATGGACAGCGGCCGGGTACAGCAGATCCTGGACCAGTACGGACTCAGTCTGTGGACTGAAATGCCCTGATCAGACGTCCATCTCCGGTCACCAGCAGCAACTCACCGTGCCGGCCAATGTCGAAGCGTCGAACCTCACCCAACAGCAACAGGAATCGGTCTTCCTGGTTCATCAGCGCCGGGGCACAAGCCTTTTTGGTGGACGCCATACGGGTAAACTCAAGGCCCTCGCCAGTCAGGTTCCATCCGCCGCTGAACTGATTGCAGGACGCACGCCCGGAAACACGCTGGTCCTCCTGAAAGTTCAGTGTGACCCGGGAGCTGTCAACAATGCCGCGACCTCCGATATCCTCAACAACCCATTCAGGCCCCAGAAACAACTCTTCGGGGTCACCCCCGCAGCCGCTGGTTGCCTCGCCGTTTATGGCAAGACGAACCTGGCGGGGATAAGGCATGCCAGACATGGAGTCGCGACATAACTGGCTGGCCGCTTTGAGCTCAATCCGAATGCCATCGCCCTCAGCGCGAAAAGTCCGCTCGGTGGGGCTTTGCTCAACCATGTCATAACGCAATGCGACCGGCTCCACACCCATTCGCTCCACCTCCAGTTGCCCTGGCTCGACGATCACCCGCCAGAACGGTTCATTCCCCCGGGCAACAAAAGGCTGTTCAATGGGTCCCGGAGCAAAACACGGGGGCAGCGCCTGGCTACAGGCCTTGACCGCTTCCTCCTGACTACCCTCACCAGGGCCAGACGCGCAGCCGGCAATTAGTCCAAGCATGACCAACGTCAGCGGCCACAACGCAGCGATTCCTTTCATTGTCTATTCCTCATTCCCTGTGGTTGTAACAGTTGCAGATTATCCATGATGGCTGCCGATTTTAAAGCAGAGCCGTTACCATTTCCTGTCTTAAAGCATTACGCTTAGGCCATCAAAACACCCGGGAGCATTCCACGTCATGGCGATAAAACTCTACCAGTTTGCTATTTCACACTACTGCGAAAAGGCTCGCTGGGCCCTGGATCACAAAGGTCTGAGCTACGAAGCCATCAGCCTTCTGCCCGGCCAGCACATCAACACCATCCGCAAACTGACGGGCGCTGATTCATCGGTACCGGTACTGGACCATGACGGTCACCGGGTTCAGGGATCGAAAGCCATCATTGACTATCTGGACGACACGTTTCCCGAAGACCCGCTGACGCCGACCGACCCGCAGGCCCGCGAGGCCGCGCTGTCCTGGGAACAGCGGCTGGACGACGAAGCCGGCCCCAGCGTGCGCTGTTACTCCTACCACCACTTCCTGCAACGCCCCAAGGTGGTCGTTCCCATGCTGGCTGCGGGCACGCCCTTCTACAATCGGATTCTACTGAGACTGGCCTTCAGCCGGGTGGACGAGGTCATGCGCAAATGGATGAAGATCAACGAGAAAACCGCCGCGCAGTCGCGGGAAACCATGGAGCGCTACCTGACCGAACTGGCGAATGCCTACCAGGAGAAGCCCTACCTGGCTGGAGACAGCTTTTCCCGCGCCGACCTCGCCGCGGCCTCCTTGTTCGCACCCATGTTCCAGCCCGGCCAATACCCGGTGCCCTGGCCCAAACCGGCGAAAATCCCCAAAGACATACAGGCCTGGTTGGATCAATGGCAGCCACAGATCCACACGCTGGAAAAGGTCTATGCTGCTAATCGCTGAGCCACTGACGGCGCTCTCGGCCGGGTGAATTGCCGGTCCAGCGGCGGTAGGCCCGGGTAAAAGCACTTTGCTCGGAAAAGCCCAACAGCAGAGCAATGTCGGTCAGCGTCAGTGAGGTGTCGTCCAGGTACTGTCGCGCCAGCTGTTCCCGGTTCCGATCGAGCCACTGCTGCCAGCTCAACTGATACCGGGCCAGGCGTCGCTGCAGCGTTCGCGGTGACATGTGCATGGCATGGGATGCACGCGCAAGGGTGGGCTCGCCATCAGACAACAGTTTCAGCAGTACCTGCTGTAGCTGGCGATCAATGCCCGAGCCCGCCTGTGACGCCTCCGGCAACGCCCGCAGCAGGGCACGGGCCTGCCGGTCCAGCAACTCGCGAAGTGTCGGGTCTCGCCGGGGCATGGGCAGGCTGAGGTAATGCAGCGGAAACCGGACTCGCACATGGCTGTCGTTCCAGGTCACCGAGCAGCCAAAAAACCGTTCGTATTCCCTGGCCGCCTCAGCACTGACGTCACCCAGAAAACTCACTAGCGAGGGCGGAGGGGGCTGATCAATCTGGCGACGCATAAAGGTCACCAATGCTGCAATTGCAGCGCCGTCCGCCTGCTGGCCAAGCTCATTCTCCGAGGGCGGCCAGCGCATTTCCGCCTGATCACCGACGACCTCGATTTCCGCCAGGCTGGCACCATAAAACAGGGTTTCGTAGCGCTGGTAGGCCAACATGGCCTCGCCGAGGGTGTCGGACGCCAGCACCAGATAGCCGAGCACACCCACATGGGCAGGACGCACACAGGCCCCCACCTTTAGCTCGGGAGCGGCATACTGAGGCGCCAGAGCCAGTCCCTGCGCCAGCAGGTCACGCCACACCGGCACCGGTACGTTGTCTTCCGACGCCCAGCGCGCCAGCGCTATCCTGACCGGGGCATTCTCCAGTCCCTCCTGTTCAAGCCAGTCCGATAGCAGTCCCGTCCAGGCACCGGTTACCCGCATTACCTTGGCCATGGTTCACCGTCCTCCACGCGCTGCGTCATTCATTGTTGGCACTAATCATCAATTTTGTGGCGTTTATTGTCAATTTATGGCATCGCCATCGGCGCAGAATACAGTCACACCTACAATCACAATACGGTTTCACCATGGCATTGATGGACATGATGAGGGCGGTTCTTGAGGAGAGCGGGTTGCTGCCCCTCTGGAACACCCTCGCCCCCTGGCTGGCACTGGACGAACGCCAACTGATATTCGTTGTCGCTACGCCGGTGTTTATTGCCGTCACCCTGTGGGAGTACCTGCGGATTCGCCACGACCCCACGCGCATGGACGTACCGGAAGCCCTGCGGAATTTTGCCCTGGGTGCCGGCTACCAACTGACAGAGTTGCTGTTCGCGGGCCTGATCGCCTTTCCCGTATACGCATTCCTCTACCATCACCGCCTGCTGGATCTGGAACTGAACTGGGCAACGGGTCTTCTGACGTTTGTTGGAGTGGATTTCTGTTTTTACTGGATGCACCGTTCCAGCCACCGCATACGCTGGTTCTGGGCCGCCCATGTGGTCCACCATTCCTCCGAGCGAATGAATTTCTCCACCGCCATGCGCCAGAATGCCACCAATATCTTTAACGGCATGTGGCTGTTCTATGTGCCCCTGGCGTTGATCGGCTTCAATCCTGTGTGGATCGGCGTGGCTTATGCCCTCTCACTGGTGTACCAGTTTTTCATTCACACCACGCTGGTTGGCAAACTGCCAGGCTGGGTGGAAACCGTGCTCAACACCCCCAGCCATCACCGGGTTCACCATGGCCGCAACCCCGGCTATATCGACCGCAACTACGGTGGCACTCTGATCGTCTGGGACCGACTGTTCGGCACCTTTGTCGCCGAAGACGAACAGGCACCACCGGACTACGGCATTACCCGACCGATACACTCCAGGAACCTGCTAGTGCTGTGGACCCACGAGTACGTGGACCTGTTCCGGGCCATGGCCCGACCAGGCGGCCTGCAAGCCCGCCTGAAGCACCTGTGGAAGCCACCCGAATGGGATCGGGACGCGGACTAGCGCCACAAAAGCCGGATTTTCTGGCTCCGTCTCACATTAAGGCCCGATTTCCGGCTAGACTCCCGTTTACGCCAACAACCCGCCCGGAATCGACCAACATGGACCTGCAGGAAAGTTTCATCAACAGCCCCGATCACCATCGAATTCCGTTGCTGTCGTGGGCGGCGGAGGCCCCGTCGGCCGTGCTGGTCATTGCCCACGGCATGGCGGAGCATGCAGCCCGCTACCAGCCGCTGGCGCTCTGGCTGAACCAGCAGGGGGTATCGGTGATTGCGATCCAGCATCGAGGCCACGGACCGCATTGCCCCGAAACTGACCTTGGCCATTACGCCGACCACAAGGGCTGGCAGAAAGTAGTGGACGACCTGCAGCAAGTCGTTGTCCATGCCAGAAAGCAACACCCCGACCTCCCGCTAACGCTGTTCGGCCACAGCATGGGTTCGTTCATCGCCCAGGCCTTCAGCCAGCAGTATGGTGACCAGATCGACAGACTGATCCTCTGCGCGACCAATCGTATCGACAAACCGAAGTTGCGGGCCTCCCTGGCACTGGTCCGCTCTCTCCGGGCACTGCGCGGGAAACGGCACCACAGCCGCCTGATCGACAATATGACCTTCGGTGCCTTCAACAAGGCGTTCTCCCCCAATCGCACCAGCCATGACTGGCTCAGCCGCGACCCGCAACAGGTGGACCGCTACCTGAGAGACCCACTCTGCGGCTTTCCCTGCACGGCAGGCCTATGGTCCGACTTCATTGGTGGCATGCTGACCATCAATCCAAAAACATGGCGCAAGGACCTTCCGATACACCTGCTGGCCGGTGACAGCGACCCGGTTGGCGAGATGGGACACGGTTTCAACCGGCATGTTGCCAACCTTCGTGGCGCCGGCCTGCTCGTTGCCTCCGACCGTCTGTTTCCCGGCGCCCGTCACGAACTGGTCAATGAAACCAATGCTGACGAGGTCTGGCACCACATCCTCGACTGCCTGCGTACCGGGACAGACTCCGGCGCGTAAAAACATGACGCCGACCGGCCCGGGGCGCTAAGATCAATGCCACCCAACTAATCGGAGTAAGCCCATGTTTACCAACAGAGTCGTGTGGATCACCGGCGCCTCGTCCGGCATTGGTGAGGCCCTGGCAGCCAGGTTTGCGCGCGAAAATGCAAGAGTTGTTCTTTCGGCGCGACGCCAGCCAGAGCTGGAGAGGGTCCGCCAGCACTGCATTGATGCCGGCGCCGCCCCGGAAAACATGCTGGTATTGCCTCTTGACGTTACCGACCTGCCCTCACTTCCGGTAGCTGCCGACCACGTCATCAGTCACTTCGGCCAGATCGACCTGCTGATCAACAACGCCGGCCTTTCCCAACGCTCTCTGTGCAAGGATACCGAGCTGTCGGTGTACCAGAAGCTACTGGATGTGGATGTGATGGGGCAGATTGCGCTGACCAAGGCCGTGCTCCCCCATATGCTGGAGCGCCAATCCGGACACCTGGCGGTGACCGCCAGCGTGGCCGGTAAAGTCGGCGTCCCCCTGCGCACCGGCTACTGTGCCGCCAAGCACGCGGTGATGGGCTTCTTCGACGCCCTGCGGGCCGAGGTGGAAGACGATGGCATTCTGGTCTCCACCATCACCCCCGGATTTATCCGCACGGACATTTCCCGCAATGCCCTGGCGGCCGATGGCTCTGCCTTCGGCGAGGAAGACGAGAACATTGCCGGTGGCATGGACGTCGGCGAGTGCGCGGATGTCATCGTCAGTGCGCTGGCCAAGGGAAAACGCGAGATTCCCGTCGGCAAGGGCAAGGAAATGGCAGCGCTTTGGGTCAAGCGTGTCGCTCCCGAGATGATGTTTAAGTTGGCGCGCAAGCAGAACTGAATCTGGAGTCACTGAAAACGGTTATGTACCAATCCACGTCAGCGGATCATCAACCAAGAGTCTGCTTCTTACGCATTGCCACGCTGCTGTTTTTTTCAATAGCCAGCCTCCCGGTCATGGCCGGTGAAGTCAGCCTCGGCGTTGCTGCTAATTTCACCGACACCACCCGCGAACTGGCCAAACAGTTTGAAGCCAAGACTGGCCACACGGTTTCAGCCAGCTTCGGGTCCACCGGCAAGCTGTACGCCCAGATCCGGAACGGTGCGCCCTTCGACGTGTTCATGGCCGCCGATGCACGCAGACCGGCGCTTATTGAGAAGGCGCGGGCCGGCGCCCCCAATACCCGCTTCACCTATGCCCGGGGCAAGCTGGTGCTTTGGAGCCCGACCCCGGACGCTTTCGGGGACGCTGAGAACTACCTGGCCCAGCAAACGTTCGCAAGGCTGGCCATGGCAAACCCGAAGACCGCGCCCTACGGCCTTGCAGCACAACAGGTTCTGGAACATTTAGGCCATTGGCAGGCACTGCAGGCGAAGCTGGTTCGTGGCGATTCCATCGCCCAGACCTTTCAGTTTGTGGTCAGCCGCAACGCCCAGGCCGGCTTTGTAGCCCTGTCTCAGGTAACATCCTGGGACGACAAGGAAGGCTCCCTTTGGAACGTGCCCCAGGACTATTACCAACCCATTGACCAACAGGCTATCCTTTTGAACCGGGGAACCAGCAATGAGGCAGCCTTGGCCTGGATGGACTTCCTGAAATCGAACACTGCCATCGCCACGATCCGGGGCTATGGCTATGACCCCGCTTACGACACGGCTGACTGATGCTTGAAACCTACTGGGACCCGGTCTGGCTGACACTCAGGCTGGCCACGACCACCACATTGTTGCTGCTGCTCATTGGCACGCCCATCGCCTGGTGGCTGGCCCGCTCCCGGCGCTGGCTGCGCCAGCCGGTTGCAGCGATCGTCGCCCTGCCCCTGGTGCTGCCACCCACAGTGCTCGGTTTCTACCTGTTGCTGGTCATGGGGCCTGACGGCTGGGTTGGCCAGATAACACAGTCCCTCGGGATCGGCCTTTTGCCATTTACCTTTGAGGGCCTGGTGGTGGCGTCGGTCATATACTCCCTGCCATTCACCGTTCAACCTCTGCAGAATGCCTTTGAAGCCGTAGGCGAGGGGTTCATGGAAGCCGCCGCAACCCTTCGTGCCGCCCCGTGGGAGCGGTTCCTGTTTATCGCCGTGCCCCTGGCAAGAAACGGATTCCTGACCGCCTCCGTGCTCACCTTCGCCCACACCATCGGTGAGTTCGGCGTGATCCTGATGATCGGTGGCAACATCCCGGGTGAAACCAAGGTGTTGTCGGTGGCCATCTACGACCACGTGGAATCCCTTGAGTACGCCCAGGCCCACTGGCTGTCCGCCGGCATGGTGGTGTTCTCCTTTGTGGTTCTGGTGACCCTCTACGCGCTTAACGGCAAAGCCCGCGCGGGAGCTCTCAGATGACCGCCACTATCCATGCCCGCTTCCGGTGTGCCTTTCCGGGGTTCGACCTGGACGTTGACCTGACCCTCCCGGGTACCGGCATTACCGCCCTGTTCGGGCACTCCGGTTGCGGCAAGACCACGCTGCTTCGGTGCATGGCAGGCCTTCAGAACGCGCCCGGAACCATGACCGTGCTGGGCGAACCCTGGCAGACGGAAGAGCTCGTCCGGCCGGTACACAAGCGCGCCCTGGCGTACGTTTTCCAGGAAACCCAGCTTTTTCCCCACCTGAACGTCCGCAGGAACCTGGAGTTCGGTTACCGTCGCATTCCCGCCGGCGAACGACAGATCAGATTCGATGACGCCGTTCGCTGGCTTGGCCTGGAATCCCTCCTGGAGCGCATGCCGGCCGGACTTTCCGGTGGTGAGCGCCAGCGGGTCGCGATTGCGCGGGCACTGCTGACCAGTCCAAGGCTGTTACTGATGGATGAGCCGCTGTCTGCTCTGGACCGAGCCAGTAAACAGGACATCCTGCCCTACCTCGAGAGGCTCCGGGACACCCTCGCGATTCCCATCATCTACGTGTCCCACTCCACGCCAGAGGTCGCCCGCCTGGCCGACCACATCGTGATGATGGAGGATGGCCGGGTGGTGGCCCAGGGCCCGCTGCAGGAAACGCTCGCCCGCACCAACAACCCCTTTCGACTGGAAGACGATGCCGGGGTTCTGCTGGAAGGACGGATCGACCATCTGGACCCACGCTGGCATCTGGCCCTGTTCAGGTTCGACGGGGGCCAACTGTGGTTGCGCCAGGACGACCGGCTGACACCGGGAGACAGGGTTCGTGTGCAGGTCCTGGCGCGGGATATCAGCCTCGCGCTGGCTGAGCATTCCGACCAGAGCATCCAGAACCTGGTTCCGGCCATCATCGATCAGGTCGATCCGGATGTGGCGCCGGGCGTTAGCCTTGTGCGGCTTCTGGCGGGGCCAACACCGCTGTTATCAAGGCTGACCACCCGCTCCGTAGACCAGCTCGGCCTTGAACCCGGCAAGACCGTGTGGATGCAAATAAAGTCCGTAGCTCTCGTGGACTGACACCTTTGGCCCGGTGTTTGGCCCGCCCTGCTATCCGGCGTCGGCGCCAGGATGGTTACCCTGACCTGACTCTCAAACACAGGGCAGGTATTGATTGTGGGCAATCATCAAACACACTGGGTGCACAGCGGCGGGCTCACTATCCATGCCGTTACCGAAGGCCATCCGGACTCGACGCCGCTGGTGTTGGTTCATGGCTACCCGGACAATCTTCAGGTCTGGGACAAGGTCAGCGCCGCCTTGAGCCAGGAGTATCTGGTGATCCGTTACGATGTCCGTGGTGCCGGCAAGTCCGGCAAGCCCCGAAAAACCCGGGATTATCGCCTGGCCCTGCTGGCCGACGACCTCCAAGCCGTGGTAGACACCCTGATCCCCGGACGCGAGTTCCACCTGATCGCGCATGACTGGGGGGCGATCCAGAGTTGGGAGTCCGTCACCGGAGAGCCCTTGCAGAATCGCATTCGCTCCTACACCTCCATTTCCGGCCCCTGTCTGGACCACATCGGCTTCTGGCTCCGGAAACAGCTGGAAACACCCGGGCTGGCAGGGGCAGCGAAGGTACTCCAGCAACTCACAAGCTCCTGGTACGTGTTCCTGTTCCAAGTGCCTGTGATCCCGGAAATGATCTGGAAAGCCGGCCTCGACAGGCTCTGGCCAGGGTACCTGAAGCATCATGAGCAGGTTGCCGATGCCAGGTTCAGCGCCTCCCAGAAGTCCGACGGGCTGTATGGGGTCAAGCTTTACCGGGCGAACTTCCTGACCCGGTTGCTGCGGCCACGAACCCGGGTGGCGCGCTGTCCGGTCCAGGTAATCATCCCGACCAGGGACGCATATGTGCGCCCTCAACTGAACGAGCATCTGGTTCGCTGGACCGGAAAATTAACCCTGCAAACGCTGGATACAACCCATTGGGCGCCACTGACGGAACCCGAAGCCGTATCTCGTGCCGTCCGCACATTCGTGGCTGCACACCCCTGAGCTGCCCCATACAACGAAAAAGGCCGCTGGTTCCAGCGGCCTTTCGGGACAGGGTGGTAATCGGTTTTAGCGGGTACCGTACACCACCATGGTCTTGCCCTTGACTCGCACCAGGCCCTGGTCTTCAAGGGTTTTCAGAACCCGCCCGACCATCTCCCGGGAGCAACCCACGATCCGACCGATCTCCTGGCGGGTGATCTTGATCTGCATGCCATCAGGGTGGGTCATGGCGTCCGGTTCCTTGCACAGGTCCAGCAGGGTGCGGGCAACCCGTCCAGTCACGTCCAGGAAAGCCAAATCACCCACCTTGCGGGTGGTCTGGCGCAGACGTGAGGCCATCTGCTCGCCGATGAAGTACAGAACCCTGGGGTCCTGCTGGGCGATTTCACGAAACTTGGTATAGCTGATCTCGGCAACTTCGCACTCCGTCTTCGCCTTTACCCAGGCGCTGCGCGAATCCATGTTGTCGAACAGCCCCATTTCACCGAAGAAATCCCCAGCGTTCAGGTAAGCCATGATCATCTCGCGGCCATCGTCGTCTTCAATAATGACGGTAACGGAGCCCTTGACGATGTAAAACAGGGAATCGCTTTTGTCCCCTGCATAAATAATGGTGCTCTTGGCAGGGTAACGCCGGCGATGGCATTGCGAAAGAAAATAGTCCAGATGCTTGGTTTTCTGCTCAACCGGCTTGACGATAGTGGCCATAGTGCGAGTCATGCCTCCTTTGTACTGGCGGGATCCCAATGTTTTTATTCACCCTGCTTTCCCTGCGGGTTTATTCATTATGAGCGCAACTTATAACAAGATGGCTCGGTTTCGGCAACCTGAAACATTATAGACCACATCAGCGGGGCTGCTTTTCAGCGGGCTGCTGGTGCTGACGGGATGTGCTAGCATCGCTGCCAATCGTACGTTATATCCCACTCGGAGCGCGAAATCAGATGAAAGCAACCATTGACTGGACCGGCGACGCCAGCTTTCGGGCAACCAGCGGCAGCGGCCACTCGGTGCAAATGGACGGGCCACCCGACCATGGCGGCAAGGACCTGGGGCCACGCCCCATGGAAATGATGCTGATGGGGCTGGGCGGCTGCTCGTCCTTCGACGTCATGAGCATTCTGCAGAAAAGCCGTCAGGACGTCACCGCCTGCCATGCCGAACTCGAAGCGGAGCGGGCCGACGCCGTTCCGGCAGTGTTCACCCGCATCCATCTGCATTTCGTGGTCACCGGAAACAACCTCAAGGAAAACCTGGTGAAGCGGGCCGTCAGCCTGTCGGCCGAGAAGTACTGCTCTGCGTCTATCATGCTGGAAAAGGCGGGCGTTGCCATCACCCACAGCCATGAGATACGCGACACCGCCTGAACCGGCAAACAACAGGTTCCCACAACGCGGTCACAGCGGCCTGCCAGTCTGTGGCAAACCGGCGGTTATTACGGATGCTAGAATGTTGCCCCGTACTCTACCCAAATTGAAGGTCGATGTGCATAATACGCACCCTTCTCCGCCGGTCTGCGCAAAAGGTAAACAATCCGGTCAGTTATCGGTGGCGGCCTTGGTGGCATGCATCAGACAGACATGACCACTGACATTCATCTCCAGACAATTGGGGGGGCTGAACATGGAAACCAAACTACAGTTACATGGTTTCAATAACCTGACCAAATCACTGAGCTTCAACATCTACGACATCTGTTATGCGCAGACCGAAGAGCAACGTGAAGCTTACATTGACTACATCGATGAGATGTACAATGCCGAACGCCTGACCCAGATCCTCACCGACGTGGTCAAGATCATCGGTGCCAACGTGCTCAATATTGCCCGTCAGGACTATGAGCCCCACGGCGCCTCTGTCACCATGCTGATTGCCGAACACGAACTCAGCAACGGTGAACCGGACAACGAAGAGTCACCCGGCCCCCTGCCGGATGCCATCGTGGCCCACCTGGATAAAAGCCACGTAACAGTACATACCTACCCGGAGAGCCACCCCTACGAAGGCATCAGCACCTTCCGGGCGGATATCGACGTGTCGACCTGCGGTTTGATCTCGCCGTTGAAAGTACTGAACTACCTGATCCACAGCTTCGACTCCGATGTGGTCACGGTGGACTATCGTGTGCGCGGCTTTACCCGCGACGTGGACGGCACCAAGCACTACATCGACCACGACATCAACTCGATCCAGAACTACCTGACCGAAGATACCCAGAACGCCTACCAGATGATTGACGTCAACGTGTATCAGGAAAACCTGTTCCACACCAAGATGATGCTCAAGAATTTCGATCTGGATAACTATGTGTTCGGAGTCAATGCCAGCGATCTTGACCCCCAGGAAGCACAGTCCATCGAGGATCGTCTGCGCCGGGAAATGCTGGAGATTTTCTACTCCCGCAACGTAGAGTAGTAACACGCACAGAAAGATTGAGCCTGCGCCTTACCGGGGCGCGGGCCAACTTGTTCAATTTAACTGAACAACCATTCCAAGATTCTCCGATTTCATCTTCTCCCGTCACGCAGTTCAATAGCCTCATAGCGTTCTAATCAACCAAGAGGCTCTGAACATGAAGAATATTCTCATTATTACCGCAAGCATTTTTGGTCAGGACGGCCAGTCATCCAGACTCGTCAGTCAGACACTGGACCAGCTCCGGCAGACCTACGGCGACATCCAGGCCACCTATCGGGATCTCTCCGCAGAGCCGGTACCGCATCTGGACGCCGAACGGTTCGGTGCCTTCCTGACCAACGCGGACGACCGCGATGGCTCACAGCAAGGCGTCGTCGATTATTCAGATTTGCTGATCAGTGAAGTTGTCGACGCAGACGTCATTGTTATGGGTGTGCCGATGTACAACTTCGGTGTACCGTCGGTGCTGAAAGCCTATTTCGACCACATTGCCCGGGCCGGCATCACTTTCCGATACACGGCGAGCGGCCCTGTTGGCCTTCTGGAAGATCGGCCGGTGTACATCCTGGCGGCGCGCGGCGGCCTATACGCCGGCACGCCGAACGACTCCCAGACGCCGTTCATTCGATCCTTCCTTGGTTTTATCGGCCTCAAGGACGTTCACTTTGTCTACGCCGAGGGCCTGAATATGGGGGATGATAAAAAAGAGAATTCCCTGCAAGAGGCCGGACGAGCCATTGAAACCCTGACCGCCTGAACCCGGCGATTTTTGGCATTGGAAGGAGATCCGTCATGACAGAACGAACCCTCAGACAGGTTATTCCCGGTACCGAAACGTCCGATGGCGCCGGCGTTCGTATCAAGCGCTCCCTCGGACAGCAGCAGAACGTCCGTCTCGATCCCTTCCTGATGCTGGACGAATTCGGTTCCGACCAACCGCAGGATTACATGGCCGGCTTCCCGTCACATCCGCATCGCGGATTTGAAACGGTTACCTACATGATCGAAGGGCACATGCTGCATGAGGATCATCTCGGTAACCAGGGCAACCTGAAGAATGGCGGCGTGCAATGGATGACCGCCGGGCGGGGCATTGTCCACTCTGAAATGCCCCAGCAGGAATCGGGGCAAATGCGCGGTTTCCAGCTGTGGCTCAATCTGCCGGCTGCGGACAAAATGAAACCGGCGGGTTACCGCGATATCCAGCCTGATGAAATACCAGCCATTACCTTCGATGGTGGAGTTATCAAGCTGGTGGCTGGAGAGCTGACCGTTGACGGCCAGATACACCAGGGCGCCGTCACCGGAGGTAGCACACGGCCTTTGTATGCGGATATCCACCTGGAACCGGGACAGGAAACCCTGCTGCCGATCGATCCGGAACTGGAAGGCCTGCTCTATCTGTACGCCGGAGAAGCGTCCCTGCATTCAGCGACAGGCCCCCAGCCCCTGAAACGCTCAGCGGCAAGCATTCTTTCCGAAGGTGACAGCGTCCGCGTTGGCGCCGGTAAGAACGGAGCCCGAGTGCTGCTGATTGCCGGCAAACCGATTGGCGAGCCTGTGGTGCAGTATGGCCCGTTCGTGATGAACAGTCGTGAAGAGATCGAGCAGACTCTGCGGGACTACAGGGACGGCCGTCTGACGGCCTGAAGGCCTTCAGGCAAAGGGCTTATGGGCGATCAGTTCCTGCACCAGCGGGCGCATGGTCAGATCCATGGCCAGCGATAGCTTGGTTCCCGGGATGACCAGCGTGTCGTACCGGGACAGGCTGCTGCCGCCAATCATTTGCAACAGATAGGGGAAATCCACCTCCGATGGGTCTCGGAACCGGATGACGATCAGGCTCTCGTCTTCTGTCGGCACATCGCGGACCACAAAAGGATTGGAGGTATCCACCAGCGGAATGCGTTGGAAGTTCACATGGGTGTGCGCAAACTGAGGGACAATATCGTGCACGTAATCGTCCATACGGTTGACGATGGTCTGAACGACGGCGTCCTGTGAGTACCCTCGCTTGTTGGTGTCGCGGTGAATTTTCTGGATCCATTCCAGGTTGACGATCGGTACCACTCCCACCAACAGATCCACGTACTGGGCAATGTTGTAGGCATCGCTGACCACGCCCCCATGCAGCCCCTCGTAGAACAGAAGATCGGTTTCCGCCGCCAGCGGTCCCCAGGGGGTGAAGGTACCCGGTTTGTGGCCGGCCTCAATCAACCGCCGGTCTTCGTCATGCACATACTGGCGGAACTGGCCGTTGCCGGTGTGCCCATAGTCATAGAACAGGGCTTCCAGCTTGTCGACATGGTTCGCCGCCAGGGCAAAATGATTGCGTTCACCGAACTGCCCCTTCGCCGCGAGGCGGGCCATCTGCTCACGGTTGTAGCGGTGGAAGCTGTCACCACTGACCATGGCGGCCCGCAGCCCTTCGCTGGCAAACAGGCGGCTGAATATCTCACCCGTAGTGGTGGTTCCAGCGCCGGAGGAGCCGGTAACCGCGATGATCGGATGGCGTTTAGACATAAGCAGGAGGTCCGGAAAGTCAGTCCAGGCTGGTCAGCAGCCGCGGCTTTTCGATGGTGAAACCCTGAGCGTAATCCACACCCAGACTGGTCAGCATATCGAGAACCGCGCGGGTTTCAACCCGTGAAGCAATCACTTCCCGTTTCATGTAGTGCGCCATATCCACCATGGACTTCACCATGGCCTGATCGGTTTCACTGGTGTCCAGTTGGCTGGTGAAGGCGCTGTCCAGCTTGATCATGTCCACCGGCAGGCTGCGCATGAACTGGAACGACGTTGGCCCACTGCCAAAATCCCCCAGGCAGAAACGGCATCCCAGCTCCTTCATTTCCTCAATGAATTCTGAAATGCCCTGAATGTCGTTGATCGCGGAGGCCTCGGTTATTTCGAACCACAGTCGTTCAATGGGTGCGTCCTTCTGGCTCAGCTTGTCGTAAATAAACTCCATCAACTGCTGATCATTCAACGAGTGGCCAGAAAGGTTGATGCAAATCCCACCCATGTGCTTCGGATCCGGTGCGTGGTCGCGCAGCCAGTCCAGCATATGCCCCACCACCCAGCGGTCCACCGCCTGCATGCGATCATAACGCTCCGCCATGCGGACAAAATCCTTGCCGGTGATAAGGTTGCCGTCATCACCATACATACTGATGAGAACCTCATACTGCGCTGCCATGGACGTACGCGCGTGCAGCGGGATGATCTTCTGGCAACGCAGCAACATACGCTCCTCGTTGAGATCCCCAAGGTTGGCCACCTTCGCTGCAATCTGCTCCTGACGGGCATGGTCATGCGCATCCAGGGTGTATTCCATCACCTTGCCATGGCCGCGTTTCTTGGCCGACTTCATGGCTTCCTCCGCCGCCTTCAGCCAACGTTCGGCATTTGCCAGCGCCGGCAACTCAGGTGCCAGGCCAACACTGGCAGAGAGATGGTAACTGCCACTGTCGAAAACAAATTCCATGGCTTCTATGGCTGAGACTATCCCACGAGACGCGTCCAGGGCGTTTTCCGCCGGCAACATAAACGCGAACTCGTTCCCCGAGAACCGGGCCAGCGGCATGCCATCACCAACATGGCTGCGAAGCACATCAGCCACCCTGCGCAATGCTTCATCACCGGCCTGATAGCCGGCCGTATCGTTGAGCAGACGGAACTGCCGCAGGTCCAGCAACACAAGAGCCCGCTGGTCCTCGCGCCTGGCCAGTTGCTGATCCAACATACGTTCAAATTCGCGGCGCCCCAGCAAGCCGGTCAGCTCGTCATGGGTGGACGCCCACGACAACTGGTCATAGACCTTACGCACCATCCGGTCGATGCTCTCATCCACCAGGGGCCGGTCGTACTGGTTGTCCGGAACGATAATGCCTTTGCGCATGTGTTGGGCCAAAGCCTCCAGCGCCAGCTCGACCACGCGCATACCCTGATGATTGACGAATACAAATCGACTGAAGCCTCGGGCTACCCATACCAGGCGGATATACTGGGGCTCATCCGGTTTTTCCTGATCCCGCAACCAGTCGCCGGTACGCAATTGCTGTGCCCGGTTGATCCACCGCTGCAGGCTGCGCTGATCACGCTCGGACATTGCCTGACGCTTGTCGTCCTCGCTTTTCGACGGTGGAATCTCCACCATCTCGGGCGGGTTTTCAGGGCTGCGCACCAGAAACTGCTTGAGCTCGTCGCGTATCTGGGAGGACGGCATGTGGTTGCTGGAAATGGACGCCAGTCCATCCTGGATCACCCGCAGCAGCTCGGGCAGATTGATATTGCTTTGCGGATCCTCCGCGAAGGTCATCAGCGAATCGATCACCGAGAGGTAATCCTGCCACAGAGGGCTGTCCTCTCCCTGGCGTATCCAGGTCAGCGACAGCAGGTCTCGCCAGCCGCCATCCAGCAGACTGACCACGGCTTTCGGCACTTTTTTCCCGGCCAGTTTAAGCTCCAGCACCCGGGCAACCGCCTTCTTGGATTCAGAAACCTTCTGGGCGCCCTCCGCTGCTGCCGTTACCCTTTCCACGTTGCGGCGGTAGACCAGGTTCTGGCGATCAATCAGCGAGTCCAACTCCTGCACCGCGTTCTCGAACACGCTGGTATCCTGCTCAAAATCGGTGGCTATCCGCTGGATCAGCTCATCAATACGCCGCTGAACAACCGGATTGATGCGGCCGCCTTTCACACCCAACTGGGCCAGGCGATTCATCACACCGCGCACCGGGCTTTCCTGGTCGTCGAAGAATTCCGGGTCGCGCATCACCACTTTCAGCACTGGCACTTCCAGCTGGCGCATCCGCGACTGGGCGTATTCACTGAGTTTCGGGCTTTCCACCACACTGTTGAAGAAGCGGTCCACCACGTCCAGCGTGCCCTGTTGCTCTTCGCCCAGGGCATGTTCACCGCTTTCCTTCACTCTTTCCACGACACGTTCGCGGAGGGAGGGCTGGTCCGGAGCCACCGTCGCAGCCTGTACCTGGAGCTCCTGCAATTGCTTCTGTAACTCTCCGGCAGACAGCTCCCTCGCACCGGGGGAAAAATCAGCAGGAGCAACGTCGCCCCTTGCCAGGCGGCTGGCAGACAGGGTACCGAGGAGGTTTTTTACCGTGGCAAAAGCGTTCTGGGCGGCGCTGGCATAGCCCCGAAACTCGGTCACCGACTTACGGGATGACTGCTGGCTGCTCTTTTGCGCCGGGGCCTGCTGTACCGCCGCTCCAGAGTCGTCCGGTTGCCGTGCTTCCGTCGGCGGAGCTGGTTTTTTCTCGCTCTGTTCGGATGTCTTTGGCGCCTGCTCACTGAGATACTTGCTGAGATCCAGGTCCGGCAGCACACCATGGCGGATCAGGATGCTGTTCAACTCCCGGTACAGCGGCCCAAGGTGCATCAGCACCGATTTTTCGAAGACACGCAGGCAGACTTTTTCTACCTCGCGATCCGCCTTGAGCTGGCTCAAGCCAACATGGAAAGACTCACAGATCAGCGAAGGCCCTAACGGATTATGATGCCCCGTGGAATTGGCGATGCCCAGTTTATCGAGCCGCAACTTCAGCTGAAGCAATTCACCCCGATATTGGGTATCCGCCTTCGTGACCATCACCCGAATCGTCAGCCAGTCTTCGAACTCGCCCTTGTCGACAACCGACAATTCAGACCCTGGAAACCCCTTCGGAGCAGGCTTTAGTGGCGATTCCAGGCTACGCGCCATCTGATGCCAGATGACCCGCTGACGGGCCTGAAGTTGGCCAGAGGCATCCATGTACTCATTCGCCTGCTGGTCATTGCCAGCCTTCTGGGCAGCATCCCGCAAGGCGGTTGTCATCTGCACAAGGCAGGCATCCATCAACGGCTCAATATACTGAATCACCGCCTTCGCGGATTGATGCAGAACAAACTGGACCTTGTCACTGGGTGCCCGTAGTGACGCACGGTCCTGATGACGGTTGGCACCACATTGCTCCAGCATGGCGCTGACGGCTTCCGGGTTGGAGCGGGTAAAACTCACGCCCATGGCGCCCTCTATCCGCCGCCTGATATTTACATGAAGCTCATGGCGCTTACGGCCATCAGGGCTGCGAAAGCGTACCACCAGTTCCTCGGCACCCCGCGAGAGCACCTGATCCAGTTTTCTGGACGTTTCCCCGGAATAACGTACAAACAGGCCTTCCGCGCAAAAGTCGGCGATCTGGCACGGTAGATTGTCACCACTGCCAACATCCAGCTGAGCAGCGAGTTTAATCGGTTGGCGGGGACTAGAACGACGTTCTTTCGGATCCATGAACTACCTGATATCTGGTAAAGCCGAGTGACCCGATAGGGTAAACTGTTTCTGTCACCGGCCGGTATCCCTGAAAGGCAGCGGTAGCTACCTGCTACTTGGGGGAACATGGCTGTAATATAGCGTCTGGCAGCTATGCCAGCCAGCCACAAAATAACAGCCTGGACTATGAAACAGCTTAGTCAGATCTACTTCGTTATGCTACTGATAACGACACTTTCAGGGTGTACGACTTTAGGTTATTACAGCCAGGCGGTCAGTGGCCACCTGTCACTGATGATGTCCACGCAATCCGTGTCCGGACTGATCGACACACCATCAACACCGCCGGCGTTGAAGCAGAAACTCCTGGTGGCGAACGAAGCCCGTCAGTTTGCCGCGCATCGTCTGGCACTGCCGGTGGGAGACGCCTTTGCAAAGTACGCTGAGCTCGGGCGGCCCTGGGTGGTTGTCAATCTGGTGGCCGTTCCGGAGTTTTCCCTTCAGGCCCATCGGTGGTGCTATCCAGTGGTTGGCTGCCAGGCCTACCGGGGCTACTACGAGCTGGAGAACGCCCGGAACGAGCAGCAATTATTCATGGCGGACAACTACGACACGTTCATTGGTGGTGTCACCGCCTATTCAACCCTGGGCTGGTTCGACGACCCTCTACACACCGGCTTCACGTCGTTGCCAGACAACCGCATGGTAGCGCTGATGTTCCATGAACTGGCGCATCGCGTGGTCTATATAAGCGACGATACGGCCTTTAATGAGAGCTTCGCAACTGCCGTGGAGTTGGAGGGCCTCCGGCTGTGGCTAGAAACAGAGGGCGATGGTTCGGGGTTCCAGAGGGCGCTGGCGCGTCTACGTCAACGCAACCAGACCCTCGCCCTGGTCGAGGACGTATCACGGCAGCTTGAAGCACTCTACGCCCGACAGGGCACCCTGCCCAAGACGGAACTCCGACATCAGAAAGCGCAGCTGTTCCAGGCCCTCCAGGACGATTACCTGGCCCTGTCAGCAACCTGGGAGCAGCCAGGACCGTTTGGAGAAAATCCGACCGGACTGAACAACGCCAACCTCGCCCTGTTCAGCCAGTACAACCAGCATGTGCCCGCCTTCCGACAGTTACTCCGGGACCATGCTGGCGACTTCAGCGACTTCTATAAAGCGGTGGAGACCCTGGCAGATCAGTCCCAAGACATTCGACAGCGCCGGCTATCCGATCTAGGACAACGCTTTCACGAAGACCTTTGAGTTACGCTGGGTGTTGTAGGACGCCAGCTTCGGCCCCGGCAATTCACGCACCGTGGAAGGTTGGAACCCCCGTTCCCGGAACCAGTGTTCGGTCTGGGTGGTCAGCACGAACAACCGTTGGATGCCCTGGCCCCGGGCCAGCTTTTCAACCATCGCCAGGATGTCATCACCGCGACCGGCACGGCGATAGGCCTGGTCCACGGCGAAACATGAAAGCTCGCCCGCACCTTCATCGGGGTAATGGTAAAGCGCAGCGCATCCCACAATCGTGCCGTCCCGCTCAGCCACCACGAACCGACTGATTTCGGTTTCCAGCATTTCCCGGGAACGGCGCACCAGAATGCCCTGCTCTTCCAGCGGCTGGATCAAGCCGAGAATACCGCCAATGTCCTCCACCCGGGCCTGGCGGATCTGCTCGTAGTTGTCACCACTGACCAGCGTGCCCGCACCGTCACGGGTAAACAGCTCTTCCAGCAACGCGCCATCATCGACGTAACTGATAATATGAGCCCGACGCACACCTTTCACGCAGGCGTCACAGGCTGCCCGCAGCAGATCGCCATCATGCCCCTGCACCATACCTGCCGCCAGACGATCAGATGCCTGACGAGCGGACAGTTCACGGATCAGTCCGGCATTTTCATCCAGCAACCCCTGATTCTCGGCAAACATGATGAGCTTCTCAGCCTGTAGCGCAGCGGCCACCTGGCTACCCACATCTTCATAAGACAGGTTAAAGGCATCTCCGGTCGGCGAATACCCAAGCGGCGGCAGCAGTACGATATGGCCCAACTCCAGCAATTTCTCGATTCCGGCCACGTCTACCCGACGAACCTGCCCGGTATAGCCAAAATCGATGCCGTCCAGAACGCCTACCGGCCTCGCGGTGACATAGTTGCCGCTGCTTACCCTGATTCGTGCGTTATGCATGGGTGAGTTCACCAGTCCCATGGACAACTGGCTTTCCAGATACGCCCGCAGCCCACCAATGGCTTCCAGCACCGGCGTCAATTGTTGTTCCGGCGTTACCCGCAAGCCTCGGTGGAAAGTGGATTCTTCGTTTGCCGCGTCCAGACGCGACTGAATCTGGGGCCTTGCACCGAAGGCCACCACGAGCCGGATACCCAAACTGCTTAGCAAAGCAATGTCATGAATGATGTTGATCAGGTTGTCATGGGCAATCGCATCCCCCCCAATCGTCAACACCACAGTGCGACCACGGTGTGCATTGATATAGGGCGATGAGTGGCGGAATCCGTGCAGCCATTCGTTCGATTTCAAACTCTTCTCCTGCGAGTTTTCAGCTTATGGAGCGTTCCGGGTATTGGCGGGAGACTCTCCCAAAACACGCCCGTGAATACGTCCCTGTAGGGCTCGGTCGCGCCATCCCTGGCGCTCCACGGTTTTGGGAGAGTCTCCCGCCAATACCCTCGTTATACCACTGAGCTGCCTTCCAAACGATCAAAGGCAGAACCTTGTGATCAATCCTTTGAGGATTTTTACCGCCGGGTCCAACTGCGACAACTCCAGGAATTCATCGGGTTGGTGTGCCTGATCGATGTAGCCGGGGCCCATAACCAGGGTTTCCATACCCAATTTCTGCAACCACGGTGCTTCCGTGGCAAAGGCTACCGCTTCCGCAGTATGGCCTGTCAGTTTCTCACAGGCGCGGACCAGCTCGGCTTCGGCCGGGGTTTCAAATGGCGGCACACCATCGAACAACGGCTCAAATGTCAGCGACAACTCACGGCTTTTGGCGACCGGCTGCAGGGTGTCGAGTATCTCCTGGCGCAGTGCCTTCATGTCCATGCCGGGCAAGGGGCGCAGATCAAAATGCAACTCGCAGCGGGCGCAAATGCGATTAGGATTATCACCGCCGTGGATGCAACCCAGGTTCATGGTGGGTAACTGAACCTTGAAATTGGGGTTGCTGTATTTCGCCTGCCACCCCGACCGCAGCGCGAGCAGTTCACCCAGCGCTTCGTGCATGCCTTCCATCGCGTTGCGGCCAAGGGACGGGTCAGAGGAATGGCCGGACTGGCCCTCGAACACGAGGCGCTCCATCATGATGCCCTTGTGCATGCGCACAGGCTTCAAGCCGGTAGGCTCACCGATGACCGCATAGCGGGCCTTGGGACGACCGGCCTCGGCCAGCGCCCGGGCACCATCCATGGAGCTTTCCTCGTCGGCGGTGGCGAGAATGATCAGTGGCTGCTTCAGGTCCTGGTCCACAAAGGCTTTGGCCGCTTCAATGGCCAGCGGGAAAAAGCCTTTCATGTCGCAGGTGCCAAGGCCATACCAGCGGTCGTCCCGTTCGGTCAGGGTAAACGGGTCGCTTTGCCAGCGCTTGTCGTCAAACGGGACGGTATCGGTATGGCCCGAGAGCACCAGACCGCCAGGGCCGCTGCCCAGTGTCGCGATCAGGTTGTACTTTCCGGGCAATCCGGGCACTTCCAGTATCTCGACCTTGAACCCCATGGGCTCCAGCCATTCGGCCAGGGTACGCACCACCGGTTCGTTGCTGTGATCCCACTCGGCAGACGCACTGCTGATCGACGGCTGTGAAATCAGCCTGGTGAGCATCTCGCGAATGCCAGGCAGGTGTTGGATGGATCCGGACATAGAACACTCTCCGCCCCGGTGTGGGGCTAGCGGGCCTGGCCTTGGCGCCAGACCTCAAACGTTGCAATCAGTCTGATGGCGATCGGATACGCCACTTCCCCGCCATCAATCAGCCGTGCGACTTCCAGTCGTTCGTCACCCACGCTGACCAGGCGGCCTTCCACAACATTACCATTGTCCAGCGTAACTCTCACCGTGCGCCCAACCCAGGTTTCAGCATTCTCCGTGTCGGCCAGGTTCCAGCCATCGACGACCGGGGCACCCTCTCCCGGCACTACCGGTTCAAGCACTTCCTGAGGCACATCCGGCACCGCGGGCTCGATGCGCTCAAGATAGACATCGGGCACCACCGAACGGTTGTAGCGGACGGCCAGGCTGGCGTCTGCGGATTCATCGCTGCGAACAGGCACGCCCCATACCGGTGCCGAAGGATTCAATTCCAGGGTCAGTTCTCCGCCTTCTGTCAGCCACTGTCGGTAGAGGGCCAGCAACTGGTCACTGGCGCCAAAGCCACGAGCCGCCAGCGAGTCGCGAAACGCTGCCATGACGATACCGGCCCATTCCCCGGTTTCCACACCCGATTCCCTGGCACAGTAGGCCGCAACACGACGCATCAGGCCACCATCCCGCAATGTCACAGTAACCGGCGACTGCGTGGATTCCGGCAGGGCCGGCAATGACAGCGGATTCAGGCGAGCGCCGGGCCAGTCCAATTCCACGCTGC
This sequence comes from Marinobacter sp. UBA2688, assembly GCF_002352785.1. Lineage (NCBI taxonomy): Bacteria > Pseudomonadati > Pseudomonadota > Gammaproteobacteria > Pseudomonadales > Marinobacteraceae > Marinobacter > Marinobacter sp. UBA2688. Next base: position 267,219 of record NZ_DELU01000024.1, read on the forward strand.
CGGCGTTGGCGGTCGTCAGCTCCGCGTAGAGACCATCGCCACTCTGAATGACCATAGCCTCCCCGGACACACCATCGACACCAAGACGCATCAGATCACCGCTACCCAACTGCTGGCGATGATCAGGACCGCAGACCGGTGAGAACAACGCCGGGGTTGCGTCGCCTGCTGCCGTCACCCAGTTACGGAACATGTTGGTGTCGAGACCCAGGCTCAGGTTCTCCGCCACCAATGACCAATGCGGGGGCAGGTCCGCAGGGTCCAGGAGCGCACGCACGAGGGCGACCGGAGAGCCTGCATTGAACATCAACCGGTCGAACGCCACCGGGCGGGTAAGCCGGAAATCCTGGTAGCTGCCATCACCCAGCACCAGTCGGCCGACGAGGTCCGAGCGAATATGACCCCGATCAATAACGCCCAGTTCCTCAATCGCCTGCTGGGCATCGGCCAGCCGCTGGTCAGCCAGCCACCAGACCGCCCCTTTGAACGACAGGTAGCCTATCAGGGCCAGGATAACCAGAAAGGTCAGCAGGCGCTTCATGATGTGGTCCTCTTGGGGCGTGACGCCAGGATGTTACCTCGCATTGCGAGGCAACAGGCGGCATTGGTCAGTTACGGGAGATCAGGGTGCCGACACCTTCATCCGTGAAGATTTCCAGCAGCGTTGCATGGGCTACGCGGCCATCAATGATGTGGGAGGTTCGAACACCATTCTCCACAGCGCTCAGGGCGCAGCGGATCTTGGGCAGCATACCGCCGTGGATGGTGCCATCGTCTATCAGCTCGTTGACCTGTTTTGCGGTCAATCCGGTCAGCACTTTGTCTTCCTTGCTCTTGAGGCCGGACACATTGGTTAGCAGGATCAGCTTTTCTGCCTTCATGGCTTCCGCCACCTTGCCCGCTACCAGATCGGCGTTGATGTTGTAGGACGCACCATCGGGACCAACACCAATCGGAGCGATCACCGGAATAACATTGCTACGGGTGAGCATGTCGATCACTTCCACGTTCACGCTGGCAACTTCGCCCACGTGACCGATATCAATGATTTCCGGACGCTGCAGCTCCGCGGAACGGTTCATGACTTCCAGCTTGCGGGCGCGGATCAGATTGGCGTCCTTTCCGGTCAGGCCAACTGCTGTACCGCCATGGGAGTTGATTAGCGAGACAATCTGCTTGTTAACCTGGCCGCCCAGCACCATTTCCACCACGTCCATGGTCTGGCTATCGGTAACGCGCATACCGTTCACAAAATTGGATTTGATGTTGAGGCGCTCGAGCAATTCACCGATCTGGGGGCCGCCACCGTGGACCACAATGGGGTTGATACCCACCAGCTTCATCAGAACGACATCACGGGCGAAGCTGCTTTTCAGCTCCTCATTTTCCATGGCGTTGCCGCCGTATTTGATCACCACCGTTTTTCCGGTAAACCGCTGGATATAGGGCAGCCCCTTACTCAGTACGGCCGCCACCTGCATTGCTGTTTCACGATCCAGAGCCATTCATCTTGCCTTGTTAGTCAGAAAAGTCGGTTCATTATTTCAGAGCTGTCAGAAATCCGCGACAAGGTCCGGAGCCGCCTTTTGAAGCTGCTCACGGAATACCGCCTTGATACGCTCGAGCGCCTCTTCGGTTTCAGCCTCGAAGCGGAGTACCAACACCGGTGTGGTGTTGGAAGCACGGCACAGGCCCCAGCCATCGGTAAATTCAACGCGGATACCGTCAATGGTGCTGATGTTTCCGTCACCGAAGTCCCCTTCGCGGCCCAGCTTTTCCATCAATGGGAACTTGGTCTCGTCGGAGACCTCCACGTTCAGCTCCGGGGTGCTGATATCTTCGGGGAAATCCTCAAAGACCTCATCGCAGTGCCGGTCTTCGATGCCAAGGATTTCCAGCAATCTGGCAGCGGAGTACAAGCCGTCATCAAAGCCCATCCAGCGTTCGCCGAAGAAGATATGCCCGCTCATTTCACCCGCCAGCAAGGCACCGGATTCCTTCATCTTGGCCTTCATCAACGAGTGACCGGTTTTCCACATGATTGGCCGGCCACCAGCCTCGGAGATCACACCCGCAAGGCGACGGCTGCACTTTACGTCGTACAGCACATCGGCACCGGGGTTGCGCGACACCACATCCCGGGCAAAAAGCATCAGCAGGCGGTCCGGCCAGATGATTTTCCCGGTGTTGGTCACAACGCCCAGGCGGTCGCCGTCGCCATCGAAAGCCAGGCCGATATCGGCGCCTTCGACCTTCACGCGCTCGATAAGGTCCGCCAGATTTTCCGGCTTGCCAGGATCGGGGTGATGATTGGGGAAATTACCATCCACCTCACAGTAAAGCGGTATCACTTCGCAGCCCAACTCTTCGATCAGTAGCGGTGCAAGCTCTCCGGCGATGCCATTTCCAGCATCCAGCACCACCTTCAAGGGCGCCGCAACCGCAATGTCACCCACGATACGATCCAGATAAGCGCGGCGCACATCCTCTGAAGACTGGGCACCATGGCCACTGGCAAAGTCACCCGTACGGATTCGCTGCAGCAGTTTCTGGATTGCCTCGCCGGACAGGGTTTCGCCACCCAGCATGATCTTCAGACCGTTATAGTTGGCCGGGTTGTGGCTGCCGGTCACCATAACACCGGAACCGTTATCCAGCTCGTGGGTCGCAAAGTAGAGTACCGGGGTGGGCACGGCCCCCACATGGATGACGTTGCATCCAGTGGCCATGACGCCCCGCGCCAGCGCATCGGCCAGGTCGGGGCTGGAATGCCGGCCATCGTACCCGATGCACAGACTGTCCACTCCCCGCTCAATAGCCTCACTGCCGATGGCACGGCCGATGACGGTGACAATATCCGCCGTCAGGGTATCGCCAACAATGCCACGAATGTCGTAGGCCCGGAATATGGTGTCTGAGACCTCGGCCTCAGGCAGGCTGACCTCTTCGACGTCTGGCGTATCGTCAAGGCCATCGGACCCGCCAAAGCCCAGCACATCGTCATCGCCATCAAGCATATCTATGTCCAGTACGTCCTTGTCCTGGAACAACGGCTCATCGGCGGTTGATGGGGATGGCTGCCGACTGCCCGGTTTCGGCCGCGCCGATTCACCGGCCTTGGCAACCCGTTTTTCCACCATCTGGGCGAGCCGGTGCAGCACTTCAGCCGTCGACGCCACCATGTCCCACTTCAACGTCGGTGGCTTCACCCGCTCACCACCAAAGACCTTATGGGCCCACTGGATAACGGCCGTTACGTCCTGTCGCAGCCCTTTCTGGGCATTGCCGAGCAAGACCCAGACAATGATTGCGGCGACCAGGGCCGGAACAAGCGCAAACACAATAGCCATCGTGCCACTGAAAAGCGGCGCGGGGGCAGTGGCAGGTTTGTATCGGAGCTTCCAGTCAGGGTTGACAAGATCCCGCTCGTACGTCGGGCCATTGCCACTACCGCGGCTGACGATGTTGCGGGTTGAACCATTTACCGACTGAACAAGGGAAAACTCTCCGCCCAATGCCGAGTTAACACCGGTCATCAGGGGTTGCAGCCGTGCGGCATCAAACACCACCAGGACACTGCCAGTGACGGCTCGACTCTGGGGGTTGCGAACCGGGGTCGACATCTGCAGATACCACTGGCCGTTGCGCGGAAACGCATCCGGGAAAAGCCTTTGCCCCGTCTCGGCGCGACGAGCAAGGTCCAGGCCGGAAAAACCCAGTGTGGGTTCGGAGGAGGTACGGGGAATGTCTCCGTAGGGGAAAAGGTAGACGGCCTCAATATCCGGCAACACCTTGGCAAGATTTGCTGCGGCGGCACTCAGAGAAGCCTCCCCTCTCAGGGCGGCGCGCACATAATCCTGATCGGCGACACCCTCAACCGTGGACTGCAGCAAGGCAAGCTGCTGATTGACGCGCACGGCCACGGCGTCTGCCTCCAGGGCAGCCTGACTGTCGTAACGACGGGACTCTGCCGGAACCGCCAACAGAAAATACAGCAATGCTGCCGAAGCCACGCCGGCAAGCACCACCACGACAGCCTGGGAAACGGCAACGGACGTCAGCCGTTTATGCCGTGGGCCGGTGGCTGATTTTTTCTCCTTGCTCTGTTTTTTTGTCTGCTTCCCGTCCGGTTTGGCATCGGGTGCAGCGTCCTCAGAGTTCTTCTTTTTACCAAGCTTCATAGTCCATCCTGCAGGTGTTATTCGCCCGAATTCTTCAATTATCAGGGAAGTATAGACCCTGAGCAGCGATCTGCGCCTGACGCCTCATCGCGTTCCCGTGGAACCAAAGCCGCCGTCACCTCGCACGCTGGCGTCAAAGGAAGACACCACTTCGAAGTCTGCCTGTACCACTGGCACCAGCACCAGCTGCGCAATACGCTCACCCACATCGATGGTGAACTCGCTTTGCCCCCGATTCCAGCAGGAAACCATTAACTCGCCCTGATAGTCGGAATCGATCAGGCCCACCAGATTGCCCAACACAATGCCATGTTTGTGGCCGAGACCGCTGCGGGGAAGAATCATCGCTGCCAACGAAGTATCCGCGATGTGAATCGAGAGTCCGGTCTTTATCAGTTCGGTCTGCCCCGGCTTCAGTGTGAGCGGTGCGTCCAGACAGGCGCGCAGGTCCAGCCCTGCAGAGCCATCCGTCGCATACTCGGGAAAAGGGACTGAACGACCGATCCGGTCATCCAGAATGCGTACCTGAAAGGTTTTGCGGGTCATTGAGTTTCCTTGTTACAGAGCGCCGGCTGCGCCAGCCTTTGATTTGAGGTGTTCGCCAATCAGTGCCATCAGTCGCTGAGCGATGGCCACCTTGGTGTCAGGCCCGATCGCCTCCTGGCCCTGGGCCCAGAAAGCAATCACTGCGTTACTGTCACTGTTGAAACCCAGCCCTGGCGTAGACACGTCGTTGGCCACAATCATATTCAGCTTTTTGCGTGTCAGTTTGTCGAGGGCATAATGCTCTACGTCCCGGGTTTCTGCCGCAAAACCCACGGTAAAGGGCGCATCGGCACGCGCAGCTATGGCAGCAAGGGTATCGGGATTACGCACCAGCGACAGACTCATGCCTTCATCCGTTTTCTTGATCTTGTCGCCAGCACAGCTGTCGGGGCGATAATCCGCCACCGCCGCCGTCGCAATAAACAGGTCGCAGCCTTCATCCACAGCGCCACTGGCACACTCCAGCATGTCTTGCGCGGTTGTCACACCGCGAACCTCAACACCCGCCGGCGCTTCGATGGACACCGGACCACTGACAAGGACGACGTCCGCACCGGCCATTCTTGCGGCTGAGGCCAACGCATACCCCATTTTGCCAGAGCTGTAATTGCTGATATAGCGCACCGGGTCAATCGGCTCCCGCGTAGGGCCCGCGGTTATAACCACACGCCGGCCCGCCAGCGGGCCTTTGGTGGCACCGGAAATCAGGTCAAACAACACAGTGGGCTCCAGCATTCGGCCCGGCCCGACATCACCGCAGGCCTGCGCGCCCTGGTCGGGCCCCAGGAGGGTCACCTGGGCATCCGCCGCCAGCAGCTCAATGTTTCTCTGGGTTCGGCGATTACCCCACATGGCTTGATTCATCGCCGGAGCCACTGCAATGGGGGCCTCTGTGGCACAACAAAGCGTGGTCAGAAGATCGTCAGCCATGCCCTGGGCCAGGCGGGCTATGAAATCCGCGGAGGCGGGCGCAATCACTACCTGATCGGCCCATTTTGCCAGTTCGATATGCCCCATTCCGGACTCTGCTTCCGGATCCAGCAAAGAGGTTCTGACCGGCTCAGCGCTAAGCGCCTGAAACGTCAGTGGTGTCACGAAGGCCTCGGCACCACGGGTCATCACAACCCGTACCTCGTGACCGGATTTTTTTAGCAGGCGAACCAGTTCTGCGCTCTTGTAGGCAGCGATGCCACCGGTCACGCCCAGCAGAATTCGTTTAGCGGCCATCAACGGCTCCGTATTCATCACGAAATGAAAGGCTTATAAGATAGCATGCCAGAGCGCTGCCGGCAGCCTCACAGCCATGCTAGAATTCCAGCCGTTCACCGGGCGACCCCCACCCCGGTATTTAAGGCGCAGGATGCGCGCAATAACGGTAGAAAGGACTCCACCATGTCACATTCAGACTGGCCCACCGACGAACGCCCGAGGGAACGCCTGCTGGCCCACGGCGCCAACAGCCTGTCGGACGCGGAACTGCTGGCCATTTTTTTGCGAACCGGCACTGCCGGCATGCCCGTGATGGCGCTCGCCCGCCATCTCACCGAAGCCTTCGGTGGCCTGCGAGGATTGATGACCGCTTCGCGCAGGCAATTCTGCGACGTCAAAGGGCTCGGTACTGCAAAGTACGCCCAGGTCCAGGCGGCTATGGAAATGGCCCGACGGGTCATGGACGAGCCACTTCGCCAGGGGGACCCATTGCGCTCGCCGGAGGATACCCGTCGTTTCCTGTGCAGCCGCCTTGGCACCTACCCCCACGAGGTTTTCTCAGGCCTGTTTCTGGATAACCGGCATCGGGTGATCCGCTATCAGGAGTTGTTCCGGGGGACCATTGACGGCGCAGCTGTCTACCCGAGGGAGGTGGTCCGGCAAGCCCTGGAGTTTAACGCAGCGGCGGTTATATTCGCCCATAACCACCCGTCAGGGGTCGCAGAGCCCAGCCAGTCGGACATTTCACTGACCCGGAGATTGAAAGAGGCACTGGAGTTGGTGGATATCAGGGTTCTTGACCATATGGTTGTCGGCCATGGTGAGGTAATATCACTTGCAGAACGGGGACTGATGTAAAGGGGCTGATGTAAACCTGTTGGCGCTTCATCGGAAAACTGGCCAAATTCCCAACAAATTTTTGCGTTGGGGAGGCAGTTCTGGTATAAAAGCGTCCCTTTCTGGCGGCGTCTGGCGAGCAGCGTGCATTTTTTGAGGCGCAGGTAGCAACCAGAGACCCGATTAAACGATTTAAATACGCATTTTCAGGACCAAAGCTCAGGTCGGAGGCAAGTATGTCCAGAGTCTGTCAGGTTACCGGTAAGCGACCGGTCACCGGTAACAACGTTTCTCACGCGATGAACCACTCACGTCGTCGTTTTCTGCCCAACCTGCAGAACCATCGCTTCTGGGTTGAATCAGAGAAGCGCTTCGTAAAGCTGCGCGTATCCACCAAGGGTATGCGTGTTATCGACAAAAAAGGCATTGACGCTGTGCTGGCCGATCTTCGTGCCCGCGGCGAGAAATTTTAAGGAGCCGCATCATGCGCGAGAAAATCAAGCTGGTTTCATCAGCAGGTACTGGTCACTTCTACACGACCAAGAAGAACAAGCGTAACACCCCGGAAAAAATCGAGATCAAAAAGTACGATCCGGTTGTCCGCAAGCATGTTGCGTACAAGGAAGCGAAGATCAAGTAAGATTTTCGTTACCCAAGAAACCCGGCCATGGCCGGGTTTTTTTGTGCCTGGCCTTAAAATGTTTCCAGATACCCTTTGGGCAACTTGATGTCCATGGCGATCGGCAAATGATCCGACACCGGATAGCTGACCACCTCTGACCGTCGTATCTCCAGGCTTGGGCTGACCAGTATGTGATCCAGCGCCCTCTCCGGTCGCCAACTCGGAAAACTGTGGGCCGTCTCGGGCAGCGGGACCAGGTTCGAATGCTTCAGCGGCGTATTGCTCAACAACTGCTCTGCGTGGTTATTCAGATCCCCCATGAGAACCACATGCTGATACTCGGAAATCAATTCCTGAATATACGCCAGTTGCCGCTGCTGAGCCGCTTTGCTGAGCGAGAGGTGCATCATCACCAACACCAGGGGGTCTTCCTCTGCCCCGTAACGGGCGATAATGGCACCCCGCCCCGGAATCAGTCCGGGCAACCGGTGCTCCTTCACATCCAGCGGACGATAACGACTCAGCAGGCCATTGCTGTGCTGAGCCAGCTGCCCAAGGTTCCGATTGAGCTGCTGGTACCAGTAAGGAATGCCTGAAGCCTCGGCCAGATACTGAACCTGATTGATGTAACCACTGCGCAGACTGCCACCATCACACTCCTGCAGGGCGACCACATCGTAGTTACTCAGCAGGGTGGCGATACGGTCCAGGTTCTGGATGCGGTTGCGGTGAGGCAGAAAGTGCTGCCAACTCCGGGTGAAGTAGTGGCGGTAGGAGGAGGTGTTGATGCCGACCTGGATATTGAAGGTCAGCAGCCGGATGTGACGATGCGCCTCAAACTCGGGAACGTGCTCATCGCCAGAACAAGCCCCGCGCGGGCCGTTCGTCGACCTGAGGATACCATTCAGCTGCTTGCGAATACGGTTGTACATGATGGCAGCTCAGACTCCTGACAAGGCCCGGTCACGGCCAGCGGACCGGGCCCATGCATTTACTCGGCCTGACCAGCACGCTCCTGCTCAATCAGGTAATCGACAACCTCCAATGCCGCTTCATGGCTACCCGCCATGGAAGCCGTAACCCTGTACTTGCCATTCACAAGCATAGTCGGTGTGCCGGTAACACGCGCACCCCGAATCTTGGCCTGAGCCTGCTGCATTTTGGCATTAACACCGAAACTGTTGTAATTCTTGAGGAATTCTTCGCCGTCGACACCGTGCCCGGCCACGAAATCAGCAAGAGCTTCACCCGAATTCAGCGGGCGACGCTCTCCCGCAAGCGCATCGAACAGTGCGTCATGAACCTTGTCCAGTTCTCCCATGGCTTCCAGCGCGTAAAAGGCCTTGGCATGGGGCTCCCAGGAGCGGCCGAGGGCCGCAGGAATTTTCACGTAGTTGACGTCTTCAGGCAGATCTTCCGCCCAGCTTTCGACCAGCGGCTTGAAGGTGTAGCAGTGGGGGCAGCCATACCAGAAGACCTCAGCCACCTCGATACCACTCTCACTGGCGGTTCTCACCGGGGTATCCAGCACCTGATAGTGCGTCCCTTCTTCCCAGTTGGCGGCGCTGGCCTGCGCAATAAACGACATGGCCAGGATGGATAGTGCGGCGTTCCGGATTAATCGGATCATTCATGGTCTCCGGTTATCTGATTGGATGATGTGAAAGGATTATGACCCAGCAGGCACGAAAAGTTCCACCGGGCATGGATTAAACAGCAGCAACTCATAAAAAACCCCGCATCAGCGGGGTTTTTTTCAGCCGTAGCGCGTGTCAGAGGTTACTGAAGACCGGACACGTAGCTCGAAACGGCCTTGATCTCAGAGTCGGTCAACTTGGCGGCGACATCCATCATGATGGATGCGTTCTGGCCAGCATCACGCTCACCGTCTCGATATGCCTTGAGCTGCTTTTCGACGTACTCGGCGCTCTGACCACTGAGCCTGGGGTAGCCGGCAGGCCCATTCCCCATGCCTCGAGGATTGTGGCATCCGGCACACGCCGGCACGCCAGAAGCCATGTTGCCACCGCGGTAAAGCATCTGCCCCTCTTCAACCAGATCGGGGTTGGCCTGGGCCACGGTAATGTCCTGACTGTCGAAATAGGCCGCAAGATCCTGCAGATCCTGGTCAGACATGTCGCTCAAAAGGCCCGTCATTTCGGCAATTTCACGCTTGCCTTCCTTGATCGCAACCAATTGCTGGTACAGATACTCTTCGCCAATGCCCGCCAATTTCGGGTAAACCGCCATGACCGGCTTGGCACCACCCTGGCCATGACATCCGGCACACACCGCTGCATTTGCTTCGCCTGCTTCAGGATCTCCCGCCCCGTGAGCCATCGCTGTGAGGCCAACACCGAGAACAACTCCTGCGATCAGTTTTTTCATGCTCGCTCCGCTTCTCTCATCCAAAAGTATTCTTCGTTATGCAGCCGGCAGGCACTGGCCAAGAAGGCACAAACCGGGGCTGTTCAGCAGCAACGCTCAGCGTACTGCCCGGATTTGGTGTAGCATTATACATTAATCCCTGATAACTGAAATCCAATAGGAATACCAACACCCGTGTCATCAGACCTGACTCAAAAAAGCCTCTCGTTCAACAGCGCCCGGTTCCTGATCAGTGCCTCACGCTTGGAGGAATGCCCTCCGGACCACGGTTCCGAGGTGGCCTTCGCCGGCCGCTCGAACGCGGGCAAATCCAGCGCCATCAATTGCATCACCACCAACGGCAAGCTGGCCCGTACCAGTAAGACCCCCGGGCGCACCCGGCTGATCAATTTCTTCTCACTCAACCGGGAAAACTGCCGGATGGTCGATCTGCCCGGGTACGGTTACGCCAAAGTGTCCCGGGATATGAAAGACGACTGGCAGAAACATCTGGGCCACTACCTGAATGATCGCCGCTGCCTGCGGGGGCTGGTACTGGTCATGGATATACGCCACCCATTAACGGACTTCGACCAAATGATGGTGGAATGGTGCGAACATAACAACCTTCCACTGATGATTCTTGCCACCAAGGCCGACAAGCTGAAATTTGGCCAGGCCAAAACGGCCATGATGGGCATTGCCAAAAAGTTGGAAGAGTTCCAGTGCGTGGAGCACCTGATTATGTTCTCGGCAACGTCAAAACGGGGAGTCGAAGAGTGCCGGGAGGCACTGACCGCCTGGCTGGAAACCGAGGACTAACTAGAGCGTGCCTCCACGCTCTATCCGGTAGCCCAGATCGATACGCGGCTCGGTGATGCCGGCACCGCCCAGGCGGGCCAGCAGCTCCTGGGCCGCCCTCTGGCCCACGGCCTCTCGTGGTGTGATCACACTCGCCAGGGGAGGTACCATCACACGGCCAACGTCGTGACCATGGAAACCGGCGATCGCAATCCGCTCTGGCACCGGAATACCCCGGCGCTGACACTCGAAAAACGCACCAATCGCAACGTCATCGTTGGTGCAGAAGATGCCATCAACGTCCGGATTCTCCTCCAGTATCCGCGCCATCAGGGTGGCACCCACACTAAAAGACGAGCGTTGCTCGCTGCGCAGGGTGACTGGCGTCAGCCCCTGCTCTTCCATTGCCCGGCTGTACCCTTCCTGACGTTGCAAGGTACGGGCATCCAGCCGCACGGCGAGATAGACCACGCGCCTGCGTCCAAGCCGGATCATCTCCCGCACCATGTCATAAGCCGCGCTGACGTTATCAAACCCGACAGCCTGCTCGAACGGGGTCGAATGCGTGTCCATGATTTCCACGGTGGGCACCCCAGCGGTCTGAAGCATCCTCAGCGTGCGGCCCGTGTGCTGACTCTCGGAGAGAATCACGCCGTCCACGTTGTAGGACAGCAGCGATGACAGACTGCGCTCCTCAATCTCGGGGCTGTAGCCGTAGTGAGACAGCATCAGGTGGTAACCGGCGGGCTCGGTAACCGCTTCCACACCCTTGATCACATCCGCAAAGACCTGGTTGGTCAGGGACGGAAGCAACACACCAATGGCGTGGCTGGTGGACTTGGACAACAGGTCCGGCGCGCGATTGGGGATATACCCCAGTGCTTCGGCTTCGGCAAAGATCCGCTCCCGCATAGGCTTGGAGACATTGTCTGCACCACGAAGGCAACGGCTGACCGTCATCTTGGTGGCACCAACCCGGTCCGCAATGTCCTGCAATGTGGGACGTTTGTTCTTTACCATTTACGGCTCCAGCCAGAACGTTCAAAGAGGCCTATCATACCCGAGCCCGACAAGGCAGTGACGGATCACTTGCTCCGGCGTACCGGAGACATCGACGGCCACCGCGTTTTCACCCGGCCCCGGCTCCTCCAGCAAATGGAACTGGCTCTCCAGCATCGCGTGACCATTGAAGTAATGATCGGTTCGGCTGGAGTGGCGCGCCCAGATGGTTTCAAAATCCCCCTTGAGATAAACGAACCGGGTTTCCGGGCTGCCCCCCTGCAAACGCTTGCGGTAGACGCGCTTCAAGGCGGAACAGGCCAGCACCAGGCCACCCTCTTCCCGCCGGATCAACTTGGCGAGGTCATCCAGCCAACCGAGACGATCCTCATCGGTCAGCGGAATACCGGCTGCCATTTTCTCCACGTTGGCACGGCTGTGGTAATCGTCCGCGTCGAAAAACGGAACGCCGAGTTCCTGTGCAAGCCTGGCCCCGGTGAGGCTTTTGCCACACCCGGACACGCCCATCACCACGATTTTTGGTGTCTTTGGTGTCATCCTTTCACTCATGTCACTGCCACCATAGCGCCAATTGAGGGAACACAATCAGCAGACCAAGGGCGACCACCTGAAGCGCGATAAACGGCAGCAGGGCACGGAAGATCTCCCCCAGGGAGATGTCTTTTGGCGTCACGGTCTTGAGATAGAAGGCCGCCGGGCCAAACGGCGGTGACAGGAAGGACACCTGCATGTTCATGCAGAACACCACCCCGAACCAGATCGGGCTATAGCCCAGTTCCGTCACAATCGGCACGAAGATCGGCATGGTGAGCAAGGCAACGCCGACCCAGTCCAGGAACATACCCAGGATGAGCAGGATCAGCATCATGAACAGGATCGTCGTCAGGCCATGGCCACCGCTGACGGCGAAAACCATGTCGCGGACGAAATCGATACCGCCCATGAGGTTGTAGACGCCCACCAGAGCGGTTGCGCCGATACCAATCCAGATAATCATGCCGCACACCCGCAGCGTGCTGATGGTGGCCTTGCGCACCATGGCAAGGGACAGCTCACCACGAATCCAGGTGCTGATGGCAATACCCATCACACCCAGGGCCGAGGCTTCCGTGACCGACGCCACACCGCCATAGATGCTGCCCAGCACCACAACCACGGACAGCAGGGGAAACAGCAGTGCCTTGAAGAAATTCGGCATTGGTGTTTCAGGTGTGTCCTGATCCGAGGGCAGCGGCGCCATCTCCGGCTTCAGCCAAACCCGGATCAACACATACCCCATATAGAGCAGCGCCAGTATCAGTGCGGGCAAGAAAGCCCCTTTGAAGAGGTCGCCGATGGACACGTTGGCGGTCAGCCCGTAGATAATCAGTACGATACTGGGAGGCAGCATGGTGCCGAGTGCCCCACCGGCACAGGTGGTGCCGATGGCGAGTTTGCGGTCGTACCCCAGGCGCAGCATTTGCGGCAGCGCCAGGATGCCCAGCAACACCGTCTCGCCACCGATCACACCGGACATGGAGGCGAGGATCACCGCCACCACCAGCGTCTGGATGGCCACACCACCTCGGAGTTTGCGACCCAGGCGGGCCATGGCATCGAACAGGTCCCGGGCAATGCCGGAATGATCCAGCAGCGAGGCCATCAACACGAACATCGGCACCGCCAGGAACACATAGTTGCCGATAAAGCTGTACAGACGGCTGCTGACAATGGGCAGGGCATCCGGGCCAAACCAACCGAGCGCGAACACAAGAGCGACCAGACCGGTGGCAAACGCCAACTGCATACCGGTCAGGAGCAATACAATCAGCATGACAAGCATCAACAGGCTGCCATAGCCGATACCAAGGGAGGCCAGTTCAAACATCATTTATCTCCCTTGCCACGAAGGTCGCGAATAAGGTGCAACAGGAACTGAAGCGTCATGACCGCCACCGCAATCAGGATGACCACCTTCAGCAGCGCGGGAAACGGCGGGTTCCAGGCAGAGCCGGAGGTTTCCAGTCGCCAGCCACCCCAGGGCGCCCGCACGGCTTCGGTCGCCATCGACCAGCTGGCGAACAGCAGCATGCCGCAGAAGGCAAGTCCCAGCAGATGGTGGACAACCCGCAACCAACGCTGGGCACGGTGAGAGACGGCGTCATAGATCAATACAATACGCACGTGTCGATCGGTAGCCAGGGCATAAAGCCCGCCAATGACAAACAGTGTGGCACCTGCAAAGGTCACGGTTTCGTGCACCCAGAGCGTGGGGGAATCAAACACATAACGGCGGACAATCTCGTAAAACGACACCACGACAATCGCGGCAAAGACCAGGCTCAGCCTCTTGCCAAGCCAGACAATGGCCTTGTCCAGCCAGGTAAACCCGACATCCTCGCCCTTATCAGGCTGGATATCTTCGCGATCAGAACCGGACGCCGGGGCATCTGTGTTGTTTTCAACGGACATAATGAACTCCTCGCTCCGGGGCCTTAGGGCGCCCGGAGGCTGATATCGAGGGAACCTGTTTTAGAGGAGGCCCTGGGACTCCAGGTACTCAGTCACCGACTGGTAGACCTTCTCGGCATTGGGCGACTGTTCTGCGTAGACCTGCCACTGGTCACGGGCAATGGTGCGGAACTTCCGACGCTCTTCGGCGGACCAGTCGTGGATGGTAATGTCCGGGTTGGCCCGGGCTTCGTTGACAGCTTCACGATCGGCCATCGCCAACTGGGTGCTGATATCCTGGGCAAAGTCTCGGGCGGATACCGTCATGATGGCCTGAATGTCCTCTGGCAGCTTGTTCCACTCCTTGAGGTCCATCGCGATTTCAATCAATGGCAGCGAATGGAAACCAGGGTTGACCGGGTGCGGCGCAATCTCGTTCAGACCGGCCTCATGGTTGGTGGAAAACACGGTGTAGTCCGCGGCATCAATCACACCCTTGCTCAACGCCGTGTAGACTTCAGACCCCGGCAGGTTCACGGGGGATGCGCCCGCGGCGGCAAAGACAGACTGCACCAGCCCTTCCGGTGCGCGCATCTTCAGCCCCTTGAGATCCTCGACGCCATCCAGCGGTTTCTTCGACACAAACGACTCCACGCCGGTACCGCCACCGCCGACAAATTTCACGCCATAGGGCTTGTAGAGCTCGTTCATCAACTCATAGCCGCCACCATGGTTGATGTAATCAATGAGCTGGTCCGGGCTGGACCAGGCGCCAACGGTGTTGCCGATCAGGCCGAATGCAGGATCCTTTCCCGAGAAATACCCGGTCACGGAAATATGGCCATCCAACACGCCCATTTTCATGGCGCCGAGGGTTTCGGTGTGGCTGACAACGCTACCCACCGGCAGCAGGTCAATCTCGACACGACCACCGGTCATCGCTTCTACCCGGTCGGCCCACGCCTGCTGGATCTCGAAGTTCTTGACGCCGGAAGGATCTGAAGACTGGAACTTGAAGGTGAAATCGGCGGCAAGGGCATTGCACGCCAGGGTGGCTGACAGAAGGCCAGCTGCGAGTCTTGTCGGGAACATATTGGTATCTCCTGATTGTTTTTGTGCCGGCGCATGTTACCGGTAACATTCACGAGTTTATTGGATTTAAAACGCTCTGACAAGGATGCAATGGAAGGTCGGTTTGGGGTTATGAGGGGAGGGCTGGCATAAAAAGCCGACCTGCCAGAAGACAGGCCGGTGAAACGTCAGGGTTTGCGACGTGCTAAAACCTGAGAACTCACTCAGGAGACACCGAGAATGTCCGAATCCCCGATGTCGTAACTATTGACACGCCAATTGATCAAAAGTTCCTCAATGATTCCAGATGGGTTCGCCCTGCCCTGAAACCGATGCGTCAGCCGCATCCGGCAAACGCGGACGATACTTCTCCCGCAACGTCATCACCTGCTCCCGGTAATCCGCCGTCAGATAGGGAATCTCCAGGGTCAGCACCTGATAGATGCCCTGCTTCAGCTCGGTCAGAGTCAGGCTCGCAGAGGCCTCAGAGGCGTGGGCGGTTTTCAGGAAAGCCATCCAGTTGGTAATGACCAACCATACGTTCAGGGACATCGCGGAACGCAGCTCTTCAGGCTGAGGCTCGATAATTCCCGCCTCCGCCAGCTTCTCGAATATCCGGCTGATCGCCGCCAGACAGCGGTTGGTGAACTCGCGGTAGTCCTGGCGCAGGCGTTGATCACTGTCGAGCAGGTATTCCAGGTCGCGGTGAAAAAACCGATAGCTCCAAAGGCCATCGAACACCGATTCGAGATAAAAGGTCAGGTCATCCAGAGTAATGGGCCGGTTCTCCGGGATATCCAGGTAAAAATCCACCAGCTTTTCATACTCGAGAAAGATCTCGTAAATGATGTCGGACTTGTTACGGAAGTGGTAATACAGGTTGCCCGGCGATATCGCCAGGTGGGCGGCGATATGGTTGGTGGTTACGTTGCGCTCTCCTCTTTCGTTGAACAGATCAAGGCTCGAAAGAAGAATCTTGTCTCGGGTTTTCATAGGCTCAGCAATGCGTGTTGTTGTGTGGGTGCCTGTGCTTTGGCGCTGCGATCCGTGGATGGCCCGATCAGCCATTAGGGCCAGCTTGACTACCTAGAGTATATACTCTAATAATAGCCCCAAGCGCAAACTGAATACTTTTTCACCACCGCATTCAGGAGCTGTCACAGGCTCCACGAACAATAAGGGCGGCGACCCGGCAGGCCGGGGCCGCGAGGAGAGAGCGATATGGTAGCCACCGTTGTCCAGCTGACTGAAAGCAAGAAGCACATCCAGCACACCCACCGTGTGTTTGAGGACCAGAAGAAGGCGTTTCGCAACAACCCGATGCCGTCGCTAACCGAGCGTCAGGAGAATCTGAAGCGCCTCAAGCGCGTACTGCTGTCCAATCAGGATCGGTTACTGGACGCCATCGACCGGGACTTCAGCTGTCGTTCGAAGGACGAATCGCTGATTGCGGAAGTGATGCCGTCCATTCAGGGCATCAACTACACCCTGAAAAACCTGGAAGGCTGGATGAAGCCCTCCAAGCGGCATGTGTCCGTGTTGTTCCAGCCCGCCAGCAACCGCGTTCACTACCAGCCTAAGGGTGTTGTGGGCGTCATCGTGCCCTGGAACTACCCTCTGTATCTGGCCGTTGGGCCGTTGGTGGCCTCACTGGCTGCGGGTAACCGTACGATGATCAAGATGTCGGAGTTCACGCCGCACACCTCTGCTTTGTTCAAGGAGATTGTCGAATCTGCGTTTCCGGAGGACCTGGTCTGTGTGATTAACGGTGAGGCGGATGTCGCCGCAGACTTTTCCAGCCGGCCCTTCGATCACCTTCTGTTCACCGGCTCCACGTCGGTGGGCAAGCTGGTGATGCGGGCAGCCGCGGAAAATCTCACGCCGGTGACTCTGGAACTGGGCGGCAAGTCGCCTGCCGTCGTATCGCCGGATGTTCCGATGGAAGACGCCGCCCAGCGTATCGCTTTCGGCAAGGCACTTAATGCGGGCCAGACCTGTGTGGCACCGGATTATGTGTTGTGCCCGGCAGACCGTGTGCAGGCATTTGTGGATGAGTATCGCCATCAGTTTGCGGCGATGTATCCGAGCCTGCGGGATAACGAGGATTACACGGCGATTATCAATGAGCGCCAATATGACCGCCTGCAAGGCTATCTTGACGATGCGCGGGAAAAAGGGGCCGAGCTGATTGAGATCAATCCGGCCAATGAGAACCTGAAGGATGGCACCCGCAAGATGCCGATTACGCTGGCGCTGAAGACCACGCCGGATATGAAGATCATGCAGGATGAGATTTTCGGGCCGATTCTGCCGATCATCAGCTATGGCAACCTGGATGAGGCGATCCATTACATTAATGACCGTCCTCGCCCGCTAGCGCTGTATTTCTTCGGTTACGACAAGTCGATGCAGGAGCATGTGGTCAACCAGACACATTCCGGTGGCATGTGCATCAACGATGCACTGATGCACGTTGCCCAGGATGACCTGCCATTTGGTGGTATCGGTGATTCGGGGATGGGGCATTACCACGGCAAGGAAGGTTTCCTGACGTTCTCTCATCAACGGGCGATTTTCAGTAAGCAGAAGTTCAACAGTGGCAAGTTTGTGTATGCGCCGCACGGAACGACGGCTCACAAGATGGTATATAAGTTGTTTATTCGGTGACTTGGGTGCTGGTCGCCGGCCAAAAAAAGACAATAAGAACAAGAGAGTCGTTATGCCTGAAAGCCTTTCTCGATCCGTGCAAACGGACCTTTCCGATTCCGCCATGGACCGTCGGAGTTTTCTCCGGACCGGGCTTGGTGGAGCCATGTTCCTCGGCACGGTGAGTGTGACCGCTGGCCTGTCCGGCTGTGCAACCGCGCCCGCCGGGCGGGACTATCCGATGCCGGGGGCGATGGACCAGAGCTACGAGTTCCAGTTCCTGACCCGCGACGACATTGTGTTGTTCCAGGCATTGCTACCAGCCATGGTGGGCCCCGGGCTGACTGAGGAGCCCGTGGTTCGCCGCCAGCAGATTCAGGCGACGATTGAGCGCATTGATGCCGGGATTCATCAGTTCGGACCCGCCAACCAGAAGGAGTTGCGGGGTCTGTTTGACCTGCTGAACTTCGGGCTGACACGGGTGACGGTTGCCCGGATCTGGTCGAGTTGGGAGAACGCCAGCACGCAGTCCGTGGATGCCTTCCTTGAGCGCTGGCGCACCAGTGGTGTTGGGCTGTTCAACAACGGCTACATCGCCCTGACCAAGGTCAGTAACGTGGCGTTCTATGGCCACGAAGACCACTGGCACCTCTCCGGCTACCCCGGACCACCCGCCTGGGCCGTGGACGCCCTGCCCCAGTTCAAAGACAACGCCTGAGCCAACCGGAGCATTATTATGTCGTTAACGGATCGTATCGCCCGTGGGCTTGAGGCTGGCTGGAAGGTCACCGACGGCGCCACCCTGACACAGAACCAGACCCACGAAGCCGATGTGGTGATCATCGGCACCGGCGCCGGGGGCGGCACCACGGCGGAGATTCTGGCGAAAGCCGGGCTGTCGGTGATTCTGGTGGAAGAAGGCCGTCTGTATCACCAGAAAGACTTCAAAATGAACGAGCTGGACGCCTATGCCTCCCTCTACCAGGAAGGCATGAGCCGGGTCACCAAAGACGGAGCAATCGCCATTCTTCAGGGCCGGTGTGTGGGCGGCTCTACCACAGTGAACTGGACGTCCAGCTTCCGTACACCGGCACCGACGCTGAATCACTGGGCCAGCCGTTTCGGGCTCGACGACCTGACCCCGGCATCCATGAAGCCCTGGTTCGACGGCCGCGAGCAACGACATAACATTGAGCCCTGGCTGGCCGAGCCTAATGTGAACAACGACATCCTGCGCCAGGGTTGCGAGGCGCTGGGCTGGTCCTGGGAGGTGATCCCACGCAACGTCAAAGGCTGCTGGAACCTGGGTTACTGCGGCGTGGGCTGCCCCACGAACGCCAAACAGGGGGCTCTGACCACCACTATTCCCGGCGCCCTGGACAACAATGCCCGACTGTTCCACGGCCTGCGGGCCGACAAACTGGTGATGGAGCAGAACAAAATCAGCCACCTTCAGGCCTCGGCCATGGCGGCGGACGGTGTCACCCCGTCTGGCGTCACCGTGGAACTGCGAGCCCGGCATTTCGTGGTGGCCGCCAGCGCCATCGGCTCACCTGGCCTGCTGCTGCGCTCAGACATTCCCGACCCCTACGACCGCATTGGCAAGCGCACCTTCCTGCACCCGGTCAATGCCACCATCGCGGAAATGCCTGACACCGTCGATCCTTATTACGGTGCACCTCAGTCAATCTATTCCGACGAATTCAACTTCTCCCAGGGCGTCGACGGCCCCGCCGGCTTCAAACTGGAAGTACCGCCCCTGCACCCGGCCATGTCCGCCGGCGTGGTTCCCGGCCACGGCGAACAACAGATCCGCGACCTGTCGAAACTGCCCCGGCTGAACTCCGTCATCGCCCTGCTGCGCGACGGCTTCCATCCCGACAGCGTCGGCGGCACCGTCAGCCTCCGCGACGACGGCAGCCCGATCCTGGACTACCCCGTCAGCGACTACCTCTGGAAGGGCCTGAAAGACGCCTTCTACAAAATGGCCGAGATCCAGTTCGCCGCCGGCGCCCAGAAAGTCCGCATCATGCACCTGGATTCCCCCTGGTACACCTCGTGGGCCGACGCCAAAGCCGGCATCGACAACCTCGCCATGGAACCCCACCGCGTCCGCCTGTTCACCGCCCACCAAATGGGCGGCTGCGGCATGGGCCGCAACCCGGAAGAATCCGTCGTCAACGGCTTCAGCGAACACCACCACGTGGCCAACCTCAGCGTCCACGACGCCTCGATCTTCCCAACAAGCATTGGCGCGAATCCGCAATTGTCGGTTTATGCATTAGCTGCAAGAAATAGCACTAGGCTGGCTCAGAAACTCAAGGTGTAAACCCAAAAGAGACCGCCGGAAAGGTGGATTCGGTGAAGAAACTAGGCAGGTGTGAAACCGGGGGTGCCGCGTGAGGATGACCTTCCAGGATTGTGTAAAGCCAAGGATGGCTTTACTCAAGCGCACATGGATGTGCTCGTAGCGTATCCTGGAAGGCCATCCTCATGCGGCACATGCACCAAAGCGAGCAATCCAAAGTCAGCAGCCCGCAGAAGTGAGGGATTAGGGAACATTTTGGTTCAAGACGAAGGCTGCTATCCTGTGCGCTTCCGGTGAAAAGGAGCTCCGAATGCCAAAAGTCATCTACCCGGGTACGTTTGACCCGATCACCAACGGCCATACCGACCTCATCGAGCGCGCAGGCCGGCTCTTCGACGAAGTCGTCGTCGCCATCGCCTACAACCCCAAGAAGTCCCCGCTACTGACATTGGAAGAACGCTGCGTGCTGGTGGAAAAAGCCACCTCCCACCTGCCCAACGTCAGCGTCACCGGCTTCAGCAACCTGCTCGCCGATTTCGTCCGGGAACAGAACGCCACCGTAATCATCCGCGGACTGCGAGCTGTCTCCGACTTCGAGTACGAATTCCAGCTAGCCGACATGAACCGCCGCCTGGCGCCGGAAGTGGAAAGCGTGTTCCTGACACCCTCCAACCACCTGTCGTACATCTCCTCCACCCTGATCCGCGAAATCGCCTCACTGGGCGGTGACGTCTCCGAATTTGTCGACCCGGCTGTGGAAGCTGCACTCAAACAGAAATTCATCAAGGACTGACAGACGGGAAAGTGCTGCCCATCCCGGGCAGCACAGAACAACGGATCAGAATATCGGTGGCAGCGGGATCACGTTGCCATTGATGTCCAGGGCCAGATCTTCCAGTGTGCCCTGGATTCGCAGCCGGTCACCCTCCTGCACCACCATGCCCTGCTTGATCAAAGGCGCAACCTGCATCCCCAGCTCCGGATGCTGCTCCACCAGAGCCAGCGGCATGCTGACATCCAGATTGCCGGTCAGCTGCTGCATCACCATCATCATCTGGTCTTTCTCGTCGTCAGACAGCGACGGGTGCTGCACCATGATCTCGCCATTGACCGGGCCATAAGGCGTGGCAAAGGACAGCTCCGGAAACCCGAACGAGAAACCGTTGGCCGCAAGGCCCAGCATGGCCTGATTGATGCGATTCATGGATTCCATCTGCTGCTGCATCATGGCACTCGAATCGCCGCCTGCGGTGTTCAGGGCAGCCGCCTGCATGTCCGTCATTGCCGTTGTCAGGTCACTCCAGCTTTGCACGTCCAGGCCACTTAACACCATTTCCATACGGTGAGGGCCGAAGCTCTCGTCGTCCGCCGTTACCTTTTCCAAAGTAACGACAGCCTCGGAATCAATGCTCTTGCCGTCATCGTCGGTGGTAGTCTCACCACTCATCGAAAAGTCATCAAAGCGAAGGGTCGGCTCGCCCCGTGCCGCCACTTCAAGTCGCGCCAGCGACATGTCCCCGTCACCCAGCCAGACGTCGCCTGTCAGGTGTTCCATGGTCTGTTCAAGGCGAAAATCCTCGATACTGATGCGCAGGTCTGGCCCCCGAATCACGGCGCCCGGCCAAAGCATGAGGATATCAGCCTGTGAACCGTTGCCACTGATTTCTGCTCGGCTAAAGCTTTCCGACATATCAAAGGACTCGCCGGTTTCCTCGTCGATCACACTCACAGCCGGCACGGAAAGCTCGGCGATCGCCGTTCCCCACAGGCGGGTCTCCAGGGTCAACCGGGGCTTTTCGTCGGGGAAGATCTTCTCAACTTCAGCGCCAAGCTCAGGAGGCGGGGTAAAATCAATCAGGCTGCCGGTAACCCCATGGCTTACCCGGGCCTGATAGTCGAATGAGTGCTCGTCACCGGTGTCCGGATCCTGGATCGTGATGGTGCCGGCGAACTCGGCTCCCATGTAGCCCCTGTTATAATCGCGGGTTTGCAGCTTGAACAGGGGCTGCGCCTGATTAACGTCCGCAGTGACCCTCTGCCACTGCTGTTCGGTTACATATCCAACGGCCCAGGGCGCAGCCACACCAACCGCCAGTACGGCTGCACCGGCAACCATCCATTGTTTCTTCAACAGCCTTTACTCCATTACAGCGCCCACATCGCCTCCACTGGGGCAGGCGCATGCGGGTTATCGTTATTTCCCGGTCAGGCGTTCAAGCAGGACCAGTTGCGACGCCAGGCGATCCTCGCCCTCGGCTGCCTGATTCTGAATGTAACTACCGTCCGGCTGCAAGACCCAGGACTGGCAATTGTCCGCCAGATAGGTGTCCAGGTCTTCGCGGACGCGGGCAATCAACGCCGGATCCTCAATCGGAAACGCCGTTTCCACGCGGCTAAGCAGGTTCCGTTCCATGCCGTCGGCGCTGGACCCATAGACTTCCGGCCGGCCGTTGTTGCCGAAATAGTAAACCCGGGTGTGCTCGAGGAAACGGCCAATGATGGAGCGCACCCGGATGTTGTCCGACAGCCCCGGCACTTCCGGCCTCAGGCAGCAGATACCGCGGATGATCAGGTCGATTTTCACGCCTGCCTGGGACGCACGATACAACGCCTTGATCAACTCTCGCTCAGTGAGGGCGTTAAACTTGAAAATAATCCGGCCTTTGGGCCCCAGTTCCGCTTCACGGTCCACCAGGCCCAGAAGACGGGTATGGAGTGTGAAGGGTGAGTGAAACAGTTTCTTTATTTTCAAGGCCTTGCCCATGCCCGTCAGCTGTTGGAACAGCTTGTTGACGTCATCACCGATGGATTCGTCGCTGGTCATGTAGCTGTAATCGGTATACAGGCGGGCGTTACCGGCATGGTAGTTCCCGGTACCCAGGTGTACGTAACGCCTCAGTTTTCCTTCCTCACGGCGCACGATCAGGATCATCTTGGCGTGGGTCTTGTAACCCACCACCCCGTAGACCACGATCACACCCGCTTCCTGCAGCCGGCTGGCCAGCTCCAGGTTTTCCGCCTCGCTGAACCGGGCCCGCAGTTCGATGATCGCAGTCACCTCCTTGCCACGCCGGGCTGCATCCATCAGCGCTTCGACAATTTCCGAGTCGGCACCGGTGCGATACAGGGTCTGACGGATAGCCAGGACCTGTGGGTCTTTTGCAGCCTGCCGCAACAGGTCGGTCACGGGACTGAAGTTTTCATAGGGATGCAGCAACAGCAGCGGGCGCTTGCGGATGGCATCGAACATGGATTCCTTGGCACGGATCTGCCTGGGAATCGACGGCGAAAAACCCGAATAGGTGAGGTCCTGGCGATCCACCAGCCCACCGACGGCCATCAAACGTGTCAGGTTGACCGGGCCGTGAACCTGATAAAGGTCACGATCCGTCAGTCCAAACTCGCGCAGCAGAAAATGCACCAGTTCTTCCGGGCAGTTGTCCGCCACTTCCAGCCGCACGCCGTCACCGAAGCGCCGGCTCAGCAACTCGCCGCGCAGGGCGGAGGCCAGATCTTCAAGGTCGTCTTCCAGTTCAAGGTCGGCGTTGCGGGTCAGGCGGAACTGATAGCAGCCTTTCACCTCCATGCCTGGGAAGAGCTCATCGGCATGGGCGTGAATCATGGAGGACAGGAACACCAGGTTGTCGCCACCGTTACAAACGTCATCCGGAAGCCGGACCAGACGCGGCAGCGAACGTGGCGCAGGCACGATGGCCATCCCGGTTTCGCGACCGAAGGCATCCTTACCGTCCAGCTCAACAATGAAGTTCAGGCTTTTGTTGACCAGGCGCGGGAACGGGTGGGAAGGGTCCAGCCCGATGGGGCTGACCACCGGCAGGATTTCCTCTTCGAAGTAACGGCGCACCCAGTCGGCCTGAGCTTCCGTCCATTCACGACGCCGGACGAAGTGAATGTTTTCCTGCTCCATCTCGGGGATCAGCACGTTGTTCAGGATGTCGTACTGTTCCCGGATGTACTCATGGGCCACCCGGCTGATTTCGCCCAACACCTGCTCCGGCATCATGCCGTCGGAGCCCAGGGTTTCACGGCCATACTTGATCTGCTGGCGCAGGCCCGCCACCCGGATCTCGAAGAACTCGTCCATGTTGCTGCTGAAAATGCAGCAGAACATCAGCCGGTTAATCAACGGATGCGTGGTATCCAGAGCCTGTTTGAGCACCCGGTAGTTGAACTGAAGCTGGCTCAGTTCGCGGTTGAAATAATTTTCCTGGGCGGCGACATCAACTTCCACGCCGGGGGATGGTGCTTCCACGGGAGCCGGCACGTCCGGAACATCGACAGCCTTTAGCTTGTTTGCAGATTCAGTAGTCATTGCTTACTGCTTCCATTTATCAGAGGCCTTAAGGCACCCTGCTGTTGACTGTAACCTGTCAGGTGCGGTTATCACGCATCAGCCGTGCAGCCCTGACGGCAAAATAGGTAAGGATGGCGTCTGCACCGGCACGGCGCATGGCCATCAGACTCTCCATCATCACGGCGTCGCCATCCAGCCATCCGTTCTCGGCAGCGGCCATGTGCATGGCGTACTCGCCACTGACCTGATAGACGAACGTTGGCACCTGCAGTTCCTGTTTTACCCGGTGAACGATATCCAGATACGGCATGCCGGGTTTGATCATCACCATGTCGGCCCCCTCGGCGATGTCCATCGCCACTTCCTGGAGCGCCTCATCACTATTGGCCGGGTCCATCTGATAGGTGGCCTTGTTGCCCTTGCCCAGGTTGCCCGCTGAGCCGACCGCATCGCGGAACGGCCCGTAATAACTGGAAGCATACTTGGCAGAGTAGGCCAGAATACGCGTGTTCACATAGCCAGCGGACTCCAGGGCGTCGCGGATGGCAGCGACCCGGCCGTCCATCATGTCGGACGGCGCCACAATATCCGCACCCGCGTCGGCATGGGACAACGCCTGATTAACCAGCGCTTCCACGGTCACGTCGTTCAGCACATAGCCGTCGTTGTCGATAATGCCGTCCTGGCCATGGGTGGTGAATGGGTCCAGTGCCACATCGGTAATAACACCCAACTCAGGGTAGGCGTCCTTCAGCGCACGCACCGCACGCTGGGCCAGACCATCGGAATCCCACGCGCCAGATCCGGACAGGTTCTTGTGCTCCGCAGGCACCACGGGAAACAGCGCCACGGCCGGAATCCCAAGCGCCACCAGTTCCGCCGCCTGTTCCACCAGAAGATCAACGCTCAGGCGCTCGACGCCGGGCATGGAGGGTACCGCCTCCCGCTGACCCTCGCCTTCCAGTACGAACACCGGAAAAATCAGGTTGTCGGCACTGAGCTGATTCTCCCGAACCAGACGCCGGGAAAAACCGTCAACCCGGTTACGACGCAGACGAGTGGCTGGGAACATGCGATTGGCCGAAAAGCTCACGGAATACCTCCTGTGGAAAATGGGGCTACCGCCCCATCATACACGCCCATAAGCGGCGGTGGCAGGGCCTACAGCCGAGCCACACCATCAGGCTACTACGTTCAGATGAAAGGACTGTTACCGGATGGAATCCAGGGCCTCGGCACGCAGCTTTTCAGCGCCCTCGAAATAATCATCCCTGAGCGCGTCAATGGCGGCTTTGCGCTCCGGGCCGGCAAGCCCCATGTCGTCAAGCTCCGCCAGGTCCTGGCTATAGGCCTGCCACTTGGCTTCCCATACCTTTTGTTCAGCTTCCACCTTCTCCAGCTCACGGGCAGCCTCGGCACCAAAGCGTTCCTCCCTCCAGGCGCGCAAGGCGTCGGGATCATCCGCGAATTCCGACTGCGCACGCTGATAGTCGGCGAATTTGCGGGTTTCCCGGCGTGCCTGACGAAGCGGTTCCGGGAGCGCCTTCTCGGCTTCTGCCAGCGCCTGCTCCCGCTCCTTTTCAGACAGAGACGGATCGGTTCGGATACGCAGTTGCTCAACCTGGAACTGGTCTACGGCCTCGTCCGTTGCAAAAAAGGCGTCGGCGGTTTGCGCATCCATCCAGGTGCGTCGCAGGGCGCGTATTTCTGCCATTCGCCGTTGCATGTCCTCTGCATTCGTCGTGGCGTCATGACCATAAGTGGCTTCCAGGTCGCCCAACGCCAGCTTGTAGTCCAGATAGTCCCCCAAAGTGTCGAGAGCTTCCGATCGGGCCGGCTCTTCAAGCCGGGCCAACGCCTGCTCTATCCGGGCAACCAGTTGGGGTAACGTCTCCTCGCCCAGAGCCGCCAGGTAATATTCAAACAACTGGCGCAACTGCGGCGTGGGGACCAGGGAGCCATTAGCATCGGTTTCGGCCCAGCCACCGGGCACGCTGGTTCCCGCCAACGACGCTGGCATTGTATCCGGCACCGCAACCGCGGTTTCGCCGACCAGTGTTGAAGGCACTCCACGTCCTGACGTGGAATCCAACATTGGCACAACGCTGCTTTCTGTATCGGCGGTTGTATCAACTGTCTCCTGGGCGGGGGTCGGGGTATCACCAAAGAAAATGACCATGCCTGCCGCGATCAGCGCCATGACGACGAGCGCCGTGGTTGCAAAACGAAGGAATCCTCTCATGAACGCGGCCTGTTTAAGGGTCGAATGTGGGGTGAGTAACGGTCATGGTGCACGGAACACGCTATCCTGCAGAACGCAGCATAGAGGAATACGGGATACAGCGGTGAGACCGGCGTCAAAACAACCGTAAGCCACGAACGCAAACAGGCCGCAGCCTCAGAGGCTGCGGCTTCATGAATTCAGAGGGAGCGATTATTGAAACCGACATCCACCTTGCGGGAAGGGTCCGAACGGAATGCTGTATCCACTTCCTGAATTCTGCCGCCCTGGCTCAGAAACGATTCAATATCCTGCTGAAGCTGAGCGCGGATTCGCGCACGGCCGGCAATGGAATGTGTATCGTCGCTGTCATGTGTCCAGCTACCGGATTGCTCCAGATTGCTTTCGTCGAATTCACTCATGATTTTCTCCATCAACGAAAACAGTACAACGAGCGCGCCAAGCCTGTTATGGCACGGCCGCCCCATCTCGGCGGATGCGTCTTACTACCTGCCTTGGCGTCTTTATAATCCGCTTTCAGTTGCAACGCTATTTACTGACAACGGTTTTTTTGTAAATTTTTGTAAGCAACTCCACGATATTGTTTTTAAAGAATAATATGAACCAAGCTATACTGGTCTATTGATTGACACAAAGAATGAATAATGATTCACTACTTATAAGGAACCCGCATGGCATATCGGGAAACGGAAAAGATGCGCAATCGCAAGGCAGAGGCCCGTAAGCGCATTATCGAATGCACATACGGATGCGTTGCCGACGGCGGCTTCCGCAGCGCCCAGATAACGCGCATCGCAGCGTGCGCCGGCGTTGCTACGGGAACCATCTACCGACACTTTGAGTCCAAAGAAGACCTGTTTGCAGAGATCTTCAGGATTGCGACACAACGGGAAGTCGACAAAGTCGCTGAGGCACTGGCCGCCGAAGATAACGCCGTTTCCCGTCTGGAAGTGGCCCTTCGCCAGTTTGCGGAGAGAGCCCTGAGAGGTCCGGTGATGGCCTGGTCGCTGATCGCAGAGCCGGTAGACCCGAAAGTTGAGGAAGAGCGCCTCAAGTTCCGCCGCGCCTACGCTCAACTTTTCGAGCAGGCCATCCGGGACGGCATCAAGGAGGGCTGCCTCCCGGATCAGGATGCCAGGCAAAGCAGTACCTGCCTTGTAGGTGCCATCGCCGAAAGCCTTGTGGGGCCTCTGTCCCCGGCACAGGCTGATACCACGGAGCAGGCAGAGACCAACGACCACGATCCGCTGGTCAACTCCATCATTTGCTTTTGCATGCAGGGGTTGACTGGCACCAGGAGATAAACATGAAGGCCCGCCAGCCCCTGCAGCAGGAAACCGCAACCCCCTCCAGTGACGACCGCTACCTGGCGGTTACCCACGAGGTCTTCAATCAGCCACCTGCTCTGGAGGATTACAACCTCTTCGAACAGGACAAGGCCCTGCAGGAGGCGGTCGCCCGGGAGGGCGCCGCAGCAGCGACCAGCGACCTTAAGCAGTTTGGTGCTTTCGCCGGCGCGGCGGACACCATCGCGCTCGGCTTCCATGCCAACGAGAACAAACCGGCGTTCAATACCCATGATCGCTTTGGCCATCGCACGGATCAGGTGGACTTCCACCCCGCCTACCACCAACTGATGTCCACAGCGATGGAAAACGGCCTCCACAGCAGCCCGTGGACCAATCCCGGCACAGGCGCCCATGTCGCGAGAACGGCCAAGTACTACATGCACTCCCAAATTGAGGCCGCCCACTGCTGCCCCATTACCATGACCTTTGCCGCCGTTCCATCAATCCGCAAACAACCGGAACTGGCCGCGGCCTGGGAAAACAAAATCCTCGCCAATAGCTACGACCCCCGAAACCTGCCGGACAGCGAAAAACAATCCGTCACCATCGGCATGGCAATGACGGAAAAACAGGGTGGCAGCGACGTCCGGGCCAACACGACTCGTGCTTACGCCATCGGTGCAGAAGGCCCGGGGCAGGCCTATGAACTGGTCGGCCACAAATGGTTTGTATCTGCCCCCATGTGCGACGCCTTCCTGGTGCTGGCCCAGACCAGAAGCGGCCTGTCCTGCTTCCTGATGCCACGCTGGCGCCCGGACGGCAGCAAAAACCCCTGGCAAATCCAGCGCCTGAAAAACAAGATGGGCAATGTCGCCAACGCCTCCAGCGAAGCGGAACTGCGCGGCGCCCTGGCGTGGATGGTGGGCGAGGAAGGCAGAGGTGTACCGACGATCATTGAAATGGTCGCCATGACCCGCTTCGACTGCATGATCGGCAGCTCCGCCGGCATGCGCCAGGCACTGGCCCAGGCGTCCCACCATTGCCGCCACCGCAGCGCCTTCGGTGGGCGACTCAGCGAACAGCCGCTGATGCAGAACGTCCTCGCCGATCTTGCACTGGAAAGCGAAGCCGCCCTGGCCTACACCATGCGAATCGCCAAATCCCTGGACAGCCAACATCTGGAGCACGAGCGCCTGCTGGCACGACTGGCCACTCCGGTTGGCAAGTACTGGATCTGCAAACGCACCCCCAACCACGCCTACGAAGCCATGGAATGCATCGGCGGCAGCGGCGTGATGGAAGACTGCATCATGCCCCGACTGCTGCGGGAATCCCCAGTCAACGCCATCTGGGAAGGCAGCGGCAACGTCCAGTGCCTGGACACCCTGCGCGCACTGCAGAAAGAACCAGACACCCTCGACGCCTTCTTCAGCGAAGCCGCCGAAGCCCGCGGCGCCGACGCCCGCTTCGACCGCTTCCTCGCCCAGTTGCAGAACGACTTCGCCGACATCAGCGACTTCGAATACCGCGCCCGCAACCTGGTGGATCGCCTGGCCCTGTTGATGCAGTCGTCACTGCTGCTGAGAAACTCCGACCCTGCGGTCGCCGACGCCTTCTGCGCCTCCCGCCTGGAACACAATGGCGGCCTGAACTACGGCAACCTGCCCTCCGGCACCGACCCGGCCGCCATTATCAAACGGGCGACGCCTGTAGTAGGCTAGAAAACAGACTGCTGGACAATACATACTGTCTGGCGAAGCGGACTCCACCTGAAAGGTTCGCGGACTGGAGGCGATGGGCTTTCCAAAACTGTGCGGAGCCATGGATGGCGAAGCCCAAGCGTCACATGGACGTGCCGCAGGAGCGTGTTTTGGAAAGCCCATCGCCTCCAGTTCCAGCACCAAAATCGGAACACCTATGTCTGAAGCTCTAAGAAGGCTGCTAAAAGAGGGCAATACGCCCCAGCAAACAGTCATCACGCCCCACGTGGGCATCCTGACCCTGCACTTCCAGCTCTACGGCTGCGAAGACCTCAAAGCCAAACGCAAAGTCTTCACCGCCCTGAAAGCCGTCTGGGGCAAAGAACCCGACCTGGCCGTCGCCGAAACCGCCGACCAGGACGCCCTCGACTGCGCCACCTGGACCATCGCCGCCCTCGGAGGCTCATCGCAACAGATCGCCCAGCGCCTCGACCAGATCGAAAAAGCCATACAGGAACGCATCGACGCTGCCATACTGGACGTACACCGAGAGATACTTTGACCCTCCCGCCATGCAGGGCCCATGCTGTAGCGTATGGTTTCACGACACCGTATACTACGCCCCCTCAGGGAGAACGGAACGCCCGGGACAGGCTTTGCGAATGACCACTGATAGTGTGTGGCACCTATGACCGGAAAGAAAAAATCCGCCCAGGCCTCGGTAGAGGCCATGTATCGTGTATTCACCGTGCCCGAGGCGCCTGAATCCACCTTGAGCAGGATTGACCAGAACATATCCCGCAACCTTGCCGGATTCCTCCAGGAACACATCGTTGCGGTCGAGCGGGATCTTTCCGAAGTCGAGAAAGACTTCTCGGACTACGCCATTCCGGAAAAGCCCATCTTCGTCTCCGAACAGGCCCAATTCCTGCTCGACAAGCTGGTGGCCAACTCGGTACACACGGCGTCTCCCAGCTTTATCGGCCACATGACCTCGGCACTGCCCTATTTCATGCTGCCGCTGTCCAAGATCATGATTGCCCTCAACCAGAACCTGGTTAAAACCGAAACCTCCAAGGCCTTCACGCCCATGGAACGCCAGGTACTGGGCATGATCCACCGGCTGGTGTATGAGCAGGACGGTGCCTTCTACCGCAAGTGGATGCACGATCCCCGCTACGCCCTCGGTGCCATGTGCTCCGGCGGCACCGTGGCCAACCTGACCGCACTCTGGGTGGCACGCAACAACGCGTTCCCCGCCGAAGGCAGCTTCCGCGGTATCCATCAGGAAGGCCTGTTCCGGGCACTACGCTATTACGGCTGCGAGGGTGCCGCCATTCTGGTCTCCCGCCGCGGCCACTACTCACTGCGCAAAGCCGCCGATGTACTGGGTCTGGGCCGGGACTTCCTGGTGCCTGTCGACACCGATGACGACAACCGCATCAACACCGATGCACTGCGGGAGAAATGCCTGGAGTTGCACCGCCAGAAAATCCGGGTCATGGCCATCTGCGGCATTGCCGGCACCACCGAGACCGGCAACGTCGACCCGCTGGACGCCATGGCAGACATCGCCCGGGAGTTCAACGCCCATTTTCATGTGGACGCGGCCTGGGGTGGGCCGACACTGTTTTCCCGCACCCACAGGCACCTGCTCAGGGGCATCGAAAAGGCCGACTCGGTGACCTTCGACGCCCACAAGCAACTCTATGTTCCCATGGGGGCTGGGCTGGTGGTGTTCCGCGACCCGGGCCTGGCAAGCGCTGTCGAGCATCACGCCCAGTACATTATCCGTAAAGGCTCGCGGGATCTGGGTAGTACCACCCTGGAAGGTTCGCGGCCGGGCATGTCAATGCTGATCCAGTCGGGGTTGAGAATCCTGGCGCGGGAAGGCTATGAGATCCTCATCGACCAGGGCATCGACAAGGCACAAACCTTTGCGGAAATGATCAACGCAGAAACGGATTTCGAGCTCATCACCAAACCAGAGCTCAATATCCTGACTTATCGCTATTGCCCGGAGAAAGTGCAGCAGGCACTGGCAATCGCGGACTCGCTACAGGCCGAACGACTCAACACCTGCCTGAACCGCATCACCAAGTTCATTCAGAAAACCCAACGTGAACGGGGTAAAGCCTTCGTTTCCCGTACCCGGCTCGAACCGTCGCGTTATTATCACTTCCCCTGCATCGTGTTCCGGGTGGTATTGGCCAACCCGTTGACCACGAAAGAAATCCTCGCGGACATACTGAAGGAACAGCGGGATTTGTCATCGGACGAGGGCATCCAGGACGAAATCACCATCCTGGACCAGATGGCCGATGCCGTGTTGAAGCAGCATCAGCCCGGCGTTCGGCAGGCCTGACAAAGATCAGTAAAGCGCCTCTTCGTCATCCAGGACTTCGTCCAGGATATCGAGAAACATGTGATCCGCCCGACTCCAGCTCTCCGGAATACGGATCGTTGTGTTGGCGCTGATCTCACGGGCAATCAACTCATTGGCATTGGGCTGATTGCGATATTTGCGGGCAATTTCCACCGATTTCACCGCAATGGTCGGATCACTGAGGACCTTCTTGATAAACACCCTGAGCTCGTCAATGACCTTCGCCTGACGGCTTTCTTCTGCTGAACTCATGAATCAATCCCCGGACAGAGTGGCAACTTATTGGGAGGCAAACGCCTCCCGTATTGAAGAATAGTATGGGCCAAACAGGCACCTGACAACCAGCGCGACAATCCCTTACAGCATCAGCCCGCGCAGGGTGAAGAACAGAACGGCCGCCATGCAGGCCGACGCGGGCACCGTAATGATCCAGGCAGCAACGATACGAGTCAGGTGCGAACGCTTGACCATCTCCTCGCGGTAGATCTTTTTAAGGCGTTTGCGCTCCTTCTTGGAGAGCGGTACCTGTTTCTTTTTCTTGGCCTGTTGGAGCAGGTTTTCCATCTGCTCAACCGAGGCGTTACGGAAATCTTCCAGGAACGGGCGCAGACGCTCACGCTCCTCTTCCTCATGGCTGTCCATGATGTTGTGGAGCTGGGTGGCGTAGTTTGACTTCAGATACTCCCTCAGGAAACCAACACCAAACACACCACCGATGGCAATGTGGGTGGAACTGACCGGGAGCCCCAACTGGGAGGCGATGATGACGGTAAGCGCCGCCGACAGGGCGATACAGAACGCCCGGGTTTTATCCAGTTCAGTGATCTCAGTCCCCACGGTCTTGATCAGGCGTGGGCCGAACAGCATCAGACCAACGGCCAGACCAAGGGCACCAACCAGCATTACCCACAAAGGAATGGACGCTGCGGTGACCACTGCACCAGCCGACAGTGCATCGTTAATGGCCGCCAGCGGGCCGATGGCATTGGCCACATCGTTCGCCCCATGGGCGAAACTGAGTAATGCCGCGGCAAATATAAGCGGCCAGGTAAACAGGGTATTCACTCCGGCAGAGCTGTTTTCCATGGTTGCGGCACGGCGGCCGACCAGAACCCGCATCAGGAAGAAAATGACTGCGGCGAGCCCCAGACCAACCAGAGAGGCCCCCAGGAAGTCTACTTCAACGACCTTCTTGACCCCCTTCACCATCAAATAGGTGCCAAAGGCCCAGGCCATGATCGCCACCAGCCAGGGCACGAAGATTCTTGCCGCCGGCACCACGTTCTTGCGATACAGCACGGTCTTCTTGATGGCATACAGGAACAGCGCCGCCAGCACGCCACCCATTACGGGGGAAATCACCCAACTGGCGACAATTTTGGCCATGACGGCCCAGTCGGCAATGCCCCAGCCGCCGGCGGCAATTCCGGCCCCAAGAACGCCCCCGACAATGGAGTGGGTAGTGGACACCGGTGCACCCATCCAGGTGGCCAGGTTCAGCCACAGGGCGCCGGCAAGAAGTGCGGCTGTCATCAGCCACACGAAGGCGCTGACATCATCGAGCCTTTCAGCGGCAATAATGCCCCCTTTAATGGTCGAAACCACGTCACCACCGGCGATGATGGCACCGCCGGCCTCAAACACGGCGGCGATCAGAACCGCGCCACCCAGCGACAGCGCCCCGGACCCCACCGCCGGGCCGACGTTGTTGGCGACGTCATTCGCGCCGATATTGATGGCCATGTAGCCACCGATGACCGCAGCTGCCATCAGCAGCATGTTGTTGGGCATGCCGTCGCTGATCTGTCCCACGGCTATAAATATGCAGAGCAGGAACAGGAAGCTGAAGCCAACGCGATAACGCTCGGTCGATGGGCTGGTCAGGAGAGTATCGAGGAATCCGTTTTTGCCGGCCATAATACGTCAGGTCTCGCAACAGGGAGGATACGGGAAGCTACAGTTTCACAGTACTTACGGCGGCAACTATAAATTTTTTGCCATGAAATTGAAACATAACGGTCATAATGGTAATTGCTTGACCAAAGTCGCTGTACAGATTTCCCGCTTCGACTAATCTGATTCACTATCCCGGCTCACGCAGTCTGGACAAAGCACCAACAACAAATCGACAACAACAAAAAGTGTCATGACCAGACTCCCCGATACCAGCCAACAAGTAGCCGACGAAGGCGAGGAGGAACGCGTCTCCCGCCTGCTGACCGGTCTGTCAGCCATGGCCATCCTCTTCCTGCTGGGCATTGGCGCCAAGGCGTGGTTTGCAACCCACACTCACCACGCCTTCTCGCTCTGGTTCTTTGCGGGACTGGTGGCAATGAACATGCTGTCCTTTGCCCGTTCCCGCAACCGCCGCCATCAGAAGGCTGGCATGATCTCCATTGTCGGCCTGCTGTTCGGATACCTGATCATCACCGGTGGCGAGAGCAACACCGGCCCACTCTGGTTCTACGTGTTCCCGCCGCTGCTGTTTTACCTGACCGATCTGAAAACCGGCACAGCGGTATTGTTATTCTGCTGCCTGCTGGCGGTTGTGGTTTTCCAGTTCCCTGAACTACCGTTGGTGACCGCCGAATACAGCACAGACTTCAAGATCCGTTTTTTCGCCACGCTGACGTTCGAATCCATCTTCTGTTTCGTGCTGGAAGCCAGTCGCCTGAAGGCACGCAATGAGTTGATGGATATGGCCCGCACCCACCAACATGCAGCCCGTACTGACGAACTGACGGGCCTGTCCAACCGCAGGGACATGCAGCATCGGCTGAACGAGGAGTATTCAAGGTACCGGCGTTCCGGCCACCATTTCTCCATCGTTCTCATCGACCTGGATCTCTTCAAGCGTATCAACGACGACTACGGACACGACGCCGGTGACCACGTACTGCGGGCCTTCTCGGAATTGATGCAAACCGTTATCCGCCAAACGGATGTGGCCGCACGCTGGGGCGGAGAGGAGTTCCTGATCCTGTTGCCGGACACGTCACTGCTACAGGCTCTCACTCTCGCAGAACGGCTACGCTCCGAGGTCGCCAGTGCCGAGTTCTCCTTTACCGGCCAGCGCATGCCCGTCACCATCAGCGCCGGCATCTGCTCCATTGCCAAGACCGGCTCAGTGGATGAATTACTGAAACAGGCTGACGTCCACCTATACAGCGCCAAGGAAGACGGGCGCAATCGCGTTGCTCCCAGAGTACGAACCTCCCCCAGGGAAACCAGCCCTTCCGGAGCCGGATCTTGAGCGTTACCGCATCACCGGCTATGATCGGGCCCCAACGCAGACAGCCGTCAAAGGACGGTTGTCGTTACGAATCAACAGGACCATTCATGGCTTCAATCCGGATTCTGGTCGGCAGCGTTTATGGTGGCGCCCTGCTGACAGCACGTACCTTGAAGAAAACCCTGGAACCGGAAGGGCATCGGATCACGATCCTTGAGGAGCCCGACCTGGAGGACATCACCGGGAACGACGAACCGCTTTTGGTGTGTACATCAACCACCGGCCAGGGAGAGCTACCCCCCAACCTGCTACCGTTTTATTTGCGGCTGCGCGAGCAACTGCCCCAACAACCCGCGCGTCCGTTTGGCGTAATTGTGCTTGGCGACAGCTCCTACGGTGACACCTTTTGTGGTGCCGGTGAGCTGATGGAAGAGGCTTTATACGAAACTTCAGCCCGGAAAGTGGGGGATACCTTGAGGATTGATGCCCTGGAAACCACCGAGCCGGAGATGGAAGCCGTTCCCTGGGTACGGGAGTGGCTTGAACAGCTGTAACACCTGACACAAGTGACGTTCGAAAACCGGCATTATCAGCCTTGAGCCCCCCGGCAGATAACGCCATACTGAGCCAGACAATCACAACAAGATCGGTACTACGTGCGCCATATTGCTCAGTTTTTCGCCCTGGCGGGCGCATTGATCATGATGGCTTTCGGAACCCAGGCAAACGCGGCTTCGCCCGGCTTTGCAGAACCGGATATGGACTATATTCGGGTGGCACCTTCGGAACAGATGGATCTCAGGGAAGCCCTTGCTTCCGACCGATGGCAGTCACTGGAAGGCGAAAGCCCCAACTTCGGCTACATTCGCGACACCGTGTGGCTCCGCGTTCCTGTATCCGCCATACCCAGTGACCGTAAGCTACTGGAGATACGCTACCCCCAGCTCGACGATATCACCTTCTACCTGATAGAGAATGGCGTCGTCAGGCAACGCATCTCAACGGGCGACCACCTTCCCTTTGCGCAGCGCCAGATTCAACACCGCAACTTTCTGTTTTCCTTCGAAACCGATCCGCTAAGCGATTACCAGGTGTTTTTGCGTGTTCGGACTCAGGGCGCCATGCAGATCCCCATCAGACTGTGGGACCCTCGAACCTACTTCGAAGCCACGTCCATCGAAGACCAGATGCACGCGATCTATTACGGCATCCTGATCATGGTGATCTTTTTCAATCTGTTTATCTTCCTGGCACTGAGAGAGCGCATGTACCTGCTGTACGTGCTCTCCACCCTCAGCTATCTGATGTTTATTGGCAGCCTGAATGGCAGCACCTACCAATTGCTCTGGCCAGAGTCGCCCTGGCTGCACAACCAGACCATGGTTCTCACCGTGCCGGTGGCATTAATATTCACCCTGTTGTTCTCACGTGCCTTCCTCAACCTGCGCGTCACCAGCCCGCGCATGGACAAGCTGGTGTGGTATATGGTGTTGGTGAACGTCGTGGTGGCGGTGGCAACGTTCGTTACCGACTACAGCGTTGCCAGCCGGCTCACGGTTGCCCTGGCAATCCCCAGCTGCCTGCTGTTGACCGTTATGGGGCCGATACAATGGATTCGGGGCAACCCCCAAGCCGGCTACTACACCATAGCCTGGGGCCTGCTCACCCTGGGCAGCGCCATCACCGCAGCCAATAAATACGGCTTCGTGCCCAACAGCTTCGTGACGGCCTACGGCATCGAAATCGGCTCCGCGCTCGAAGCCGTCCTGCTGACCATCGCCCTGGCCGCCCGGCTCTACCAGGAACGCGAAGACAAGGTTCGCGCCCGCGAAGCAGAGATCACCGCCATGGCGGCACGGCGCTCGGCAGAGCTGCGACTGATCGAACAGGCCCTCCACAACCCGCTAACGGGGTTGCCCAATCGCGCCTGCCTGGAAATGACCATCAACGAACTGATCAACCGAGAGCCGGAAAAGCGCCTCTCCATTGCGGTGATCCACCTAAGCAACCTTCCAGCCATCACCAAAACCCTGGGGCATCGCAACACCGACCGGCTGCTCGAGCTCGCCGCCCGGCGTTTCAACAGCATCGTCAGCGAACTGCCCGGCATCTGTGCGGTCGAGACCAATGATCGGAAGAGTTTCTACCTGGCCTCACTGGAGTCGGCCACCTTCGGGTTTATCGTGGAAGCAGATGTTATTTCGGAAACACCCCGTGCCATTGTTCGTGCCCTTGAGGAAATCCGTGCACCGCTGGACTATCTGGGCATGCAATTGCCGCTGGCCCCCCACACTGGCTCGGCGATCTACCCGGATCACGCCACCGACACCAATACCCTGATCCGGCGCGCCTTTATTGCGCAGGGCTCGGACGACGCCCGAGACCGTGGGCTGGCCTATTATCAGCCGTCGCGGGACTCCTACAGCGCGGACCGCCTTACCCTGGTGTCCGAACTGCAACAGGCCCTTCAACACGGTGAACTCTCCCTATACCTGCAGCCAAAGCTGTCACTGAGAACCAGGGAGGTGGTCGGCCTTGAAGCGCTGATTCGCTGGCCCGGCCGGAAAAAGCCCATACCCGCCGACGAGCTGATTGCCCTGGCCGAGCAGACCGGACTGATCAAACCATTGACACGCTGGGTACTGGAACAGTCACTGGCACTGAGAGGGCAATTGCTGGAGAACGGCTACCCGCTCAATATCTCGGTGAACATCTCCCCCAACAATCTGCGGGAACCGGACTTCCCGCTGTACGTCCAGCGCCTGATGGGCAGTCATCACACGCATCGCGGAACCATCATCCTGGAAGTCACCGAGACCTCAATGATGCAGGATCCGGTCAACTCACTGCGCGCTCTCGACTCCCTTCACACCACAGGTATCCCGCTGTCCATTGACGACTTTGGCTCCGGCTACTCTTCGCTGTCGTATATCAAGCGATTGCCCGCCAGCGAGATCAAGATCGACCGCTCACTGATTACAGACCTGGCTTCCCAGGCTGGTGACCGCGTCATCGTTCAGACCACGATCGAAATGTGCCACAGCCTGGGTTACGCCGTTGTGGCCGAGGGCGTGGAAAGCGCAGAGACGATGGAACTGTTGGAAAGGATGGGCTGCGACATGATCCAGGGCTATATTCTGACGCCACCACTGCCGTTCGACGACATCATCGTTTGGCTGGGCGACTACAAGCATCATGAAAGAAACCGCAAGCTTGGCTAACTATCTCCGCTGACCTATCCCCGCTCACGGATGAGGGCTTCCTGGGTGGTTGATGCCACCAGCCGGCCCTGGCGGTCGAAAAAGTTGCCGCGATTAAAGCCGCGGCCGCCAGAAGCGCTGGGGCTGTCCTTGTCGTAGAGCAACCACTCGTCCATACGGAACTCACGATGAAACCAGATGGAATGATCCAGGCTTGCGACCTGCATCTTCCTGTTCATAAACGACACGCCATGGGGGTTCAGTGACGTCCCCAGGAAAGAAAAGTCTGAT
The DNA here is from genome assembly GCF_002352785.1 of Marinobacter sp. UBA2688. Classification (NCBI taxonomy): domain Bacteria; kingdom Pseudomonadati; phylum Pseudomonadota; class Gammaproteobacteria; order Pseudomonadales; family Marinobacteraceae; genus Marinobacter; species Marinobacter sp. UBA2688. The sequence continues at coordinate 305,912 of NZ_DELU01000024.1, forward strand.
GCGTAAGTCAGCAGGCAACGGTGCAACACCGGGTCATCCGGCAGGTGCCCCTGGGTACGCAACCAGCTCTGCCGGTATGGCGGACGCGGTTCCGGCTTCAATGGGTTGACCGGGTCTACAGGCCGGATTTCGATGGGGCGATCCCGGGTCAGAGTATCACGGAGATGTTCAGGAACATGAGGCGCCAGCAGTTCGCCGTACTCCTGCTCGGATTTCAGGCTTTCCGGATCAGGCGCCGAGGGCATGTCGAGCTGGTGCTCGAAGCCTTCCTCGGCCACCTGAAACGACATGGAGCCGGTCAGGATCTCCTTGCCACCCTGGCGCGCGATCACACGCCGGACAGAAAAGCTGCCCCCGTCCCGAACCCGCTGAACCTCGTAGTCAATGGGCATGCTGTGATTGCCGGGGCGCAGGAAGTAGGCATGGAGCGAGTGTGGCAGGCGACCTTCCACCGTGCGGCTGGCGGCCATCAGCGCCTGCCCCAGAACCTGGCCGCCAAACACATTGGGAAAGCCGAGATCTTCACTGTCCCCCTGGAAATGGTCGTCACCGATGGGGGAAAGATCCAGCAGATCCACCAGTTTTCTGGTTACTTCAAGCATGCCAGCTCCTGTCAATATCGTTAGCTCACGAATGAGTTTCTACCGCAAGCCGGGGATTTTCGCAATCCTGATATCGCCCATCAATCATGAATCGGAGGCACTTCCTTCGACAGGGCCTGCTTTTCCATCGCATAACCACCGGTTACCGCAAAGCCCAGAACCTCGCCAGACTCACTCTTGAACAGGGCACGGACGTCCTGACCGTCCGCATCCACTTCCCAGCTGCCCGACGCATTCGCCGGGGGCGGACACACCGCCGTTGGGCAACAGGGGGTCTTTACCATGACCGGCATGGTGCCGTACTTCACTTCCGTGCGTTCACTCACCAGCGTCTTTGCCAACGCACGGGCGCACGCCATCAGCGGCAGCACATACAGCAGCACGTGACCGTCGACTTCAGCGCAGTCACCCAGTGCGTAGACGTCGGGCACCGATGTCTCCAGGGCGCGGTTGACCACAATGCCACGCTGGGTCTCCAGGCCCGCTGCTGCAGCCAGCTCCGTGCGTGGACGCAGCCCGACCGCGGAAATAACCAGGTCGGACTCCAGTTCCTCACCATTGGCCAGGGTCAGGCGAACACCATCCCCGCTATTGGCAATATGCTCCACCACCGTTTCCAGATGAAAACGGACGCCCAACCCTTCCAGTCCATCGCGCACCGCTGCCGCAGCGGCCGGTGGTAAAAGTCCCGGCATCAGGGCATCAGAAGGAGCAATCACATCCACGTCGACATCGCCGTTGCGAAGGTCGTTGGCAAACTCACAACCGATCAGGCCCGCACCCATGATGGCCACCCGCTTCTTGCCCTTCAGAGCTTTGCGAAAAGCACGGTAGTCCATCAGGTCGTTGATGGAAAAGACACGCTCATGGCCGTCACCGGCAATGGACAGGCGAATCACATCGGCACCCCAGGCCAACACCAGTTTGCTGTACCCTAGCCGTTCGTCCCCCAGCACAAGTTCGTGGGCATCCGGATCAATGCCGGTCACGGTGGTGTAAGTACGCAGCTGAAGGTTCAGTTGCTCCACCATTGCCTCCGCCGACGCCTGCGCCAGTTCATCGGCCTCTTTGCCCTTGGTAAAGCCAGTGGAAAGCATGGGCTTGGAGTAACTATAGCCATCGTCCGCCGTTACCATGACGATTGGTGTGTCCTTGTCCTGCTTACGGATTTCCTTAGCCAGCGAATAGCCTGACATTCCGGTACCCACAATCACGATAGGGGCGTCTGCGCTCATTACTGCTCTCCAAACCTGTTCAGCGGTACCGGCGTGTCAGCCGATTTCAATCATCTCGAAGTCTTCCTTACCCACGCCGCAGTCCGGGCACTCCCAATCTTCCGGTACGTCTTCCCAGGCGGTTCCGGGCTCAATACCGTCTTCCGGCCAGCCTTCCGCCTCATCGTAAATAAATCCACAGACAACGCACTGCCACTTCTTCATGTCATTCCTCCGAAACTCATTGGGGCGCGATGATAATTGTCAGACAATTATGCGCGCAAGTCTTTCATGCACCGAGTTGGCACCATTCACACTGGGAAACCATCATACCCACCGCTGCGGCATTGACCAATGCCGTCGCCGACGGCTATTCAACGGGTTTTCTGCCAATCGCCAGAATTTCCATCAGGCGAACCGGGAAACGCCCCTCCCTTCAGCGTGCCACCTCCGGTATAATCGGCCGTTTTACGATAGGACCCCAGTGCTATGACCGACACCGTCGCCGAACTGAATCAGGTAATGGCCGAAGCCGACTGCCTGGTGAGCGAACAGCAGGTACAGGCTGCCATCCAGTCTCTTGCAGAAGAGATCACCGGGCGCCTCAAGGACACCAACCCGCTGTTGTTCTGTGTGATGAATGGCGGCCTTATCCTCACCGGCCACCTACTGCCAAGGCTGACGTTTCCCGTGCAGGCGGAGTACCTTCACGCCACTCGCTACCGCCAGGAAACCACCGGTGGCATCCTGGAGTGGAAACTGCAGCCGGAAGCCAATATGAATGGCCGCACGGTACTGATCGTTGACGACATCCTTGACGAGGGTACGACACTCTGCGCCATTGCAGATTACTGCCTCGCCCATGGCGCCAGCGAGGTTCTGACGGCCGTATTGGTCGACAAACAACACGATCGCAAGGCAAAGCCAAACCTGAAGGCAGACTTTACCGGCCTGGAAGTTGAGGACCGTTTCCTGTTTGGCTACGGCATGGATTACAAAGGTTACTGGCGCAACGCCCCGGGAATTTATGCCGTCAAGGGACTTTGACCGGTACGCACCCAGCATGTTTGAGGGTGAAAACGCCATCTCCACCCCCGCTACGGACTGGTACCGCTCTTTTTCAGCAGCTGCGCTGAAGAACCCGGCCATCCACGGGCCGCTCAGCCACTGGCTGACGCTGGAGGGCTCACTGACCCGGGCGCTTCAACTCCGATGCCGCGAGCACTTTCACGTGGATATCCTCCAGGAAGGTTTTGCCCGCCCCACTGTGGAGGAGGCCCATACCCTGGGTATTCCGGTGCGCCAGAATGCGTGGATCCGCGAGGTTTGCCTGAACGGCGACAACACCCCCTGGGTGCTCGCCCGTACGATCATTCCATTGGCAACCCTCTCAGGGCGTGGACGCCGCCTGCGCAACCTGGGGCGCCGCCCTCTCGGCGCCTATCTGTTCAGCAACCCACAGTGGCAACGGGGGCCGTTCGAGACCGGTCTTTGCCATCGGGCTAACCGCCATCAACCCATGGCGGCCCGCCGCTCCCGTTTTTTCAGCGGTCATCATAGCCTCTTGGTCGGCGAGTATTTCCTGCCCACGCTCTGCCCCTGACGCAGCGGCTCTTTTAACCGAACCTCACCGCTGGCTATAATCCCCGCTCAGCCTCAGCAACATCATCCCGGACGGACCAGACCTATGCTGCCCAATGCCGTGCCAGATCACATCCAGGCCCGCCTTGCAGAATACGCCCGACTGCTGCGAGTCGATCGCCCCATCGGCAGCCTGCTCCTCCTATGGCCAACCTACTGGGCACTTTGGCTGGCCGCAGACGGCTTCCCCAGCGTTGGCAACTTTATCGTCTTTACCCTCGGCGTATTCATGATGCGAGCTGCCGGTTGCGCCATCAACGATTTTGCCGACCGCAAGGTGGATCGACACGTCAAACGCACCAAAGACCGCCCACTGACCTCCGGTCGCATTGAAGCCTGGGAAGCTGTCGCCCTGTTCGCGGGCCTCTGCGTGACAGCCTTCCTGATGGTGGTGCTGTTCACCAACACGCTGACTCTCTATCTGTCGTTCGGGGGTGCAGTACTGGCGTTCATCTACCCGTTCATGAAGCGTTACACCCATCTGCCGCAACTGTTTCTTGGGGCCGCCTTTTCCTGGGCCATTCCCATGGCCTGGGCCGCCGAGGCCGGTGAGGTCACAAAACTGGCCTGGCTGCTGTTTACCGCCAACGTGCTCTGGACCGTTGCCTACGACACCCTGTACGCCATGGTGGATCGTGATGACGACATCCGGATTGGCATCAAATCCACGGCCATTCTGTTCGGAGACGCCGACCGGGCGGTTATCGCAATCCTGCAGGCCCTGGTGGTGCTGATTCTCATCCTCGTGGGACAGCAGGCCGAGCTCGGCGTTTTCTATTACCTCGGGCTCGTCGCCATGGCGTGCCTGTTTGTCTTCCAGCAGCACTTGGCCCGCTTCCGCGAACGCGACGGATGCTTCAAGGCCTTTCTCAACAATAACTGGGCGGGCTTTGCAGTTTTCACCGGTCTGTTGATTGACCGGATCATCAGTTAGTCGAACAAATCCAGTCACAGCCTGCTACTGTCATATACTTGTAACACTACCCGGTTGTAATGAGGCAGCAACAATACTCGGTATGACACAGGTTAATGCTCATGACTGGAAAAACTGTCCTGATCGTCGATGACGAGGCACCCATCCGCGAAATGATCGCTGTGGCCCTCGAAATGGCCGACTACGACTACCTTGAGGCAGCGGATGCCCGCGAAGCGCATGCCCTGATCGTTGACAAACAGCCCGACTTGATACTCCTTGACTGGATGCTGCCAGGCACCAGCGGCGTGGAACTGGCCAGGCGCCTGAAAAAAGAAGAGGCAACGGCTGAAATCCCCATCATCATGCTGACGGCCAAGGTCGAGGAAGACAATAAGATCCAGGGCCTGGAAGTGGGTGCGGATGACTACATCACCAAGCCCTTCTCGCCGAGGGAGCTGGTGGCCAGGCTGAAAGCCGTATTGCGCCGCACCACGCCGCCCGGCGTGGAAACTCCGATCGAAGTGGATGGCCTGACCCTGGACCCGGTCGGCCACCGGGTCACCACGGAAACCGGCGCACTGAACATCGGCCCCACGGAATATCGGTTACTGCAGTTCTTCATGACACACCAGGAACGGGTTTATACTCGCTCCCAGCTGCTTGATCAGGTGTGGGGTGGGAACGTCTATGTTGAAGAGCGAACCGTCGACGTTCACATACGCCGTTTGCGCAAAGCCCTTGGCGACCAATATGATCACCTGATCCAGACAGTGCGTGGCACCGGCTACCGGTTCTCAACCAGAGCAGCATAACCACAACCGGCGCCCTTTACCCCGAAAAGGGCCCGGAACTGATTCAGGGGCAGCTGTAATGCAACACAACTGGTCAAAGTACCTGCGATGGATTATCACGCTCCTGATAGCCTGCACGGCCGTCGGGCTTTTCTTTGGCGAGCCCCTCTACGGGCTGACGGCAGGGCTGCTGGCTTACCTGTGGTGGACTCTGGCCCAGGCCAAACGTCTGTACCATTGGCTCGGCAATCCCAGCGGCAGTGACGAAGCCCCTCAGAGTGTTGGTCTCTGGGGCGACATCTTCGACGGCCTACACAGGCTTCACCAGAACCACCTACGCACCCAGGACAAACTTCGCGCCCAAATCAACCGGGTCCAGGAGTCCACCAACGCCATGCGGGATGGTGTGATCATGACCGACTCGCGGGGCGCCATGGAGTGGTGGAACGGCTCAGCGGAGCATCTTCTGGGCTTTCGTCGCAGTTCGGACCGCGGGCAGTTTATTCACAACCTGATCCGCAACCCCGCGTTCAAGGCCTACTTCGACTCCCGCGACTACCGGGAACCATTGGAACTGAACTCACCCGCAAAACCGCACATTCACCTGCAAATCCAGATCAGCCTGTTTGGCGACGACGACCGCCTGATTGTGGCCAAGGACGTAACCCGCCTGTACCAGCTTGAACAGATGCGACGGGATTTCGTTGGCAACGTCTCCCATGAGATGAGAACACCCCTGACGGTGATCAGCGGCTACCTGGAAACCCTGGTGGACAACGCCGACGACCTGCCGCCCAAATGGCGGCGCGCCATCAACACCATGGCGCAGCAGTCCTCGCGCATGGAAGCGTTGATTACCGACCTGATATTGCTGTCCAGAATTGAAACCGGCGAGCAAACCATCAACGATGCGGTCACGGATTTACAGGCGATGATCCAGCAGATCTGCCACGACGCCAAGGCCCTCAGCGGCGAACAGGGCCACGAATTCAACGTCAGCATTGGCGATCGCCATCTGCTGAGGGGCGACGAAAGCCAACTGCGCAGCGCCTTCTCCAACCTGATTTTCAACGCCGTGAAGTACACACCTGCCGGTGGACTCATCACCATCATCTGGAAAACAGACCGCGACGGCGGGCATCTGTCAGTGAAAGATACCGGTATCGGTATAGACCCGGTTCATATCCCACGGCTTACCGAGCGGTTCTATCGCGCCGACCCCAGCCGACACAAGGAGACCGGTGGCACCGGCCTGGGGCTGGCGATCGTCAAGCATGTATTGCTCAACCATGACGGTAACCTGGAAATTCGAAGCCGGATTGGCGACGGCAGCGAATTCATCTGCCACTTCCCCCGGGAACGATTGGCGGAAAGGCTTCCTGAGACCGCGTCCTGATTGGGATAGCTTTCGTGGCTAACCGCCGCTGCGGAAACGGGCGATAAAACGGGACAGGTCTTCCAGCTTTTTCGGGTCTTCGTCCACAAATCGGATGGTCACGCCCACAAAATCCGTGTCCTGGCGTTTGTCCACCGCCTGCAACTGGTGGACGTAACCATTAAGCCGCGCTACCTGCCCTTCGGACACTTCGATATCCACCACAGCCTGATCAAGGATGCCCGGAAACTGCTGGTCCCGCTTGGCGATCACCCGCACTTCCGTGAGGGTGATGTCCTTGACGACTGAGCGCAGAGTGCTGTCTGAAAAACGCACCGACGCCACGCTCATTGGCGGCCTGGCTGTCGACCCGGAGGCAGAGGACGTGGACGACTTGCTGGCACGGACTGGTGCCGGAGAAGCAGCTTCCCGCTTCTGGGTCAGCAGGCTGGCGGATTCGCGAAACGCTTCCGCCGGCCCGGCCATGGACTTCCCGCCGCGATCCATGGCGTCCTTGAGGCGGCGCCCCATCACCTTGATGATCTTATTGCTCAGGCCCTCAGGGCTGAAGGGTTTCCCCAGATACTCAGAGACTCCCCCCTTGACGGCTTCAACCACATGATCCTTGTCACCACGGCTGGTGATCATGATGAAGGGCGTTTTTTCATACTGTGGCTGTTGGCGCATCCACTGCAACAGCTCCAGACCCGACATCTCCGGCATTTCCCAGTCACAGAGGATGAGATCAAACGTTGTGCGCGACATCAGTGATTGCGCCCGGCGGCCGTTCTGGGCATCCGTGGTGTCAATCACTGGAAAACGCTGACGCACCGTTCGCTTGACCAGATCCCTCACAAAGCTGGCGTCATCCACCACCAGCGCCTTCAGCGTTGCCATTTTCGGACCTTTTGTCTTTCAGAAAGTTGTCGTATCGTTCTGCAAACTATAGAACAAGCCGATGGTGGGGAATAGCAGGACTACAAAAAGACGACACATCCGATGCGGTGTGGAACACCAGGTTAAAGAATTGTCACCGGAATCCGGTAACAACAGTGTTTCAGGGCCACAAAAACAGGCTACCATGAGCCAGAAACATCCACTCCAGACCGAGGTTTAGCGTGCCGAGCATATTCACAGGGACATCAAAGAGCCAACGGACGATTCGACACCTTTCACTCAGCGGATTGTTCGTCCTGAGCAGTGCGTCCGTGTCCGCGGCCGCTGACGCCGACCTGGAAAACCGTTTCCCCCAGTGCATCGAACACCTGGAAAGCCAGGCCATCGAGGCGGGTGTGTCATCACAAACGGCGGGCGAAGTGCTGGCAGGCGCAGAATACCTGGAGCGAGTGATAGAGCTCGACCGCCGCCAGCCCGAATTCACCACCACCTTTGCGGACTACCTTAACCGCAGGGTCAACTCCGACCGGGTAAGCCGCGGGCGGGAGTTGCTGGACCAACACGAAGCACTGCTTGAACGCGTCACCCGGAAAACCGGCGTGCCCGCCCCCTATCTCGTGGCGTTCTGGGGCCTGGAAACCAACTTCGGTTCCTACTTTGGCAAGATGTCGGTGCCCAGCTCCCTCGCCACCCTGGCGTGCGACGAACGGCGCAGCCAATTCTTTACCGAACAGTTGATTGCAGCCCTGAGAATCATTGACGAGGGCGCGATACCCGCCGAGCAGATGGAGGGCTCCTGGGCAGGCGCCATGGGGCATGTGCAGTTCATGCCAACCGTCTTCCTGCGCCATGCGGTGGATGGCGACGGCGATGGCAAGCGCGACCTGTGGAACAGCTTGCCGGACGCGATGATGTCAGCTGGCCACTTTCTACAGGATCTCGGCTGGGATGGCGACTACCGCTGGGGGCGGGAGGTTCTTCTGCCCCAGGGGTTCGATTACAGCATGGCGGACGGCCGCCGACTACCCCTGGAAAAATGGCGCACCCTGGGCGTAACCGACGCCTTCGGCAATAAACTGGCGAACGAGCCCATCGAAGCCGCGCTGGTGGTCCCGGCCGGGCACCGGGGGCCTGCATTCCTGGCCTACAAGAATTTTAATGTGATCATGGGCTGGAACCGCTCTGAATTCTACGCTATCGCGGTTGGACATCTGGCGGACCGCATCGCCGGTGCCGGTAAACTGCAGAACCCGCCACCGGAGGATATGCCAGCGTTGTCACGGAACAACATCCTTACCCTGCAAAAAGCGTTGAACGAGCAGGGATTTGATACCGGGAAACCGGACGGCATCCTTGGCCCCAACACGCGGTCGGCTATTCGCGGCTACCAGTCAGAAAATGGCCTCGTTGCCGACGGCTATCCCGGCGACACGGTTCTCAATGCCTTGGGGGTAGACCTGACGTCTGAAACGTCCGGGAGTGATACCTGACAGCCATCTGCCGACCATCTGGGGCGTGATCCGACAACCGATTCCGCGCATAATACCTGCCGGACTTAAATGACAAGGTGTTATCCCGATGGATTCGATTACCCAGGCGGCACTGGGCGCCTCGCTGGCCGGTGCCGTTGCCGGAAAAACCCTTGGCCGTTCAGCCCTGCTGGTCGGTGCCGTTCTCGGCACCCTTCCCGATCTGGACGTCATCATTGATTACGGCACGGCGGTCGCCAACTTTACCCAGCACCGCGGATTCAGCCACTCGCTGTTTGTCCTGCTGCCGCTGTCCGTATTGCTGGCTTTTGCACTCCATCAGTGGCGCCCCCATCTCGGCTACGGGCGTTGGTTTGCGCTCACCGCGCTTGTGCTTATGACGCACCCTCTGCTCGATGCCTTTACCACCTACGGAACCCAGTTGTTCTGGCCTATAGGGCCACCTGTGGCCATCAGCAGCATTTTCATCATCGACCCGCTTTATACCCTGCCGTTACTGATCGGCATCACGGCGTTCCTCATCCGCGGGCCACAAACCAGCGCCATCATGGCCGGCCTGCTCCTTTCAACGCTTTATCTCGGGTGGAGCGCAACGGCGCAACAAATCATCCAGGAACGGGTTGGCCCCACGCTGGCCAAGGAAGGCCTGGAAGAGGCCCCACGGCTGGTTCAGCCGATGCCTTTCAATACCGTGCTGTGGCGAGTGACCGTTGTGGGTGAGGAAAAACGGGTGGAAATCGTGACCGGATTCCTGGATGGCGACGGCCCCGTTACGGTGGAACACTTTCCCCGCGAACCCCGCCTGGCAAAGGCCGCCACGTCATTACCAGAAGGCCAGCGACTGGACTGGTTTACGCGTGGTTTCCTGCACTACGACATGGACGGCGACCAGCTCACGGCCACCGATATCCGCCTGGGTATCCCCGGGGCGCATCCCTTCACCTTCATACTCGCCAAGTACCATGGCGACAGTCTTGAGCCAGAGCCCAGTTCACAGCTGGAGCGTCCGGCGATTGGCGGGGAACTCCTCGGCGTGCTCTGGTCGCGAATGACGGGTTCTGCGGAGGTACTGTGCCTTGCCAGCCTAACGCTGCCGCCGCCAGGAGAAGGGTGTACCTGAGCATGCGCCTGGATTATTTCATTGCCAACGCGACCACGCTGTCGCGCCGCGATGCGAAAAAAACCATCAGTTCAGGCCGAATCCGGGTGGACGGGCAGATCTGTCGCAAATCCGCTTCTCCGGTGGCCGCAGACACCCGGGTTTCCCTCGATGACCAGCCGCTGTCACTGCCAGGAGAGCGGTACCTGATGCTGCACAAGCCTGCCGGGGTCATCAGTGCCACCACCGACAGTCAGCAGCCCACGGCGCTGGACCTGCTGCCCGCAGATGTCCGCCACGGGCTCCACATCGCCGGGCGGCTGGACGCCGACACCACCGGGCTCCTGCTGCTGACCACCGATGGCCAATGGTCACACCGCATCACATCGCCCCGGGTGAAATGCCCCAAGACCTACCGGGTGACGCTCGCCGAACCCATTGATGACCTCGCCATCACGCAACTGCAACAGGGTGTATTACTGCACGGTGAGTCGCGGCCAACCAGACCTGCCGATGTCCATTTACTCAATGCCGGGGAAATTGACCTGACGTTGTCGGAAGGGCGTTACCACCAGGTCAAACGAATGCTGGCGGCGGTGGGTAACCATGTGACGGGATTGCACCGATGGCGTGTCGGCCCCCTCGTACTCGACAACTCACTGGCGCCGGGAGAATACCGGGAACTAACCACGGAGGAAGTGAACAGCCTGGGCTGATCAGGTGCGTTCGAAGCGCTGGGCCTTCAGGTTTTTGCGCACGGAACCTGCCTCGAACACCTCGCCGTTCATGGCGATATAAACCCCGTGAGGCAATAGCTGGACCGCCGCCCATGCATAGCCGATATTGAAAACCGCGTCACTCCGGCGCATACGTGCCGGCTGCATGGCGCCAAACAACACAATGGTTTTCCCTTTCACCGACAGCAGCTCTCTGGCGGTTTCCGGCATGGTATCGGTACCGTGGGTGATCAGTATGCGCTCGGCGTTACACTGACTGACGGCGGTTCTGATGACCTCCCGGTCGCCGTCCGTGATTTCCAGACTGTCCTTGCGCAGTAACCCGTGCAGGGTATAGCCGTCATGGATGTTGGACTCCGCCAACAGCTCCGCAATCAGACTATCGCCAATCTCAAACTCGCTGTTGGCATCGAAATACACCTTGTCGATGGTGCCACCGGTGGTGAATATCTCAATCATACGCTGCGTTCCCGATTCGCCAGAGGTCAGTTCACGCTCACGGATGCACCATCCGAAGCGGCATAAGCTGCGTTCTTTTTCCGCTCATACGCACGCGCGGCCGCAGCAACACTGCCACCGGCGCCGGTGGTCAGCCATCGTTTGATCCGGCCCGCATCCCCCATCGGTGAACGGGTGCCCAGAGAATCAAGCAGCACCGTTACCAACGGCTTGCCATCCAGTTCAAACAGCATAACGAGGCAACGGCCAGCTTCGGACAGATAGCCCGTTTTACTGATCCCCACGCCCCAACTGTCACGATGAACCAGGACATTGGTATTCCCGAACGCCAGTCGATATCTGGGTTGGCGGAACTGGGCGGTGAAATAGCGGGTGGTGGAATACTCCCGTATCTGTGGGTATTGGCTGGCCGCCCTGACCAGGCGAACCAGATCCGCCGCGGTGGAACGATTGTCAACCGACAACCCAGTGGGATCCACGAAGGTTGTTTTCAGCATTCCCAACTCAACGGCCTTGGCATTCATCGCTTCGATAAAGGCGTCATACCCACCGGGATGGTGTCTTGCCAGGGTATGGGCCGCAAAATTCTCTGACGACATCAGTGCAATACGCAGTACGTCAGAGCGTCTGAGCTCGGAGCTCACACGAATACGGGTATAGGCATTCGCCGGAGCGGGAATATGGCGCTCCCGGAAGTCCAGCCATTCGGTCAGGGGCTCGCCGGACTCCATCACCACCAGCGCAGTCATCAATTTGGTGATGGACGCGATGGGCACCCGTCGATCCGCATTCTTGCCGTAAACCAGCCCCTCATCGTCGGCATAGGCCACAGCTGCGTTAACGGATGCCAATTGCAACTCGGACCTCTCGATCGCCATCGCCCGGGAAACGTTGAGCAAACACAGGACTGTCAGCGCCAGGACAATGGCCGTTCGGATCATTGGTCAAACCTTGTTATGTGTCATTACGGTGTCAGCCTTTCACTATACCAGCCAAATTGGCGGCTGGCTCCGGGTAGGCCAGGGTAAAAGTATTAACGGGATCGGACACAGAATTCATTCAGGCGTTTAAAACATCAAATGCAAAACCGTATAAAATCGCGTAAAATTACATTGAAATCATATTGTTACACAATATTTCACAAGGTAACCATAGTGTAACAAGCCCTCCGGGAAACGAGCAGGACAACCAAGCGAATGGATTCAACCGGACCCGAAACGACGCAGAAAATCGCCAGTACGCCCCTGCCCTTTGATGCGAGCAATGGCTTCTACCGCTGGCTACCCCTGATCGTGTTGATCTTTGCCATTGCCTACGGATGGCTGCTTGCGTTGCTGACTCCCCAGGCACTGGGCAGCGTCCACTGGTTATCGAGCCTGGAAACGGGTTTGCCTCAGGACCTGATGGCGTTGGTACGGCAAGTATTTATCGGCGGGATTCTGGCGTTTGCACTGCTGTTCAACCTGGCAGTTGTGTTTATGCTACAGCGGCCCGGCCTCGCGTGGCTCAGTGTGTTCATGGCCGGTGTCCTGCACTGCCAATTGGTTCTGGAACAGTTTGGCCTTTGGTTTATCTGGCCCGACCAGCCGCAGTACAACGCATTGCTGCACATCAGTCTGCCGCTGTGCCTGATCGCACTGTGTGAATTCACGCCGCACTTCCTGCCGCTGGGCCGTCGTTCCCGGCGAATCATTCACGTCATCAGTCTGCTGGCTTTCCTGCATCTACTGGCGACGCCGGTGAACATTCCGGGTGTTGGCGAAGCGTCTTTCCTCGGCCTGGCCCTCGCTGGTGGCGCGTTTATCCTGCTGGTGGTTCTGAGCCAGATTCGTCAGCACGTCCTTGCACGCTATTATGGGCTTGCCTTCCTCGCCATACTGGTCGGGGCCGTGATCTCTTTTTTACATACAACGGGTTGGGCGCCGAGCACCAGCTTTGCGGAGTCCGCGTTCTTCCTTGGCGCTGCCGCAGGCTCGGTCATCCTGACAACCGGAGCCGCCAGCCTGCTCTCTTCCGCGGGGGCCGCATCAGCGAACGACAGCCGGGGACTCCCTGGGTACGACCCGGCCCTAACCGAGCGGCAAGACCAGCAACAACGGTTAATGCTGGAGGTGGAAAACGGACTCGCCCGCAACAGTATGTGGCTGGAATACCAGCCCAAAGTGCGCATTCGAGACGCCAAAGTTCGTTCGGTGGAAGCCCTGATACGCTGGCATCACCCGGAGTTCGGGTATGTACCACCAGACCAGTGGATTCCCCAGGCCGAACAGGTGGGGGTGATCTATCCTGTGACGCTTTGGGTCATTGAACGGGCCTGCAGCGAATACCCCCACCTGACAGCCCGCTACGGCGACGAGCTGGCCATCGCCGTCAACATTTCCGCCACGGACCTGACTCATGCTGGCTTCGAGGAGAAGGTAACCAACATCATCACCCGTCACAACATTCAGGCGAAAGACCTGATACTGGAGATTACGGAAACCGCGATGATGACCGATCCAGAGGCTTCCCGCCGTATGATTCACACCCTGAACCGAAAAGGGTTCCGAATTGCCATGGACGATTTCGGGACCGGCCATTCATCACTGGGCACACTGGCGAGCTTTGAACTGGATGAGCTCAAGATAGATCGCAGTTTCCTGAAAGACATTCTCGACCACCCTACGCGCCAGCGAATCTTCCGTGCGACCCTGGAGCTGGGTGAAGCACTGGACCTGGATGTGGTGGTTGAAGGTGTTGAAGATGAGGCCGTGGTGCGCTGGTTACAGCAATTCCCGGACCTCTACGGGCAGGGCTTTTTTTGGGGCAAGCCTGAACCGGCCTGCCCCTGACGCACTCAGGGCTTGTCCGTCACTGCGCCTTCCGAGGCGGAGCTTACGGTACGCGCGTACTTGGCCAGCACCCCGCGGGTAAACCTGGGAGCCGGTGCCGTCCATGCCTGTCGGCGGCGTTCCATTTCCTGCTCCGAAACATCCAGCTCAATACGGTTAGCCACCGCATCAATGGTGATGGTGTCACCATTTTCCACCAGCGCAATCGGGCCCCCTTCGGCGGCTTCCGGTGTAATATGACCAACCACGAAACCGTGGCTGCCACCGGAAAAACGCCCATCGGTAATCAACGCCACATCGCTGCCCAGGCCCTTGCCCATGATGGCCGAGGTAGGCGTCAGCATTTCCCGCATGCCCGGGCCGCCTTTGGGCCCCTCAAACCGGATCACCAACACATCCCCGGCCACAACAGTGCCGTCCATGATCCGCTCCTGGGCCTCTTCCTCAGACTGGAACACCCGTGCACGACCAGTGAAATGAGTGCCCTCCTTGCCGGTGATCTTGGCCACCGCACCAGTGGGCGCCAGGTTGCCGTAAAGGATACGCAGATGACTATCCGCCTTGATGGGGTCATCAAAGGCATGAATGATGTCCTGGCTTGCCGGGTACGGAGCCACGTCTTTCAGGTTGTCCGCCAGTGTCTGGCCGGTGACCGTCATGCAGTCGCCATGGAGCATGCCACGGTCGAGCAACATCTTCATCAATGGCTGGATACCACCAATGGCCACCAGTTCTGACATCATGTAGTGACCGCTGGGGCGCAGGTCCGCCAGCACAGGAACCCGCTTGCCGATTTCCACGAAGTCATCCAGCGACAAGTCAACGCCAACGGTACTGGCCATGGCAATAAGGTGCAGCACCGCGTTGGTGGAGCCACCCAGGGCAATCACCACGGTGATGGCATTCTCGAACGCCTCACGGGTCATGATGTCCGATGGCTTCAGGTCTTTCTCCAGCAGGTTGAGCACCGCCGCGCCCGCCGCCCTGCAGTCTGCCGCCTTGGTCTCGGAAATAGCGTTCTGGGCAGAACTGCCCGGCAGGCTCATGCCCATGGCTTCGATCGCCGAGGCCATGGTGTTGGCGGTGTACATCCCGCCGCAGGAGCCTGGGCCCGGAATCGCGGTTTCCTCGATCTGTTTGACCTCAATCAGGTCCAGATCACCTCGGGCATGGGCACCCACCGCCTCGAACACAGAGATGATGTCGGTGTGATTCTCGCCGGGCATGATGGTGCCGCCATAGACAAATACCGACGGCCGGTTCAGCCGCGCCAGACCCATCATGCAGCCGGGCATGTTCTTGTCGCAGCCGCCGATGGCAACCAGGCCATCAAAACCTTCACAACCAGCCACGGTTTCAATGGAGTCGGCAATGACTTCCCGCGACACCAGAGAGTACTTCATACCCTCGGTGCCGTTGGCGATGCCGTCCGATACCGTGATGGTGTTGAACGTCAGGCTCTTGCCCCCGGCCTCGTCGGCACCAGCAGCGGATTCCTCCGCCAGTTGGTTGATGTGCATATTGCAGGGCGTCAGGTTGCTCCAGGTCGAGGCAATACCGATCTGGGGTTTGCGAAAATCTTCATCGGTAAACCCCACGGCCCGCAACATGGCGCGGCTTGCCGACTTGCCCAGGCCGTCGACCACGGGCGCGGAATAACGGCGGCGTTTGTCTTCTGTCATTACTGTGCTCTCCTGAATGTCCGGTTAGCCCGGCCTTGTTTCTGTCATTAACAAAAGACTGTCAGAAACGCCCGGCGACAGCAATACAACGCCCCAGGCAATACCTTACGCCCTTCTGCTCAGAAGCATCAGTGAACCTTTGCCAGTCGCTCACGGTTATCGGAAATAGCGATTTGCCTTGTGCAGGGTCAGGGCTTACTATCACGCACCTTTTTGGTGCAAATAATTCAGGTTAACGAGAGAGCAATGGGACGCAGAAACGAACGACTGCGCTGGCAGTTAGCCAGTGGTCTGCTAAAGGTGTTTCATCTTGAACAGCTGACGAACCGATACAGCCGCCGAACTGTAATGGCGGGGTTTAGCCTGATCAACGGCACACTGAGTATCGCGCTTGTTTCCTTTATCGCACTGGTTACTCAGGAAGCCTTCATATTCCCGTCGCTGGGCGCCACGGCGTTTATACTGTTCCACGTTCCGCTCGCGGAACCGGCCTCTCCGCGCAATACCTTTTGCGGCCACCTCATCGGTGCGTTGATGGGGCTGTTCAGTCTTCATATTTTTGGTCTACAGGACCAGGCCTCCGCATTTTTACACGGAGTCGATCTGCCAAGGGTCGGCGCTTCGGCTTTATCCCTCGGCCTGACCGGCTGCCTGATGGTACTATTCCGTGTCGTGCATCCGCCGGCCGGAGCCACTGCGCTTATCGTATCACTCGGCCTGATGCCTGATCCGGCACAACTGCCCGTCCTGATGGCTGGCGTTTGCCTGCTTCTGGCACACGCTTATTGCATGAACAGGCTGTCGGGCATTCCCTATCCGGTTTGGTCTGCAACGAAATCCACCCCATCGACTGGAGCAGTATCGAGTCCATGAGAATCATCATCCGCTATTTTTTCCGTACCCTTCGGCTGATCCTGACCCCCTTCATGCTGATCAGCGAGAAGTTGAGCACACCCAAGGGCATCACGCGCACGCCTGACGCACAGGCAAAGGTGGACAGTGCCTGCGAAGACCTCGCGCTTTACCAGTTTACGGCTTGCCCGTTCTGCATCAAGGTCCGTAAGGAAATTGCGCGCCTGGGCCTCAACATCGAAACCCGTGACGCACAGCATGACGGCGAACGCCGCTCAGAGCTGGAAGCCGGCGGCGGTCACGTCAAGGTGCCCTGCCTGCGAATTCGGCAGGATGACGGCAAGGATCAGTGGCTGTACGAATCCGACGACATCAAACTGTGGTTGCAACGGCAGTTCGAACCCGCCGCCTGAATCATTCGGCAGCGGGTTTACAGATGCCGTCAACCGGGCGTTACCAGTGAACGGTTGCCCGGCCCCGGCAAGGTCTGCCGTGCAGCATTGCGACCACTGACAATCTCGTAGTTACGGTCTTTGACGGTGCTGACGAAGCGCCAGTCCGCCCTCGCCTCGTCGGGTGTAAATGTCACCAGCATATAGCCCCGCTGGTTCACGTTCAGGTAGTCGAGATCGTCCACCAGAAGCTCAATAGCCGCCTCGGCATCGGGTATGGTCGCTTCAGGCAACTGGAGATAGTCTTCAAGACCGGGGGAAGAAACCCCCGGCGTGGCGAACTCCACACCCACCTGGTCACCATTGCCGGTTTTCAGGTTGCTGGCCCAGGCGTTGTGGGTATCCCCGGCCAGTACCACGAGGTTCTTTTGTAGTTGCCTCGCCGTTTCCAGGATCACCTCTCGTTCCACGTAGTAGCCGTCCCAGGCGTCCAGGTTGTAGGGCAGCACGGTTTCAATCCGGGCAATTTCCTCGTCGGTCAACGAGGGATCTCCAGCCAGGTAGCGACCCTTGAGGCCAGCCAGCTCCGCGAACAGGGGCAGCAACACAGATGGGTCAGGGTTGATGATGCCGGCCAGCAGCTCCGCGGGCAGCGTCATCCGTCCCATCAACACCTGCTGCCCCAGCACCTGCCAGGTGGCGGTTGAAGTTGCCAGCGCATTCTCAAGCCAAAGCCGCTGCTCCGCACCCAGCATGGTACGGTTCGGGTCGCCTACATCTGCAGCAAACCGGGCCGCGTCAATGCCATCCTGGGTCAGGTAATCAGTGTAAGCCAGTTGCTCGTCGCGGCCGATGATCCGTGTATCCAGCATGTGCAGGTCCACCAGGTCGCCAAAGCGGAAGCTGCGGGAGATGGTTTCCTGGTCTCCGTCCGTGACCGGCCGGATCGGCATCCATTCAAAGTAGGCCCGCAGGGCATCGAGTTTACGGTCACTGAAATCACCCTCATCGGCGTTGTGGTTCTCAGCCCCGTTCCTCCAGGTGTCGTTGGCTACTTCGTGGTCATCCCAGACCGTGATGAACGGCACCTTGCGGTGCAACTCCCTCAAATGATCATCGCCCCGGTAAATCGCGTAGCGATGGCGGTAATCCTCCAGAGTAATGAGCTCACGGTTATTCGACGCAGGGAACGTACGGTCCATGGCTTCTGCCTGCGCCGCGCCATAGCTATCCGGGTCGCTGTCATACTCATAGAGATAATCCCCCAGATGCAACACGGCATCCAGGTTATCCAGGCCCGCGATTTCCCGATACACGTTGAAGTAGCCGGCGGGGTAATTGGAGCAGGACACCACCGCGAACCTCACCTGGCTCACCGAGCCTTCAGGAAGGGTCTGCGTCATACCGGTCGGGGAGGTGCTTCTGGCGGTGCGGAAACGATAGTAATAGCGCTGACCTGGCATCAGGCCCCGAACATCCACCTTGAAGGTGTAGTCGTGCTGAGCCGAGGCGCGCGAGCGACCGGAATGAGTCATGCTCCGGAAGTCAGCGTCGGTAGAAACTTCCCAGGCGATGTCCACGTCCCGCCCGGAATCGTCGTCCGGTACGGCACGAGTCCAGAGGATCACGCCATCCTGCAGGGGGTCGCCACTGGCAACACCCTGGGAGAAGCGGATATCACGTTTGTCGCTGCTGTCGAGTATGCATCCGGCCAGCCCTGTGGATATGGCAACAGCGCCCATGCCCATAGCGGATGCTTTCAGGAAGTCCCTGCGGCTCAATCGTTTCATACCTTTCCCTGCCCTAGTTTAGTGGTCAGGTAAAAGGTAGCGCCAAAGTGTAACGACAGGATGACGGATGGCGACATCCTGAATAGCAAATCACGACAGGCCGGGCAAAGCCGCTACCCTTCGACGAAGACCGGCCCCAGGCCATAGTTCCAGAGGATGACGGAACCCACGCGGGTTGACACCAGAATGACCAGCGCCACGGTCAACAGGGCACCGGCGTACATCACCGCCTGGTCCTTGGGAATGCCCATGACAATCGGCAGGCCATCGTACATCAGCCAGGCGCCATAACAGGCCGCCGCCAGGAAGACCAGGGCATTGAACCAGGGCACCGGATAGAGCAACGCAAAACCGGCGAGGAACAGCGGCGTACAGGAATAAGCCGCCAACGCAATGCCATTGGAAGGAACGGTTTCTTCATGGGCGCCATATGTCCGAGCCATCCAGTTGATGGCGAACCCCAGGGCAAACACCCCCACCAGCATGGCCAGATAGGTCAGAACGCTTAGCTGTATCGCACTGACTTCCGTGAGCTTTATGACGCGCTCACCGCTCACCGTCCAACCGATGTGAGCCGTGGAAATGTAGGCACAGATCGGCGCTATCGCGCCAAGCAACAGCACATAGGCAACATAGAGCCGCCGGGGAGGTGCGTGTTCCTTGCGGATCTCGGCCCACTCGGCATCGGGATGGGTGAACAGACCAAATGCGTGATTCAGGAGCATGGCTTTACCCCCTTGAGGTAATTTTATTATTGGTTGAATGGATACGCCTCACGGGCCTGGAAAGATCAGGCCACGCTACCCTCAACTATAGCCTAGAAACGCAAGTGTTAAAGCCACCTTGTCTTTTATTGCCAATCACTTCCCGACAAAACCTTACGCTTTTCTCGGGTCAGTAGCGGCGACAAGCGGCTGATCACGATGCTGATCCCTGAACCCGAGCAGACTCTCAATGCCGGCAAAATCCACCAGGTCCCGGAACTCGATCCAGTCCACCAGACAATAGAGGCAGATGGCGGGGTAGTTCCATTGGGCGAATTGGCCATCGTCCACCATGGCCGCCAGGGTTCTGAACGTCATCATGATGCGTTCACGCTGGAGGTTGAAAAACATCAGGTCTTCGTTGGTATCGATGCCCGAACGGGCCGACAGCAGCAGGATCACCGCAGAATCGTTGGCAGCGTCAATCAGCGTCAGCTGGTTTTCCTGGTCCCAGGTCAACGGCACCATGCCCTGCTTTTCGCTGAGGTAGCGGGCAATTACCCGGGAATCGTACACCTCCTGATTGTCGTCGATCAGCATGGGAATCTTCAGCGCCGGGTTGTTGCGCCGGAGCTCATCCCTGCCCTGACCATAGATGTCGAGGTTCACGAATTCATGGTCACTATCATCCAGTAGCAGCCTGATACGGCGAACATAGGGGGAAGTGGTGGAACCGATCAGTTTCATGAAATCTCCTTGTTTGAATGACGTTGCTATCAGAGCAGGTTGTCAGGATCTGCAAATTCATAGCCGGTGGATTCCGCCACCTCGCGGAAAGTGACCTTGCCCTGAAACACGTTGAGGCCGTTGCGCAGATGGGGGTCGTCCTTCATCGCCCTTTCCGGTCCCTTGTTGGCCAGGGCGACGATAAACGGCAGTGTTACATTATTCAGCGCCAGAGTGGAGGTTCTTGCCACCGCGCCCGGCATATTGGCGACACAGTAGTGCACCACCCCATCCACAACGTAGGTAGGCGCATCGTGCGTGGTGGGTTTCGAAGTTTCAGTACAACCGCCCTGATCAATGGCTACATCCACGATAACACTGCCTTCGGGCATACGGCTGACCATATCACGGGTCACCAGCTTGGGTGCGGACGCTCCGGGAATCAGCACGCCGCCAATGACCAGATCCGACTCGATCACCGCTTCCTCCAGGGTCGCGGCGGTTGAGAACAACGTGCTGATGCGGTTGCCATAGAGATGGTCAAGATTTCTCAGTACGTCCATATTGCGGTCGAGGACCGTTACATGGGCCCCCAGGCCAATGGCCATAGCGACAGCGTTCTGACCCACCACACCACCGCCAACCACAGTTACCCGCGCAGGGCTCACACCCGGCACACCGCCCAGCAGCACACCTCGACCGCCGAGGGATTTTTCCAGGCAGTGGGCACCAGCCTGAATCGACATCCGCCCCGCCACTTCCGACATAGGGGCCAGTAGCGGCAGCCGCCCGTGGCTGTCGGTGACTGTTTCATAGGCAATACAGGTTGCCCCTGACGCTACCAGGTCATCGGTCTGGGCCTGATCCGGCGCAAGGTGCAGGTAGGTAAAGAGGGTCTGGCCGGACTTCAACAAGGCTCGCTCTTCCGCCTGGGGTTCCTTGACCTTGACGATCATGTCGGCTGCCTCGAATACCGCCGTTCCGTTTTCCAGAATCTCGGCCCCGGCCTTCACATAATCATCGTCCGTGAAGCCGATGGCAGCACCAGCATTCGTCTCAACGCAAACACTGTGGCCGTGGCCACACAGCTCATGGACCGCCGCCGGTGTCATTCCCACCCGGTACTCGTGATTCTTGATCTCCTTCGGTACGCCTATCTTCATGCCTGACCCCTTGAATCCGTCGGGTAAACGATGTCTCATCGGGTAAAGTGTAGTAAAAAGGTCTGACACCGGCAGTAGCAATTGAATGCATCGGTTTAATGGGCCTCGGCGTAAAACCCGAAGCAATCCACGCAATCGACCCAAACGGAGCAGGAACCAATGAACAGATACAGGCATGCCCTGGCGGCAGCG
Source organism: Marinobacter sp. UBA2688 (assembly GCF_002352785.1). NCBI lineage: Bacteria > Pseudomonadati > Pseudomonadota > Gammaproteobacteria > Pseudomonadales > Marinobacteraceae > Marinobacter > Marinobacter sp. UBA2688. The sequence continues at coordinate 327,465 of NZ_DELU01000024.1, forward strand.
CCGCTCTCACTCGCAGTAGCCCTTACCCTGGCAAGTGGACAGGTGACAGCCGACATGCAGACAGAAACCGTGGAGTACACCGTAAACGGCAAAACGTTTACCGGCTACATGGCCTACGACGACGAAGCCGAAGGCAAGCGCCCAGGCGTTCTGGTGGTTCACGAATGGTGGGGGCACAATGAGTTTGCCCGTGAGCAGGCGGAAAAGTTGGCAGCGGCCGGCTACACGGCGTTTGCGCTGGATATGTATGGCTCCGGCAAACTCGCCGAACATCCCGAAGATGCGCAGGCCTTTATGAAGGAGGCGACCAAGGATATTGATCAGGTTAAGGCTCGCTTCATGGCCGCCAAGGAGTTGCTCGCGAAGCACAACAGTGTCGACGGCAGCAGGATTGCCGCCCAGGGTTATTGCTTTGGCGGTGCCGTGGTACTGAACATGGCACGCCTGGGTGTGGATCTGGATGCCGTAGTCAGCTATCACGGCGCGCTGGGCAGCCCCATCAAAGCCGAAGCCGGCAAGGTTCAGCCCAGGATTCACGTCTACACCGGTGGTGCGGACAAGATGGTGCCCTCGGATCAGGTGTCCGGTCTGGTGAAAGAAATGCAGGATGCCGGGGCCGATCTAACGCTGGTCAGTTTTCCCGGTGTCATGCACTCGTTCACCAATCCGGGAGCGGATAAGGTCGCCGAGGAATTCAATATGCCCATCGCCTACGACGAGCAGGCTGCAAAACGTTCCTGGGAGGGCACCCTGCGGCTCTACGAAGACGTTTTCGGCGACTGATCGTTGCCCTTCAGAGGGCACCTTCTATGGTGCCCTTCACTTCTTCCTGAACTTCCCTCACCTCACGTCCGGCGGTGGCTACCGGCGGATGAACAATAATCTCGATCAAACCTGGCGAGAATACCGCGGTTCCCTTGGGGAGTCGGTCATGGGAGCCCCGGATCGTCACCGGTAGAACGGGTAGTTCGCCGTCGCGGGCAATGACGAACCCGCCTTTCTTGAAGGGCAGCAGTTTGCCATCCCAGGATCGGGTGCCTTCGGGAAACATCAGGATGCTGGTGCCTTCGGGCAACTGGGCGACGCCGCGCTTGATACTTTCCAGCGCATCACTGCCTTTTGATCGGTCAATGAAAAGGTTACGCGAGGTCTCCAGCGCCAGGCCAAACAGTGGCACCTTACGCAGCTCTTTCTTGATCACCCAGCGGTATTGCAGCCCCAATGCCAGCACCAGGGCCGGGGGATCAAAATAGGACGCATGGTTGCTGAGGATAACGTAGCGCTGGGCCGGGTCGATGTGCTCGCGTCCGCTGACTTCAAGGCGGATTCCGGTGAGTCTAAGCATGCACCAGGCGTATACCTGGGTGCCGTGAAAGGCGGCGTTGCCATTGCGGCCGGCAAGTGCGGCGATAACAATAGGCAGGAACAGGATCAGCGTGAGCAGTGCAGCCCAAAACAGGATCCAGACAGCTTTGAGGGTGTTCAACATAGCAGGCCCTGAGCAAACTAAGGTTGGGCGATCGCCCGACGGCAGGGGATAAAAGATGTCACATTCGGGTGGGAATCACAAAATCCACCCACAAAAAAAGGCAGCCGAGGCTGCCTTTCTGGCGGTGCCCTACTATCCGTTAGATAGCAGTAACGTTTTCCGCCTGAGGACCTTTCTGGCCCTGGGTAACGGTGAACTCAACCTGCTGGCCTTCTGCCAGGGTCTTGAAGCCGCTGCCCTGAATTGCGCTGTAGTGAACGAATACGTCCGGGCCGCCTTCACGAGTGATAAAGCCAAAGCCTTTTGCTTCGTTGAAGAACTTAACAGTGCCGGTAGTAGTAGACATACTTAAACTTCCTGAAATCAATCATTTTATCTTGCCGCCAGGCCATCGTCGTGATGCCTGATCAGCGTTTACGGAAATACAGAATTCGCGGAATCAAAAACAGGACGGTCACTACTAACTGCGGAGGTACGTCTTATTCATGAAAGCTTTACTGAATCTTTCCTACGTAAATAACTCTACTCTTTGTTTTTGGGATTGCCAAGCGTATTTTTCATTTATTCCGTACGTAGTGTTACCCATCATCCCCGGACCAGCCCGAAGGTGTAAATTCCCAGTGCTGTCATGAGGATAGAGCCAACAACATGGGCCAGAATTCCAGCCAGAGCCATGCTCCATTTGCCTTCCTGGATAGCGGAAAGCATTTCCAGGGAGAAGGTGGAGAAGGTGGTCAGGGCGCCGCAAAGGCCGGTAATGGCAAACAGGCGCCACTCCGGTGCCAACGAGGTGCCATGAACGAAATAGCCAATAAGCAGGCCAACAAGCCAGCCGCCGGAGAGGTTGGCGGCGAGGGTGCCGTAGGGAATGGCGTGGTAGCTGCTGTTGAGCCAAAGGCCCAGTGCCCATCTCAGGTTAGCGCCGATGACGGCTCCGGCGCTTACGGCCAGGATTGATAGCCACATTCCCAAATTACCTCATGATTTGGTGTCTGCCGGATGTTGCCATCCGGCATCCTCAATCCAAACCCCTATACCCTCTGTCAGGCCGGGTTGTGGTCGATCAGCGTGTCTTTGTTACGAGCAAACTCGTCGAACGGGAAGTCGTCGACGGTCAGCATTTCCAGGACCACGGCTTCGTACTCGCGCATAAACTCGGCCTCTTCCTTGGTGAAGATGTCCGCTTCCAGTGCGGCTTCGAAGCGTTCTTCCGGATGCAGCGCGTCCATCGGCAACTGGCCCTTGGCATACGCCTTGGTGACTTTGCGATACAGCTGTTCGGCCTTGTCGTAATCCTTCAGCAAATAGTTGTACTGAGCAATGGGATTCTCAACCGCACCCTTGCCTTCGCCAGCCGTCGTCCAGGCTCCGGCCAACAGCTTCTCCCGCACGGGGGTATCGGTGGAGATGGCTTTTGCCAGTTTGCGGGCCAGATCATCATGGGGCTGGTCCCAACGACGGCCGAGGGGCATGGTGATGGCACGCAAGGCCATAGCGACCGGGCGGTTAGGAAGGTTCTGGAGGAATTCTTCCATGGCGGTTTCCGCTCGGTTCAGCAACAGCGCCATGCTGTACTCCATCAGGTCGCGCTCACCGTCAACCGGCTGGGTTTCATGCCAGTTCTTGAGCACCATGGAGGCCAGGTAAAGATTGGCCAGCACATCACCAAGGCGGGCGGAAATCAGCTCACGCATTTTCAGTTCCGACCCCAGCGTGGTCATCGCGGCGTCGGCACACAGGCCGAAGGCGGCGCTAAAGCGGGCCACACCCTGGGCGTATTTGCGTGCATTGTGGTCAAACGGCACGTCGGGTTTGCCGATACCCAGAGCCTGGGTGAACGCACGAGCAGCGTTGCCGAAGATCAGGCCAGCGTGGCCGAAAAAGGCATCGTCAAACGCGTCGATGTCATCGTTGTCTTTGGCCGCCAGTTCCTTCAGTACATAGGGATGACAGCGTATTGCACCCTGACCGAAGATCATCAGGCTGCGGGTCATGATGTTGGCGCCTTCCACAGTGATGGAAACCGCCGCACCACTGAAGCCGATACCCAGGTAGTTGCGGGGGCCAAGGGTGACCGTCTTACCACCATGCACATCCATAGCGTCGGTCAGGACACCGCGCTGGAATTCGGTCAGGTGGTACTTGAGAATCGCCGACGGTACCGCCGGTTTTTCGCCTTTGTCGATCATGTTCGCGGTGTGATTCACTGCCGACTGGGCGATGTAGGTCTTGGCAGCAATGCGGGCCAGAGGCTCCTGCACGCCTTCCATGTCTGCCACCGGGGTATTGAACTGGCGACGGATGCGGGTGAAGCCGCCAGCGGTGCCCACTGAGTAGGCAGCCGCTCCGGCCGCGCCGGATGGCAAGGTGATGCAGCGTCCGACGGACAGACACTCAACCAGCATGCGCCAGCCCTGCCCGGCCATTTCCTGGCCACCGATGATGTAATCCAGCGGAATGAACACGTCGGTGCCCTTGATGGGGCCGTTCATGAATGGTGTGCCGATGGGACAATGCCGGCGGCCGATTTCCATGCCCTTGGTATTGCGGGGAATCAGCGCACAGGTAATCCCATAGTCCTTGGTGTCACCGAGCAGCCCGTCGGGGTCGAACATGCGGAAGGCGAGACCAACCACAGTCGCAACCGGCGCCAGGGTAATCCAGCGTTTCTCGAAGTTGAGACGCAGGCCCAGCACTTCCTTGCCCTCGAACTCGCCCTTGCAGACCACACCGGTGTCCGGCAGCGAGGTGGCGTCGGAACCGGCGCGGGGGCCAGTCAGGCCGAAGCAGGGAATTTCGCGACCATCCGCCAACCGGGGCAGATAGTGGTTCTTCTGTTCGTCGGTGCCGTACTTGACCAGTAGCTCACCAGGGCCGAGGGAGTTGGGCACGCCCACGGTGACCATCAGCATTTCGTTGGCCGCCAGCTTCTGCAACACCGCTGTCTGGGCCTTGGCGGAGAAGTGCAGGCCGCCGTATTCCTCGGGAATGATCATGCCGAAGAATTTCTCTTTCTTGAGGAACTCCCACAAATCCGCCGGCAGATCAGCACGTTCAACGGCCAGGTCCCAGGCGTTACACATGGAAATGGCCTGGGTACACTGGTTGTCCACAAAGGCCTGCTCTTTCTCAGACAGGCCCGTGTTGCGGTTGATCAGCAGGCTGTGCCAGTCGGGACGCCCGGTAAACAGCTCGCCATCCCAACTGACGGTCCCCGCTTCCAGGGCCACCTTTTCGGTCTCGGACACCTTGGGAGCCACTTTCTTGAACATGGCGAATACCCGCGGGGTCAGCCAGCTCCGGCGAAATCCCGGCAGACCTGCAGCGGCGGTAACGGCGGCGCCGATAAACAGTATGAGCGCGAGCAATCCCGACGCCAGGAAAAGCGAAAGCACGCCTGTTACCACCATCACCCCGATAGCGGGTTTGGCACCGGATTCCTTGCGCATCACAACAAGAAGGCCGGTAACAGCAGCAAGAAACAGTATGAAAGTCATCATGGATACTCTCTGTCGTCCGTGGTTTTGAATGTCAAAAACTACATTCTGTTACGTTCAACCTACCTGATCAGATGAATCCTGACCAGCAACTGGTTCACCATCAGGCAGTTACAATAACGCGAATGCCTTCCAGGGACAGGCTGGCCTGCCCCAGTAACGTCTCTGCGGCGTCCAACTGTTTACGGAAGAAGTCGATTTCGTCGTTACGAATGGTCGGATTGACCTTCTTCATCGCCTCAAGACGCTGGATTTCCGGGCCGAACACGTCTCTGACCCGGGCCAGGGCCGACGCTCTCAGGGGCTCCAGGTGCGGCTCGGAAAGGCGTTCGGCATGATCGACCATGGTTTCCACCTGCGGGCGAATCTGCGGCACGATGGCCTGAGCGGTGCGCCTGCGGATGTTCGAGCACATGTCGTTGAGCCGGTCATGAGGCAGGGTTGCCGACAAGTCACGTCCGTTCACATCCACCAGCAGCCTCAACGGCGAGACCGGCAGGTACCGGGACAACTGCAGCGATTCAGGCGCCGGGCAATGCACGGTATACAGGGCCTCCAGCAACAGAGTGCCGGGTGGCAGCGCCTTGACCGTCATACTGGCCAAAGCCGCCTTGCCCAGCCCGGAACTGGTGACCGATTCCATGATACCGGTCACCAGCGGATGCTCCCAACTCATGAAGGCCATGTCTTCGCGCTCAAGAGCCTGCTGACGACTCCAGGTAACGGTCAGGCCGTCTTCCGGCAGCTCGGTCACGTGTCCGGCCTGGTATTGCTCGCCCGGCCTCAGCACGTCGGCATGCTCGGAATGATCCTCGACATCAACGCCGAGGATATCGCAGGCCTCGATCATATAGTCACGTACCTGGGCGGATTCTTCCTCGGATTCGATCTGGCTGATCAACGCCTCCGCCACGTCCGGACGGCAGGAGTTAAGCTCGATGAGCGCGTCGCGGCCGTTGCGCAGCAACGTACGCAGGCGCTCGGCCTCGGCCCGCGAAGCATCCACCAGCGCCGGCAGGTCGTCCGTCGCACCATCAATGACGGCCTGCCACTGCACGGCCACATGATCGTGGACAGCGACACCCACAGAGCAACTTTCATTGAACGCGTTCACGCCGTCCTCAAACCAACGGTACTGGACCTCCTGGGCCGTTCCCTGCAGGTAGGGGATATGGATGTCGATGGTGTCGGTCTGGCCAATCCGGTCGAGCCGGCCGATGCGCTGTTCCAGCAAGTCCGGGTTGGCGGGCAGATCGAACAGGATCAGGTGATGGGCGAACTGGAAATTGCGCCCCTCACTGCCGATTTCCGAGCAGATCAGTGCCTGGGCGCCCTGTTCAGTATCAGCGAAGTAAGCTGCGGCGCGATCCCGCTCGATCAGGCTCAGATGTTCATGGAAGGCAGCGCTGCGGATACCGGCACGCAGTTGCAGGTAGTGCTCCAGAGCCATGGCGGTCGAAGCGTGGGCACAGATCACCACCACCTTGGCCGGCTTCAGGCCGGTCAGGGTCTTCTCCAGCCAGGCGACACGGGGATCTTCCGCCAGCCATTGTTCTTCGTCCACAGCCGTTTCGGGCGTTAACCCGGCTACCCCCTGACAAACATCTCCCTGCTGGTAGAGTTCCGGGCAGGGTAACGCAACCGGTAGCGGATGGCGCTCCGGGAACCCCTTGATGGCGGCGCGGGTGTTCCGGAACAGCACACGACCGGTACCGTGACGGTCCAGCAATGCATCAACCACGGCCTGTGCCGGCTCCTGGGACGCCATCAAACCTTCCAGCTCATCACCCAGCCAGCCCTCGAGGGCTTTCCGATCCGTGTCGGAGACAGCGGTTATGCCTTGCTCTCGGATATGGGAAACCACCCCATTGATCACTTCGTACTGCTTTTCCTCTTCCCGGAAAGTCTCCAGATCGTGAAAGCGTGCCGGGTCCAGTAACCGCAAGCGAGCGAAGTGGCTGGCCACCCCCACCTGCTCCGGGGTTGCGGTCAACAGCAACAAGCCATTGCTGGCTTCTGAAAGCTGCTCAATCAGCCGATATTCAGGGCTCGCCACCTCCGGGCTCCAGGCCAGGTGATGGGCCTCATCCACCACCATCAGGTCCCAACCGGCGGCAATGGCATCCGCCTGGGCCTGTTCGCTGGTCATCAGGAAATCCAGGCTGCACAGTGCAAGCTGTTCACTCTCAAACGGGTTTTCATCGGCATCGGTCAGGTCGTCATCCTCTTCCGACAACCCCTCCAGATCCTCCATGGCCTCATACCGGCTGCGATCAATGATCGAGAATCGCAGGTTGAACCGCCGCAGCATTTCCACCAACCACTGATGCATCAATGAATCCGGCACCACGATAAGCACCCGACGGGCACGACTGGTGTGCAGCTGATAGTGAAGGATCAGGCCGGCCTCAATGGTTTTGCCCAACCCCACTTCGTCCGCCAGCAGAACCCGGGGGGCGTAACGTGTTGCCACTTCGTGGGCAATGTAAATCTGGTGTGGCAAGTGCTGCGTGCGCGCACCGATCAGGCCCTGAGCCGAGGATGCACGTAACCGGTCAAGGTGTTGCGCGGTGGCCATCCGCAGGCGAAACGCACCATTGCGATCAAACTGGCCGGCAAACAGCCGTTGGTGGGGGGCGGAAAAGTCCACGGAACTGCTGAGTTTTACCTCGGAAACATGGATCAGGTTCTCTCCGCCGTCATCGGCGTGGTACATCAGCACACCGCCGATATCCTCCACGGCCCTCACGATGTAACGTTCGCCATCGAAGGTTTCGATAGCCTCGCCAATCTGGTAGATGATCCTCGACAGCGGAGCATTGTCGATGGCGTAGGTGCGCTCCTCATCCGCCGCCGGGAAACCCAGCGTTACACGGCGGCCTGAGATGTCCGTGACAATACCAAGGCCGAGCGCGGTATCGCTGTGGCTGACCCAGCGCTGACCAATTACAAATTCCGATGTATCCAAGAAACCTCCGACAGATTTAAATCACCGTAACTGCTTTATACGTCTGTGTTCGAGGGACCGTTCTCACGCACCCAATAGGCGGTGGCACCACAAACCGCGGCAGGCACCACCACCAGGTTCAGCACCGGCACCATGGCCGCCAATGCCACCGGCAGGCCAAACCCGAGGGCCGACAGGCGAGTGTCACCCAGTAGCCGCCGCAAGGCCGGGAAACTGACCCGATGGTTGTCCGCCGGGTAGTCCACGTACTGCAGCGACATCATCCAGCAATTGAAGACGAACCACAGCACGGCCGCCACCAGATTGACCACCGGGATAACACCGATGATGAAAAGGCCAATGGCCCTGGGCAGGTAGTAGAGGATTTTCTGCACCTCCCGCCAGAGAGAGCGGGGAATATCCCGTATGATCTGGCTCCAACCATCATCGGTGCTGACCTCCTGACCGGTCAGGTGCTTTTCCGTCAGCTCCGCGAGGTAACCGTAGAAGGGCGAGCCGATGAGGTTCGCCAGGATCACGAACCCGTAAGCCAACATCAACAGGATGACGGCGCCGTAGAGAATCCAGAACAACCAGTCGAGGCTTTGTAGCCACGCCCAATCCGGTAACCAGCTCATGGCTGTGGCAATCATCGCTGCAAAGAGTTCAGCCAGAAAGTAGAACAGTAGGCCGAATAACAGAATATTAATAACCAGGGGGATAACAACGAACAATCTCAGTCCAGGCTGCCGTATCAGCCGGAACCCTTCTCCAAGGTAACCCAGGCCGCGGAAAAAATTACCTTTCAACATACCTCGCAGCACCTCAGCTTCGATGACAGTGACGGGGCGCAAAGCATATCATGTTGCAAACTCCACCACAGCCCGACGGTGACCATGGCATTCCTGAGGCAACGCATTCTGATTCTGCTCGAGTATCAGCCTTTTTGGCGGGCAATACTGGTTCTTTCGGCCGCCGCCATCATTTACCTTGCAACCACCAGCCAACCCTACCCGATTCCCTCGGCAGCCAGCGACAAAGTCAATCACCTGCTGGCATTCTTGCAGTTGGCGGTGGTTACCCGGCTGGCCTGGCCGGGCTTGGGGAAATTGTGGATTGTCATCGGCCTGCTGGCGTTCGGGCTGGGCATTGAGCTTGTCCAGGCCCAGCTACCCTACCGCACCTTTGCCATTGCCGATATTCTCGCCGACGCTGCAGGCATTGCTATCGGGCTACTACCGTGTCCCGGATTTATAAGGCCACGCACGCAAAACGACCGTCCCATCGTTCACGCCAACAGCCGTCAATAAAGCACCACCCACCGGACTTGAGACATCAACCCGAACTTGTGTGAGATATATCCTACAAACTCGTAAGATCTTGCTGCGACATAGCGTAGGTTTCTCCGACAGGAATACCCGCCGATATCTCAATTAACTGATATTAAAGAACTTATAACAGAACCACCACCAGCACAGCTGCTCTGGCGTGCACAGTTCACATGTTTGTAAAACTGCGGTTGGTATAGTGTTTACATCAAGGATGACAGGGAAATGGACGACGCACTGGATGCACCCCGGCAATTGGATGCAGGGAGAAGCAGGGACACAGGGATGGCTCGCTTAAGGGAGACCTCTTCGGATCGCCGGCTCGGACGCCGGCACCAGGGACTGGCAAGGGAAATCGGCAACAAGGTAGTTGCCAACAGCGCAGGGACGCGACACCTGTTCCGAAAAAGGGTAACCGAAAGGTTGCCCTTTTTTTCGCCCGCTCTCAGGTCATCGAGCTCTGGCCTGCCAGGTACACCCGCACCCGATTAAACTCCTCAAATTCATTCAGGTCTGGCCAGGTGCGGCCTTCGATTACGCCCTGCTGCCGGTATTGGTCGTCACCCAGGTTCCGCAAGCGAGAATCCGCCAGTATCACCAAAGGCGCGGCTCGCCTGAACTCGGTCAGCAGCGGGCGATTTTCCGGGTCATACAACACGTCCGCCGCGGTCACAACGTCCACATCGCTCGGCCGCGTTGCCCAATCGGCGCTCAGGGTCACCGACACGCCATTTAACCTGGCGTTCGCCGCTGCCGCATCCAGTGCAGCCTGGTCAATATCACAGGCGATGGCCTCCCTCGCCCCGGCCATTGCGGCAGCAATAGCCACCACCCCGGAACCGGATCCAAAATCCAACACCTTTTTGCCTTTCACCAGATGTGGATGTGCGAGGATATAGGCCGCCAATACCTGTCCACTGGCCCAGCAAAACGACCAGTACGCCGGCTCAGCAACCACCGCCTGCGCCTCTTCATGGCTTAGCGGGCCTTCCAGTACTCCTGGGTCGAACAGGTAGAGGACGATGTCGGGGCAACCCGCCGGGGCTGTAACGGCAACCTGCCCCCGGCTGAGGGTTTTTCCAAGATGCTGATCTAGAATGTCGGGGGTCATGGTTACTCCGGAACACAGGCATGGCAAGGCACGCATTGTAGCGGCAGCGGCGCGGCGGCACACCCGCAGGCGAGCAAAAAACCAGCATGTTCGTTATACTGCTGCCTCATTTCCCGTACGAACCCAAACCTGCCATGCCGTCCAGACCTGATACCAGCGACTATCTCTCCCTGTTCCTGAACGACGTTCCGCTCATGGACGTAAGGGCCCCGATCGAGTTCTGCAAGGGCAGCTTCCCGAATGCTATCAATGCGCCCCTGATGAACGACGAGGAACGCCACAGGGTCGGTATCTGCTACAAGGAAAAAGGTCAGGACAAGGCCATTGAACTGGGCCACCAACTGGTTTCCGGGGATCTCAAGGCGCAACGCATCGAAGCCTGGAAGCGATTTACCGCCACAAACCCGAACGGCTACCTGTTCTGCTTCCGCGGCGGCCTGCGTTCGCGGCTGACCCAGCAGTGGATCAAAGACTCTGGCATCGAGTTTCCGCTCATCCAGGGTGGCTACAAGGCCATGCGCCGCTTCCTGATCGACAGCCTGGAAGCCCTCACGGCATCGTCCGAGTTCGTTATTCTCAGCGGCCGCACCGGCACCGGCAAAACCCGCGTGCTGAATCAATTGCCCAATCCTGTTGACCTTGAAAGGTTGGCAAACCATCGTGGCTCCAGCTTCGGTCGTCAGGTAACGTCCCAACCGTCACAGATTGATTTCGAAAACCGCCTGGCCGTGGCCATGCTCAAGGCCCATCATCACGTCGGCGGGACGGTGTATTTGGAAGATGAAAGCAGACTGGTGGGCCGATGCGCCCTGCCGGAAAGCCTCAGAAACCGAATGGCAGCAGCACCCCTGATGGTGCTGGATCAACCGATCGAGGAGCGAGTACGAATCATCCGCGAAGACTATGTTGACCAGATGACGGCCGACTACGTGGAACGCGACGGCACAGAAGCAGGCTGGCTCAACTTTCGCGACTACCTTCTCAGCGCCCTCGACAGAATCCGGAAACGCCTCGGCGGTGAGCGCCATAGCCGACTACGGCAGATGATGGAGGATGCCCTCGACCGCCAGCACCGAACCGGGGAGACCGGTGCGCACCATGAATGGATCGAGGCACTGTTGCAGGACTACTACGACCCCATGTATGACTACCAGCTCAGCCAGAAGGAAGGCCGCATTATTGTGAAGGGCGGGCCGGAAACCATCATCGGGTGGGCCAGTCGTTGATTTACAACGTACAACGCTCCCACCCAAACTGGACGCGCATGTTGTACGTTTGCCACAAACCTCTGCTATAACAAAACGCAGGCAAATATCAATTGAACAGCCGTTGTCCCTGTCATATTTAAAGTAATAAGCCACTACTACCGAACAAGGAGTCACTGAATGGAAGATCTTCTGGGAACCGACATTAATGCCTCGGAGCTATGGGACCAGGCACTCTCGTTGATCATGACCTACGCCCCAAAGGTCGTCCTGGCCATCATCACGCTGGTACTCGGCCTCTGGCTGATCAATCGTTGCATCGGGGTTCTCGATAAAAAGCTGGGTGCAAAAGACCCGACACTCAACAAATTTCTGTGTGGGCTGATAAGCGCCATCCTCAAGGTGATGCTGCTGATCTCCGTCGCGTCGATGATCGGCATCGCTACGACGTCCTTTATCGCTGTTATTGGTGCTGCTGGCCTTGCCATCGGCCTTGCGCTGCAGGGTAGCCTGGCCAACTTTGCCGGCGGCGTACTGATTCTGATCTTCAAGCCATTCAAAGTCGGTGACACCATCGAAGCTCAGGGCTACCTGGGTGCCGTCGCGGAGATTCAGATTCTTTACACGGTGGTAAATACCTTCGATAACCGCCGCATCGTCATTCCCAACGGCAGCCTGTCCAACGCCACCCTGGTGAACGTCAGCATCTACGACAAGCGCCGCTGTGACATGACTTTCGGTATTCACTACGACGACGACATCGACAAGGCCAAGGCCATTCTGAAGCGCCTGTTCGACGAGGACGAACGTTCACTGAAGGATCCGGAACCCCGTATCTGCGTGGGCAGTCTTGGCGACAACTCCGTTAACCTGATGTTCCGGGCCTGGGTCGCCACCGATGACCTCTGGCCGTACTACTGGGACATGCACGAGAAAGTGAAGAAGGCGTTCGACGCCGAGGGCATTACCATTCCGTTCCCACAGCGGGATGTGCATGTCTACAAATCCGAGTGATTGGTATCTCATTAACACACACTGTTACTCGCATTCTGTACAGCCTCAACTAAGCTGACCAGTAATGGCGGTGCAGTCGCATTAGCGGCGTCACCGCCAGTCACCGGAACCGGTTCAGGAATATCACCGGTTCCAGTACCGCTGTCATTGCTGGTAGGAGGTTGTCACTATGCCGGTACAGCAGTTGAAGGAATACCTTGATCAGGCAGGCGTGGAATACATGTGCCTGTCTCACCCCCCTGCGTTTTCCGCCCAGCAACTCGCCCATCACGTCAAAATCGCCGGCGACCGGGTGGTGAAAACCGTCATTATTGAACTGGATGGCAAAATGGCCATGCTGGTCATGCCCGCTACCTGGCGTATCCGTTGGGACCGACTGACCCACATCCTGGATACCGATTTTGTCGATCTTGCGGACGAACAGGAATTTCAGGACCGCTTCCCCGAGTGCGAAGTGGGCGCCATGCCGCCATTCGGCAACCTGTTTGATATGTCCGTGTATTGCGCAGAGGCTCTGACCCGGCAACCGGAACTCGCCTTTGCCGCTGGCAGCCACACCGAATCCATCCACATGAAAACGTCAGATTTCCTGGAACTCGTGCATCCGATGGTGCTGGAGCAGGGATTTGTAAAACCAGGCGCGCAAAAGCCAGCCTGGCTCAAGGGCCGCGCCCGCAGGGCTGAGTCCCTGACCGGCAGCCCCACCGCCAACCTGGCCGGTTACTGACACCAAAAACCGGCCCAGGCTTGATCCGGACGGCTTGTCTGGATGCGCCCATCGCGTAAACTGGGCGTACCAGACAGGAACCCGTTATGACTCAAGCCTTTGATATTGTGATTGTCGGTGCCGGCATGGTCGGTGCTGCCCTCGCGACCGGACTTGGCCGCAGTGGCTTCCGCGTGGCCCTGGTTGACCGTGGCTCCGCCCCCGAATTCGATCCCTCGCTGCCTCCAGACATCCGCGTGTCAGCCCTCAGCGCCGGCAGTGAGCGCTACCTCAACGATCTTGACGTCTGGCCCAGCATGCTCGCCATGCGTGCCACACCCTACGCCCGCCTGGCGGTATGGGACGAGACCCGCCACCCACTCAGCAACCTGCTGCCCCGCAAGGTCGCCGATGTGGTGTTTGACGCCAGCAATCTGTCCGCCCGACACCTGGGGCATATCGTGGAGAATCGCATTACCCAGCAGGCGTTGTGGAACAGCGCCGCGGCTCTGCACTCGGTTTCCCTGTTTCCCGACAACGCCGTCAGTCACCTCGAAAACGGCAACAACCACGCTGCTGTGACCCTGGAGGACGGCACCGAACTCGAGTGCCAATTGGTGGTGGGCGCCGATGGCGCGGCCTCCGGCGTCCGGGAACTGGCGGGCATCGGCGTAACCCGGGACCAGTACCAGCAACAGGCAATGGTCATTTCGGTTCGCTACCAGGGCGCGGTTGAGGACATCACCTGGCAGGGCTTCTACCCGTCCGGCCCACGAGCTTTCCTGCCGCTGCATTCCGCGGGCAATGGCGAAAGCTGGGCCTCTCTGGTTTGGTATGACTCGCCGGAGCAACTAGCGCGCCTGAAATCGCTGGACGACCGTGCGTTGATGGCAGAAATACAGAACGCCTTCCCGCCGGAATTACCTCTGCTGACGCACATTGAAGCCAAAGCCAGCTTCCCGATTGCCCGCCAGCACGCCAAAACCTATGTGAACAATCGTGTCGTGCTGGCAGGTGACGCCGCCCACACGATCAACCCGCTGGCTGGCCAGGGCGTCAACCTGGGCTTCCAGGACGCCCTCTGCCTGCAGACCGTCATCCGCGAGGCCAAACGCGCAGGCTGCGACCTGGCCGATCCGGCGTGGCTGACCAAATACGAGCGACAACGCCGCCCGGCCAACCGCCGTATGATGATGGCGATGGACGTGTTCTACCACCTGTTCAGCAACCGCACGCCGCCTCTGCACTTGTTGCGCAATCTGGGCCTGGGCGCCACGAAAGCAATGCCATTTGCCAGAAACCGGGTGGCCAAATACGCTATGGGCATCGACGACGAACTGCCCCCGCTGATTCGCCAACTGGCGGAGCGGCTGCCGGGGATGAAGCAACTGTAAAGCGTTTCACAAGCCTCAACTCATCAACAGGGAATCATCATGGCAGAAACCATTTTCACCAAGATTATGAACCGGGAAATCCCGGCGGACATCGTTTACGAAGACGACATCAGCCTGGCGTTCAAGGACATTAACCCACAGGCACCGGTGCACCTGCTGATTATCCCGAAAAAGGAAATCGCAACAATCAACGATATTGAGGAAGGAGACCGGGAGTTGGTGGGCCACTTGTACTGGGTTGCCGCCAAGCTGGCGAAGGAGATGGGCTTCGCCGACGATGGCTATCGGGTCGTCATGAACTGCGGCGAAAATTCAGGCCAGACGGTATTCCACATCCACCTGCACCTGCTGGCCGGCAAGCCCCTCGGTTGGCCGCCGTATACCGATAAATTGAAACAAGGCTGATCGCCTTGAGCGCCGGCGATATCTGAGATATTTACGAAGCCGGGCGGGAGGCACTGTTCAGGACCGTGGAGCGCCAGGGATGGCGCGACCGAGCCCTACATGGACGTATTCACGGGGGTGTCCTGAACGGTGCCTCCTGCCCTGCGGGAACACCCGCACCAGAAGGCTACGAACTCAGCGCCCGACGACCTTCTCAGCTTCCTCCACCGGCGTATGCCGAACATCCTCACCCTTGACCATGAAGATCACATTCTCGGCAATGTTGCAGGCGTGATCCCCCACCCGCTCCAGGGCGCGGAGAATCCACATCACCGACATACAGCGGGAAATGTTACGGGTATCTTCCATCATGAACGTCAGCAACGTCCGCGTGGCCGCCTGGTATTCCTCGTCTACCCGCTTGTCTTCCTTCATGATCCGCAGCGCCTGCTCAGAATCGAGACGGGCAAAGGCGTCCAGGGCATCGTGCAACATACTAAGAACATGATTGCCAATGTGGCGCACTTCCACGTACCCACGAGGCGCCTGACCTTCCTCTGACAGCTTGATGGCAAACTTGGCGATTTTCTTGGCCTCGTCACCAACCCGCTCCAGGTCCGCCACCATCTTGATCACCGAAATCACCAACCGCAGATCACGCGCGGTGGGCTGGCGACGGGCGATAATCAGGGTTGCTTCCTCGTCGAGGTCGATTTCCATCTGATCGACTTTCTTGTCCGTGGCACGGACCTCGTCCGCCAGGTGGCCATCATTTTCCACCAGTGAGGTAATCGCACGGTCGACCTGGGACTCCACCAGGCCGCCCATCTCAAGAAACTCGCTCTTCAGGGCCATCAGTTCGTCATTGAACTTGTGCGAAATGTGATCGCCGTAAACATCGTCCTTTTTATCTGGCATGACTGTGTTCTCCAGTGTTCAACAATACCGGCGTTAACCGAAACGGCCGGTGATATAGGATTCGGTGAGTTCGTGCTCGGGCGACGTAAACACCTTGTTGGTTTCGTTTACTTCCACCAGATGCCCCAGGTGGAAGTACGCCGTTCGATTCGATACACGGGCTGCCTGTTGCATCGAGTGGGTCACGATCACGATGGTGTAACTCTCCGACATTTCCGCCATCAGCTCTTCCACCCTCGCGGTTGCAATGGGGTCCAGTGCAGAGCAAGGCTCGTCCATCAGAATAACCTCCGGGCTCACCGCGATAGCGCGCGCAATGCACAGACGCTGCTGCTGGCCGCCCGACATTCCGGTGGCTGTCGCATCCAGACGGTCCTTGACCTCGCCCCACAGCCCCGCCTTGCGCAGGCTGTTCTCGACGATGTCATCAAGATCGGATTTTCGATTGGCCAGGCCATGAATCCGGGGGCCATAGGCCACATTGTCATAAATGGACTTGGGGAACGGGTTTGGCTTCTGGAAAACCATGCCCACCCGCGCACGCAATTCGACAACGTCGCGGCGACGGTCATAGATGTCCTGATCGTCCAACTGAAGTGACCCCGTCACCTTGCAGATTTCGATGCTGTCATTCATCCGGTTGAGACACCTCAGGAACGTGGACTTGCCGCACCCTGAAGGTCCAATAAAGGCAATGACCTCGTTCTTCGCCACATCCAGGCTGATGTTCTTGATCGCCCGGGTATCACCGTAGGAAACATTGACATCGCGAAGCTTGAATTTGGCATTGTCGGCAAAAGGCTCTCCCACCGTTTTGCCTTCCTCAATGATCGTTTCCTCGGGCTGCTCCCGCACCGGAGCAACCGCCTCAACCTCTTGATGATCGGCTTCTTTGGTAATCGTTGGGTTCATCGTATTCATCGCTTATCTCCTTACCACCGACGCTCAAGGCGCTTGCGAAGCCAAATGGCCAGTGCGTTCATGCTAACCAGGAATGCCAGCAATACCATGATGGCTGCTGACGCACGTTCTATAAAGGCGAGCTCCGGGCTGCCCGCCCACAGGAAGACCTGAACCGGGAGTACCGTCGCCGAATCGAAAAAGCCGTCCGGAACATCAACGATGAACGCCACCATCCCGATCAGCAACAGGGGGGCGGTCTCGCCCAGTGCCTGCGCCATGCCGATAATGGAACCGGTCAGCATTCCCGGCATGGCCAGCGGCAATACATGGTGTAACACCACCTGCATTTTGGAGGCACCAATACCTTCGGCAGCCTCCCGGATTGACGGCGGTACGCTTTTAATGGCCGCCCGGCTGGAAATGATGATGGTTGGCAGGGTCATCAGCGTCAGTACGAGACCGCCCACCACCGGCACCGATCTAGGCATGCCGAACAGGTTGATGAACACCGCCAGGCCCAGCAAACCGAAGATAATCGACGGCACCGCAGCCAGGTTATTGATGTTCACTTCAATGAAATCCGTGAGCCTGTTCTGGGGTGCAAACTCTTCCAGGTAAATGGCAGCCGCAACCCCGATGGGGAACGAGAGCACCAGTGTCACCAGCATGGTCAGCAAGGACCCGACGATCGCTCCAAGAATACCGGCGCGGGACGGATCACGGGAATCGCCGCTGCTGAAGAACACATCGTTGAAGGACGTCTGCACAACCTCATTTTCCACCAACTGATCCACCCAGCGCTGTTGCCGGTCACTGAGCTTGATGGAATAGGCGTCGTCACCTGCATGCTTCACGTAGACATCCACGTCGGTGTGAGCCAGAACAGTCAGTGTTTGGGTGGTTCCAAGCCACTCGGGGTTCTGCTCGAGCATGTCACGCAGCTCATTGGACGCGTAGGGGTTAAGCAGATCACGGACGGCATCCCTGTTCTCTTCCGTTGCACCCGGCACCTGTTTGATCATCGCCTGCACCAATGGCTCCACAAAATCAGCCATCTTGATCTGCTTTTTGTCCGTGGCGTCGTCCAGGTACATCATTTCACCATCGAGCTCGACTTCCATGGTGATCGTGGTTTTGGTGAAGCCGGTGTAGCCTTTACCAATAATGTCGACGAACAGCACCACCAGGGCGGAAAGCGCAATCGCAATCGCCAGTATGCCGTAGGCCCGGAACCGGCGCTCCTTGCGGTAACGCCGTTTGAGTGACTGGCGGACGAGCTCCGCCTGTGAACGTTGATCAGTCATACTGTTCCCGATATTTGCGAACGATTTTCAGGGCCACCACATTCAGCAACAGGGTAGCGAGGAAGAGCATCGCGCCGAGGGCGAAGGCCGCCAGGGTCTTGGCGCTGTCGAATTCCTGGTCGCCGGTCAGCAGGGTGACAATCTGTACGGTAACCGTAGTGACGGTTTCCAGTGGATTGGCCGTCAGATTCGCCGCGAGGCCCGCGGCCATGACTACGATCATGGTTTCACCAATGGCACGGGAGACCGCCAGCAGCACCCCGCCCATAATGCCGGGCAGTGCCGCCGGGAAAATCACCTTCTTCATGGTTTCCGACTGGGTAGCGCCCAGAGCCAGGGAGCCGTCACGCAGGGTTTGCGGTACCGCGTTGATAACGTCGTCCGACAGCGAAGACACAAACGGAATGATCATGATGCCCATGACCCCGCCAGCGGCGAGCGCACTCTGGGACGACGCATCGATACCCAGAGAGGCCGCGAAGTTACTGATGAACGGCGCGACGGTAAGTGCTGCAAAGAAGCCGTAGACCACCGTCGGGATACCCGCCAGCATCTCAAGCAATGGCTTGACCACACCGCGTACTTTCTTGTTGGCGTACTCCGAGAGGTAAATCGCCGACAGCAATCCCACCGGCACGGCAACCAGCATGGCAATCGCCGAAATCAGCAGCGTGCCGGTGAACAGCGGGATCATGCCAAAGGCACCCTGGGCTGCCACCTGATCTGCTCGCAATGCGGTTTGCGGGCTCCACTGGGAGCCGAAGATAAACTCGGTGAACGGAATCTTCTGGAAGAACCGGAAGGTTTCAAACGCGACGGAGAAGATGATTCCGATGGTGGTCAGAATCGCCAGGGCGGCACAGGCGAAGAACAGCCACTTGAGAATCGACTCCACTTGCGTTCGGGCATTCAGTGCCGGGCGAACCCGGAGCCAGCCCAGGAACCCCGCCAGCACTGATACGGACACCACCAGGGTGGTCATGAACATCCGGCTCTGTTCCCTCAGCGCCTTCAGTCGCTCCGCAGCTTCGACAATCGGTGCTTCTGCAAATCCCGGAGGCAGGCTACCACTGGCCACGTTGCTGATTTTGCTCAACAGAAGACTCGCCTCGCCCTCGGACGACGGCAACATTTCCTGTGGCAGGGAGCCAATAATCAGGGTCTGGATAACCTTTCCCTGGAACGCTGCCCAGAGCCCAAGCACCAGCAGCGCGGGAATGCCGCACCACAAAGCCGCTCGCGCCCCGTAATAGAAGGGCAAGGACTTGAGATGACGAATGCCCCCCATCGGCATCGCGAGTGACCGCGATCGGGCATAGCCCAAGCCGTAGGCAACCATCGACAGCACGATGGTCAGTAAAAGCAGATTGGCCGGTTGCATGAAAATTCCCGTAACAAGCTAAAAAGGACCACAAGTGTAATCATTTGGAAAGCGGTACGCACATGCCACTCTCCAGACGTGCAAAAGGGCGCGAGCCTTTCAAAGACCCGCACCCTTGTCAGTCAACACCTTGTCGACTGGCTTACATCAGTTCTTCCTTGGCCAGGTTAGGCATGTTGGATGCCTTGTCCTGCAGCTTCATCAGCGCGTCGCGCGGAGGAACGATCAGGCCAACGTCCTTCAGGTAGCCATTCTTGCCCATGGCGTTCGGGCTCGCAAAGAACTCGGCGTATTCCGCGATACCCGGAACCACACCAACGTGGGCTTTCTTGACGTAGAAGAACAGTGAACGGGCAACCGGGTATTCGTCTGCCGCAATGGCTTCAGCCGTCGGTACCTTGCCGTTCAGCGTCGCAGCCTGCAGACGGTCAGCGTTCTCTTCCAGGAAGCTGTAACCGAACACACCGTAAAGGCCTTTGTCGTCGATCAACTTCTGAACGATCAGGTTATCGTTCTCGCCGGCTTCGATGAACGCGCCATCTTCACGAACGCTCTGACACACGCCTTCCATGTCGTCTTCGCTCATGTCGGCAACCGCTGGCAGATCTTCACAGCCGCCCTGCAGGGCCAGCTCGTTGAAGGAATCACGGGTACCGGAGGTCGGAGGCGGTCCCATCACACGAATGGCAACGTTTGGCAGGCTGGAGTCAATGTCGCTCCAATTTTCGTAGGGGTTATCAACCAGCTTGGTCTCGTCGTCCGGTGAAGGAACCTGCTTGCCCAAGGCCAGGAACAGCTGCTCAAGGGTGATGTCCAGGTTATCGGCTTTCTGCGAGCTGGCAATCACGATGCCGTCAGAACCGATGCGGAATTCGGTGATGTCTTTTACACCGTTTTTCTGGCAAAGATCGTACTCAGACGTCTTCATGCGACGTGACGCATTGGTGATGTCCGGATGCTGGGTGCCGATACCGGCGCAGAACAACTTCAGGCCGCCACCAGAACCGGTTGACTCAAGCTTCGGAGTCGGGAAGTCAGTTGAAGAACCAAAGCGCTCAGCCACAACCGTCGCGAACGGATAAACAGTAGAGGAACCGACGATGCTGATGGTGTCGCGCGCCATGGCAGGAGTCGACACGGCGGCGATGCTACCGGCCAGTGCCACAGTTGAAAGGGCTGTTCTAAGTTTGATCACGTTGAGTCTCCATTTGTCACGTTGACTTTATTGTCGGGTTTGCTTCACCGATGTGTGAACAATAAAGGCACTCTATGACAACTTTGTTACAGCCACTGAAATATAGAACAGGACGTTCAATTTTTCTTGCAGACGCGGCGCAGGCCGCTAACATGCGGGGTACTAAAACAATTCCGAACTGATAAGGTTGAATCCATGACGGCGCTTGATGACGACAAACCCACGCCCCGGGGCGAACTGGTAATCCAGGTAATCCCCCTTCCCTCAGACACCAACCCCAACGGCGATGTGTTCGCCGGCTGGCTGGTTAAACAGATGGACATTGCTGCGGCAACGCTCGCGGGCCGGATTTCCCAGGGCCGCAACGCCACTGTGGCCATGGACAGGATGGAGTTTCTTTCACCGTTGCGGGTGGGATCCCAGGTTGGCTGTTACGGTGAGTTGGTGGAAGTGGGACGCAGCTCCATGAAAATCAACATTGAGGTCTGGACCCTGGACCGCACAGCCAAAACCGCCCGCAAGGTCACAGAGGGGCTATTCATCTATGTGGCCATTGACGAGCATGGCCGCATCCGTGAAGTACCGGCCCAGACCGCCTGATCAGGCGGTGGAGACCGCTCGCCTGTCGGGTAGCAGCACTGAGAGCAGTGCCGCTACGGCAACCAACCCGGCAGAGATCCACAGGCAGGCTTCCAGCCCGTAGGCTTGGTACACCCAGCCGGACAGGATCGTTCCCAGCAAGCGCCCGGCAGCGTTCGACATATAATAGAAGCCCACATCCAGCGAGACACCATCCCCTCGCGCATAGCTGACAATCAGGTAGCTGTGCAGCGAGGAGTTGATGGCAAACAGCACACCGAACAAAAACAGGCCACCGATAATCACCACCTGGGGCGTCCAGCCCACCATCAGACCAGACGCGATAGCCGCGGGGATAAGCGCCAGGGCCATCGCCCAGAGCACCGCGGGTTGTTTGCCTTCCATATTCCCAGTAATGCGTGGCGCGATGGTCTGGACAAAGCCGTAACCGATCACCCAGGCGGCCATGAAACCGCCCACTTTCCAGAAATCCCAGCCAAACACGGTGTGCAGATAAACCGGCAGAGCCACCACAAACCAGATATCCCGGGCACCGAACAGGAACATACGCGCGGCAGACAGAACGTTGATGGCCCGGCTCTTGGACAGAATTTCGCGAAACTTCGGCTTTGCCTTGCTCTTGCCCAGGTCCTGCCCCAACAGGAAAAGGCTGGCCAGCCACACCACACTCAGGGCTACCGCCATGATAACAACCGCGCCTTGGAACCCAGCAGCCATCAACAGCACACCACCGAGGAAAAAGCCCACGCCCTTCAGGGTGTTCTTCGATCCGGTGAGGATGGCCACCCATTTGTACAGAGTGCCCTGCTGCTCATCTGGCACCAGAAGCTTAATGCCGCTCTTGGCGGACATCTTGTTCAGGTCTTTGGCGATACCGGAGATGGCCTGAGCCGCCATCACCCAAGGCACCGTCAGCATGGCCGCCGGCACCGCCAGCATGGCAAGAGCGGCAATCTGAAGGAACAGCCCGATATTCATGGTGCGGTTCAGCCCCATGCGAGCGCCCAGGTAACCACCCACCAGGTTGGTCACCACCCCGAAGAACTCGTAGAAGATGAACAGCAGGGCAATTTCCAGCGGTGAATAGCCGAGCTGATGGAAATGCAACACCACCAGCATCCGCAAGGCGCCGTCCGTCAGGGTGAAGGCCCAGTAATTGCCGGTGATGACCAGGTACTGTCGGATGGCAGCAGTCATATCAGGCAGAGCCTACCCGGCGCGCCAGTTCTGCGGTGCGGTTGGCGTAGCCCCATTCGTTGTCGTACCAGGCGTAGATTTTCACCTGGGTGCCATTCACCACCATGGTGGAGAGTGCATCAATAATGGAGGAGCGAGGGTCGGTTTGGTAATCGATGGACACCAGCGGGCGCTCTTCGTAGCCCAGAATGTTTTTCAGATCGCCCTCAGCAGCCTCTTTTAACAACTGATTTACGGTATCGCGATCCGTGGGTGTTTCCACCTCGAATACGCAGTCGGTCAGCGAGGCATTCGTCAGTGGCACCCGCACGGCATGGCCATCCAGACGGCCCTTCAGCTCCGGAAAAATTTCGATAATCGCGGTGGCGGAACCGGTGCTGGTCGGAATCAGGGAACTGCCACAGGCACGGGCCCGCCGCAGGTCCTTATGGGGCGCATCGATGATGGTTTGGGTGTTGGTCAAGCTATGGATCGTCGTGATGGAACCATGCTTGATACCCAGCTTCTCGTGGATGACCTTCACCACCGGCGCCAGGCAGTTGGTGGTGCAGGAAGCAGCAGTGACAATACGGTCATTGGCCGGGTCAAAAATGCCGTCGTTCACGCCCACCACAATGTTTTTGGCCCCTGCCTCTTTCACAGGAGCGGTCACCACCACGCGCTTGACGCCCTGATCGAGATACGCCTGGAGCACGTCCACTTTTTTCATTTTGCCGCTGGCTTCAATCACCAGATCGCAGCCAGACCAGTCGGTCTCCCCAATGGTTTTATTGCGGGTGACGCGAACCGATTTACCGTCGATAACGATACTGTCGCCGTTCACACCCGCTTCGCGGTCCCAGCGGCCATGAATACTGTCGAAGTTCAGCAGATGCGCCAGCGTCTCCGCATCGGCGCCCGGATCGTTGATCGCTACAAATTCCATCTCCGGCCACTGCCACGCTGCCCGCAGGGCCAGGCGACCAATTCGACCGAATCCATTTATTCCGACTTTGATCTTGCTCATGATGTGCTCCAGAAAGCGTTATCCATTAAATACACCGCACAACCGGCCTGTCGGGCATGGCTGAAAGCCGCTCAAGTTCCGAGGTGATCAGGGCGGGATTGCTATCGGCGGTTTCATTCAGGACCCGCGACAGCCACTGCGGCATCCGGGGATTCAGGGAATAGTACATCCACTGACCCTGACGCTCAGCATCCAGCAGGCCCGCCTCCCGCAGGGTGGCCAGGTGCCGGCTGGCCTTGGGCTGGGAAATATCGAGGGCGGCGGTGAGTTCACACACACACAGTTTCGTTTCCTGCCGAACCAGCATCAGCGCAGCCAGGCGAAGCTCGTCACCCAACGCCTTGAACACCGTTACCGGGTTAAAGCTCACCGGCTTCATACCGGTTTCTTTCCTGTGCACCAGAGTAAACAGGCCAATGCGCTCGCGGATTTCCTTGAGGGTCAGTGCGAAGGTGGCATGGCGCCCACTTGGCACCGGGTCCGGGAAGTCCCAGGCGATTTGCTGGGCGGGCTGACAGACGTTGCCACACTCGCTGGCGGCTTTTTCACACAGGGTGATCACGTAATCCCAATGCTCACTTTCAACGCCTGCCAGCGATTTACTCTGCAAACCATCGACGGAAAAGCCCGACTCTGAGAGCACCTGCAACGCCATTGGATGGGGTTTGTCAGGCTCGGTTCCGGCACTCGCCACTTCAAACTGGTCACCGGCCAGCTCCCTTAGCAAGGCTTCCGCCATCAATGATCGGGCACTGTTGGCGGTACAGACGAACAAAACGTGGCGCTTCATATGCAAATTCCCATATATTCGTTTTCATGCATATCTATTTTATTGCATACTATCCGGAAGATTTTAACGAGTAAAGGACCCTTTCATTACAATGAGCACCCGTGACCTCCCCAATATCGACCCTGACCAGTTCCGCAAACCGACTGAGGAACAGGTTTTTGCAACTCCGCCTTCTTCACATCGTCCAAGGATACTGTTGCTGTACGGCTCACTGCGGGAGCGGTCATTCAGCCGGTTAGCTGTTGAGGAAGCTGCCCGGCTGCTGGAGGCCATGGGTTCGGAAACCCGCGTATTCGACCCGCGCGGTCTACCCCTTGCCGATGCTGAAGACGCCTCGCACCCAAAAGTTCAGGAATTGCGGGAACTGGCCCAGTGGTCGGAAGGCATGGTGTGGTGCTCGCCGGAACGCCACGGCGCTATGACTGGCATCATGAAAACCCAGATCGACTGGATTCCCCTATCCATCGGCGGCGTACGCCCTACCCAGGGCAAGACCCTGGCGGTGATGCAGGTGTGTGGTGGTTCCCAGTCGTTCAATGCGGTGAATCAGTTGCGGGTGTTGGGGCGCTGGATGCGGATGGTGACAATCCCCAACCAGTCGTCGGTACCCAAGGCGTTCATGGAATTTGACGACAATAACCGTATGAAGCCCTCGCCCTATTACAACCGTATCGTGGATGTCATGGAGGAGCTGGTGAAGTTCACCCTGCTGATACGGGACCGCAGCGACTTTCTAACGGACCGCTATTCCGAGCGGGTGGAAAGCGCCGCTGAAGTCTCAAAACGCGTCAATCAACGGTCCATGTAAGAGAGAAGTCATGAGTAGCAACGCAGAAACCACAATCGAAGACTCCGGCGGAGGCATGGATCTGTTCGGGAAATACCTCTCGATCTGGGTAGCGCTTGCGATCATCGCTGGCGTGACCCTTGGGCAACTGGCACCTGCGGTTCCGGAAACCCTGTCCCGCTTTGAATACGCACAGGTGTCGATCCCCATCGCCATTCTGATCTGGGCCATGATCTTCCCGATGATGGCCCAGATCGATTTCAGCGCAGTGGTGGGCGTGCGCAAGGAGCCAAAAGGTCTGGCCATCACCACCATTGCTAACTGGCTGATCAAGCCGTTCACCATGTTCGCTATTGCCTGGTTTTTCCTGATGGTGGTGTTCGAGCCGCTGATCGCCCCCGGATTGGCAAGTGAGTATCTGGCCGGCGCAATCCTCCTGGGGGCGGCGCCCTGCACCGCCATGGTGTTTGTCTGGAGCTATCTCACCAAAGGCGATGCCGCCTATACCCTGGTGCAGGTGTCCCTGAACGACATCATCATGCTCTTCGCCTTCGCGCCCGTTGTGGTGTTCCTGCTGGGCATTTCCGACATTCAGGTACCCTGGAACACGGTTATCCTCTCCGTGGTGCTGTACATTGTCATTCCCCTGACCGCCGGCTACCTTACTCGCCGCGTCCTGATCGCAAAGCGGGGGCAAGACTGGTACGACGAGGTGTTCATGAAACGCCTGGGACCGGTCACGCCGGCAGCGCTGATCTTCACCCTGGTACTGCTGTTTGCGTTCCAGGGCGATGTCATCCTGAACAATCCGCTGCATATCGTGCTGATAGCCGTGCCGCTGATTGTGCAGACCTTCCTGATTTTCTTCCTGGCCTACGGCTGGGCACGGCTCTGGAACGTCCGTCACTGCATCGCTGCACCCGGGGCCATGATTAGCGCCAGTAATTTCTTTGAGCTGGCAGTCGCGGCCGCCATTGCTCTGTTCGGCCTGCAATCGGGGGCGGCGCTGGCGACGGTGGTTGGCGTTCTGGTTGAGGTTCCGTTGATGCTAGTTCTCGTTCGAATTGCCAATCAAACCCGGGGGCGGTTTCCGGCCTGATTTCGGGGCTGGAGCCGCGGACATATCACAATGTGTCAATCAGCCCCTGTCATGAGTCTGCTGAATCAAGGATTACACCACCTGCAGCCAGTCCTGGTAGGCAACGAGGTCGTCTCCCAGGTCGCCGCGCACCAATCGCCCATAGAGCATTTGCAACTGGCGGGTAACCGGTCGCTTTCCGCCTCGTCCGACGCTCCGCCCGTCGAGTTCGCGAATCGGCAGAATTTCCGCAGCGGTGCCGGTAAAGAAGGCTTCATCGGCGATATAGACTTCGTCGCGTGTGATCTGGCGCTCCTGAACTTCCATCCCCAGACGTTCGCGCGCCAGTGTTATGACAGAGTCACGGGTGATGCCCTGCAGACACGAAGTCACAGCCGGGGTATGCAGCACACCGTCACGGACAATAAACACGTTTTCAGCCGAACCCTCTGCAACATAACCTTCCGGGTCAAGCATCAGGGTTTCATCGAAACCTGCCTTAACGGCCATATTGAGTGCCAGCATTGAATTGACATAGTGGCCATTGGTCTTGGCCCGGCACATGCTGATATTGACATGGTGCCGGCTCCACGATGAGGTCAGCACACGAAGACCCTGCTCGGCGGAGTCAGGCGCAATGTAATGCGCCAGGTGCCAGGCGGGAATCATTATGTGGGTCGTCAACCCGGCCGCGCGTAGCCCCATACCCTCTGCACCGAGGAAAACCGTCGGTTTAAGATAGGCATCCCCCAGTGAATTACGCCGCAGCGCTTCACATTGTGCTGAAATCAGTGCCCGAGACGTGTAATCCACCGGGATATCCAGGGCATGGGCACTGTCCAGAAGGCGCCTTATATGGGCATCGGCTCGGAACAGGTGGGTGCCGCCTGCCCCCTCATAGGCACGAACGCCCTCAAAGCACCCCATGCCATAGTGCAGCGTATGAGTGAGCAGGTGTGCTCGTGCCTCACGCCACTCCAGCCACTCCCCATCCAGCCAGAACCAACCATCGCGATCACTGATCGATTGCATGTTTATCCTCCAGTCGCACCGCACCAGTCACTTCGCCAGCCGTCAATTAGCACACGCTGGTGAGGCTGCAATTCCTGGTAGCCCCAGGCGGCAATTTCAGCGTCCTGCGGGTCCGGCACCCGGGTATTACTGCCGGACAAGGCTGATATTGCCGCATGACCGCACAGGGGCACGTAACCTTCCGAATAGCCGCCTTCATGGACCATCACCAGACGGCCATTGCAGACACGCTCCGCCAGAGCTTTGACTTGGCCCGTCATCTCGGCATACGCACTGCTGTTGAGCAGCATTGAGCCCAACGGATCTTTTCCGCAGGCATCATAACCACAGGCAACAATAATCAGGTCAGGCTGGAAAGCCTCCAGGGCGGGGAGCACCAGTTGTTGCATAGAATAGCGATAGGCACCGATACCACAGCCCGGGGGCAGCGGCAGGTTGAGATTGGTTCCACAACCTGCCCCCTCCCCCTGCTCTGCAAACGTTCCTGTCTCCAGCGGATAGTTCCCAGCCTGATGGATCGACACCGTGAAAACATCCGGGTTCTGATAAAACGCACTCTGACTGCCATTGCCATGATGTACATCCCAGTCCAGCACAGCGACACGATTTACCAGTCCGCGTGCCCGCGCACACTTGATCGCGACAGGAATGTTACCCAACAGGCAAAAACCGCGCCCGCAATCCGCCTCGGCATGATGCCCTGGAGGGCGACACAACGCATAAGCATTGCGACACTTCCCACAGACCACGTCGCCTACCGCAGCAATTGCCAGCCCTGCTGACTGTTTGGCCGCCAGTAAACTTCCGGCGGTGTAGGGCGCACAGTCGCCGGCGTCTCCGCCACCATAACGATCACCGCGTTCGAGTTCGTCCAGATAGCGTGAGGTATGGAAGTACTCAAGTTCCTCGCGGCAGGCTGGCCGCGGTTTGGTAACCACCAACTCATCAATCAACCCCGACACTTCCAGCAGGTTCTTGAGCCGGCGTTTGCTCTCAGGGCTTTCCGAAGCCGCCTGCGGCTGCTGGAACTCTGCCAGAGACGAAAACACCCCGATGGCCCCGGGGTCATGCCAGAAACAGCGCTCATGCCAGTAAAACCCTGTGGAACTGGCAGGCACGGCATCATCCGCAGCCAGTTTTACCATGCGACACCTTTCAGCAGACGATTGAACACCCGAACTTCCGGTTTTGTGCACCGACAACATCGGTTCATTCGGGCCGTTTTTCGTTTCAGACTAGTCAAATTCCGGGTTGACTGCTTGCCTGAGCCTCAGCAGATATTTGCCTGAGGCTCAGGAAAAGCCCAGATTTATCGCACAGAGAGCCATGCCGGCGGCCGATAGGATCACTCAGCTACAGCCGCCAGATTGAGTGATTTTTGTTCAGATCGAAAATGGAGTAGTCTATCCTTGATAGCTACTCGAATAGTCGATCACTGAAAACGTTGAGTCCTCTCAGTGAGGCGCAGTGAGGCGGTCACCTTCTCAGGGAAACGTGAATCACCATGTCTATCGTCAGTTTACAGGCGTGCACCCTGCAGCCAGAGTGGGTGTCACACTCCCATGACTATCACCAGCTGATCTTCGCGACCTGCGGTACCACGGAGCTGAGCATTGAAGGCCGGGGCAATCGGATTACCGGTGATACCGGCTGCCTGATTCCCTCCAGCTATCATCATGATTACATCGGAGATGGCGCCAACAACACTCTGGTGATCAACCTGCCCACCAACCGCTTGCCCCTGCTCACACACAGTGATGATGTCGAACGTCTTTTTGAAAAACCGGCCTTTTACAAAGTGCCTCCTCCACTGCAACAGATGGGTTCAGCGCTCGCGGATCAGGCAGGTAAACAGCCGGGATTACACGACGAAATTGCGCTTCTGATCCTGCGTTCGATCTACCTTGGTCAGTTTGATCATCCACTTGCACCACCAAACCCGGAGCAGGTTCGTCATACGGGTCGCCTGTGCGACCAGAGCCTGCATCTGATCGACGAACACATTGACCAGCATCTGGCCCATGACATTCGTGTCGACGACCTGGCTAGACTGTGCTTCCTTAGTCCCGGTTACTTCTACCAGGCATTCCGCGATTACACTGGGCTGACCCCCATGGCTTACGTGATGAACCGCCGCATGGCAACAGCCCGTAGCCTGTTAACCCACACCGACCTGCAACTCAGCGTCATTGCCGAAAAGGTCGGCTTTCGGGACCAGGGCAGCTTTTCCAGAGCCTGCCGGCGCCATTTTGGTAATGCACCCTCACACCTGCGCACCTGACTCCACCCCCTTCCTGATCAGAATACGCGGATTGTGTGCCTGATTCTCAGGCAAAACCATCTGACAACCGGGCAAGCACCCCTCGTTCAAGCGTCATAAAGTTAAAAGAGACGTGAGTCTGATAACACCAACAAGAATCGTGTTCAGGGGGAAAAGTATGAAAGATCGTATTGGATGGAAGTCACTGCTGATGGCTGGTGGCCTTAGCCTCAGTCTTCAGTCGGGTCTGGCTCAGGCAGCCGAATACGAAATGGCCATCGCCACGCTGATTCCCGAAAACATCAACAACAACTCCATATACCCCGCCCTCGTACATTTCAAGAATCAGGTTGAAACCCGCACCGACGGCGAACTTGAAGTGAACATTTTTGGCGGCGGTCAGCTGGGCTCAGAAGTGGAAACCGGTTCGCAGGTACAAAGTGGTGGCCGGGCACTGCAATCCACTATTCTTACCTCCGGCGCCATGTCGTCGTTCTATCCCAGGTATCAGGTTGTCACCACCCCGTTCATGTTCGATAACTGGCGTCAGGCCTGGTCCTTCTTTGATGGCAAATGGTTCGCCGATTTTATGAGTGGCACCATTGATGACGCCGACATGCGTTACCTGGGTACCTTCGATGATGGTGGCGGTTTCGTTGCCTTCACCAATAACAAGCGACTGATCAAGACCGTGGACGACCTCAAGGGCCTGAACATCCGCGTTGAAGAGAACCCGGCTCACGTTGCCATGATGAGCGCTCTGGGTGCCTCCGCCACGCCACTGCCCTGGGGGGAACTGATCACCGCTCTGGAGACCGGCCTGGCAGACGGGCAGTTCAATGCCCCGGTGCTCAACACTACGTTCAATTTCAACGAAGTGACCGACTACACCACGCTCACCGGCCACGTATACAACAGTGCCAGCTGGATGGTCAGCGAAACCTGGTTCCAGTCACTGCCTGACGAATACCAGCGCATCGTTGTTCAGACGGCACGCGAAGCCATCAGCATGAGCCACGGGGCGTCCGGTGCCTTCGCCACCGCCAGTTGGCAGAAATCATGCGAAGTGTTTGAGGAGTGCTACCTGATGCCGACGGCTGAGCGCCAGCGCATGGCTGACATCGCACGCCCGGCCTGGAAAAAGTGGATCGTGAACGACTTCGGTATCAAGGAAAAGCTGGTCGACGATCTGTGGGCTGAAGTCGACCGTGTTGGCGAGGATCTGAAACAGCAGGATTTTGCCCGCTACGGAAAATAACCCTGACTGTGGCTTCGCCGGATCTGGCGAGGCCACTGTCCGACCCACCTCCGGAGGCACGGCATGAACTCTGCGCTCAATCGCCTGAGAACGCTCAGTGATGGCGTCAATCAGGCCGTTACCATCGTCTGTATTGCCTGCATCCTGGGCATGCTGGCAATTTCGTTTATCGGTTTTCTCTACACGCTGTTCACAGATCAGGCACTCAGCTGGACCTATTCTCTGGCCCGGCTTTTTCTGCCCTGGATTGGACTGCTGTCATCCACCGTGGCCCTGCGCTCCGGTGAACACGTTGCCATGACACTACTGATGCGGGCCTTGCCAAAAAGCCTGGTCAGGGTGGCAGCGATTGCCTGCCTCATCATACTGGCGGGATTTGCCCTTGCGCTGATCTGGTACGGCTGGGAATTCTTCAGCAACGCCCGCCAGTCCTACATGGTATCTGCCCATATTCAGATCTCCTACAAGTGGACCACCATTGCCGTACCACTGACCGGCGCCATCATGCTGATTCACCTGTGCCACGGCTTTACGCTGCTCGAACATTTCACCGGCCACGAGACTGCCATTGAAGAGGCGCTGGCGGGTGACTCACGGGAGACCACGTCATGACCGCTGCCATCATTGTCTTCGTTGCCATCCTGCTGATCGGTGCACCAGTTGCCGTTGTTATGGCTGTTTCCGGCATGGCCGGAAGCTTCATGCTCGGCGGTGAGCGGCTGCTGGGTATCGTTGCCGACCGGATGTTTTCCGGAGTCTCCGGTTACATACTGATTGCCGTGCCCTACTTCATTTTCACCGCCGAACTGATGAACCAGGGTGGGCTGACGCAAAAGCTGATCACGTTCAACAACGCCCTGCTCGGCCGGATTCGCGGTGCGCTGTCTCACACCAACGTGACAGTCTCGCTGTTTTTTGCCGGCCTCACCGGCGCTGCCATCACAGACACCGTTGCCATCGGCAAGATCATGATCCCGGAGATGAAAAAACAGGGCTACGACGCCGAATACGCCGCTGCCATCACCGCCTGTTCGTCCATTATCGGGCCGATCATTCCGCCCAGTGTCGTGATGGTGGTCTACGCCTCCATGCTGCGAGATATCTCGGTGATCGATCTGTTTGCAGGTGGCATCGTGCCCGGCGTGCTTCTGGCCGCCGTGCTGCTGGGGACCAGTATTGTTCTGTCCTGGAAGCGTCGCTACCCGCGCATGGCAGGGTCGTCCCTGAAGGCCGCGTTGATCGCCTTCCTGAGCGCCCTGCCTGCACTGTTCATACCCGTGATCATCCTGGGCGGCATTCTGACCGGCGCCACAACCATCACGGAAGCGTCCGGTTTTGCGACGGTGTACGCCATTTTCATCGGCTTTGTGGTGTACCGGAATCTCACCTGGCGCAAGGTATGGGATTCTCTGGTGACCACAGTGCGGCTATCCGGTGTGGTGTTCTTCCTGCTGGCAACGTCTGCGGTCCTGAGCTGGTTTGTGACCCGCTCGGGTATTGCCCGTGATGCGGCGGAAGCCATTACCGCATTCAGCGACGTCGCCCTGATCCAGATTCTGCTGGTCTGCCTGCTGTTACTTCTGATCGGCACCGTGATGGATGTACTGCCTGCCCTGGTGGTGGTCGCGCCCGTCATCGTGCCGGCCATGGTCAATCTTGGCTTCGATCCGCTGCACTTTGCCATCGTTATGATCGTGACACTTAATGTGGCCAATGCCACTCCCCCGGTAGGGATGACGCTCATGACCGCAGCACGGATCGCAGAGGTGCCCTATGAACGCACGATCATTGCCAGTTGGCCATTCTATCTGTCGTTCCTGATTGTTATTGTCCTGCTGGCACAGTTCCCGACGCTCTCCACCTGGATTCCCTCACTCCTGGACTGAAGGACGGATTATTAATGCACTTTTTCTATTCTTCCGAACAAAAAGCTCACTCGCCA
Organism: Marinobacter sp. UBA2688; assembly: GCF_002352785.1. Taxonomy (NCBI): domain Bacteria; kingdom Pseudomonadati; phylum Pseudomonadota; class Gammaproteobacteria; order Pseudomonadales; family Marinobacteraceae; genus Marinobacter; species Marinobacter sp. UBA2688. The sequence continues at coordinate 360,191 of NZ_DELU01000024.1, forward strand.
AGCACGTTTTTGGTGCGGGGTGAGCCAACGCCCTCGCCGGAGCACACCGGTCGCGCCGACCGGCTTTTGGCTGCTCTGGAGTCATCGGGGCACGAGGTGAACACACACAACGGTGGAGGATCGGACTCATTGGACCAGCGGCTGCAGCGGATCCACACGGCCCGCTATCTGACCTTCCTGCAGACTATTCATCAACGCTGGAAAGACCTGCCCGGTGCATCTGACGTGGTGACCCCCAATGTGCACCCCACCGGAGGCGGGCAGCGCTATACTTCACACCCGGTCGCACAGGCTGGCTGGCATTTGCATGACATGGCGTGTCCGATTGGCCCCACCAGCTATCAGGGCATTCGTGCCAGCGCAGCGACTGCTGAAATCGCCGCCGAATTTGTCAAAACCGGACAGGGCGATGCCTACGCTCTTTGCCGCCCCCCTGGCCACCATGCAGGTCCGGAAAGCGCGGGAGGATTTTGCTTTATCAATAATACCGCTCTGGCCGCCTCGGTATTGCGGGAACGGCTGGACCGCGTTGCGATCATCGACGTGGACCTGCATCACGGCAACGGCACACAGGACATCTTCTATTCGCGAGGCGACGTCTGGACCGGATCCGTGCATGCGGACACCGAAGTGTTCTATCCCTTTTTTTGGGGCAGTAGCGGCGAGCAAGGCACCGGAGACGGGCTGGGCTGTAACCTTAACGTCCCCCTGCCACTGGGGAGTGATGGCACCGCATTCATGCTTGGCCTCGAGACGTTGATCTCCGGGCTGAGGATGTTCCAGCCTGAAGCCATCGTCGTCGCGCTCGGGTTGGACGCCCACAAGGATGATCCTCTGGCCGGCCTGGCCCTCGAGATTTCCGATTTTTTCGACATCGGCGCCCGACTCGCGGCCCTGCCCCACCCCTGTATTCTGGTGCAGGAAGGAGGATATCCAACCGACACGCTGGGTATTAACCTGGCGGCTTTTATCGATGGTTTCACCCAACATCGCCAACATTAGACAGGAGAGTACGATGACAATCAGATACCTTGGATCAGGCCCTCGCATGAGTCAGGTCATTATCCACAATGGCACCGTTCATACCGCCGGACAGGTTGCCACCGACGCCAGTGCCAACGCCCAGGGCCAGACTCAACAGATTCTGGATGGACTCGACAGCTTGCTGGCAGAGGCGGGAACCGATAAGGCGCACCTGCTCAGCGCAACAATCTGGGTTGCAGACATGGCCGACTTCTCCGGCATGAACAGTGCCTGGGATGCCTGGGTAACACCAGGACGAACACCGGTCAGGGCCTGTGTCGAAGCACGGCTGGCCAAACCGGAATGGAAAGTTGAAATCATGGTGGTCGCCGCGCTACCGGACTAATCCCGGATCACAATCCTGAAAGGGAGCGATCCGCAGGTTGATGACAGGACATCAGCAGGCTTCCAGAGGTGCATACGCCAGAACCAACCACTTTGCACCTTCGTCAAAGTTCACCTGCACCCGGGTGTGGTGACCACTGCCCTCGCTGTTCATCACAATGCCCTCACCAAACTTGGGATGACGTACCCGCTGGCCCAAGCTGAACCCCGTGCCCACGTCCGGTTCCTGGCTGAACAGGCCCTCATTGGGCCGGGCCATCATGGCTGGCCGGCTGACCGTGTTGCGCAGCCGCACTTCCTGGATGCAGTCACCGGGAATCTCGCGAACAAAGCGCGACAGCGCGTGGAATTTCTCCTGACCATACAAACGGCGGGATTCGGCGTAAGTAAGCACCAGCTTTTGCATGGCCCGGGTGATGCCCACGTAAGCCAGGCGCCGCTCTTCTTCCATCCGCCCCGGCTCTTCCAGAGACATACTGTGAGGGAACAGGCCTTCTTCCACGCCCGCCAGGAACACCAGCGGAAATTCCAGGCCCTTGGCAGAGTGCAGGGTCATCAGTTGGACGCAGTCTTCGTTGACCTCGGCCTGGGCCTCGCCGGCATCCAGAGCCGCTTGGGCGATAAATTCGGATAACGGATCAACCCCCTCCTCCGCTTCAAAGTCCGACAGGGCATTCACCAGTTCGTCCAGGTTCTCTGCCCGCGCCTGACCTTTCTCACCCTTCTCGTTGGCGTGATAATCCCTGAGGCCGCTCAGTTCCAGGGTGCTCTTCATCAGCCCATGCAGGGACGCGTCGTCCACCATTTCCGTCAGGCGTTCGATGATGCCCATGAAGGATTGCAAACCGGTTTTGGCACGGCCCTTTACCTGCCCAGCCTCCAGCAAACGCTCGGCAGACTCCCACAATGAGATGCTGCGCTCAGTGGCGAACGTCCGCATGTCCGCCAGGCTCTTGGCACCAATTCCGCGGGCGGGAATGTTCACCACGCGCTCGAACGCTGCATCATCCCGGCGATAGTGCACCAGACGCAGATAGGCGATGGCGTTGCGGATTTCCTGGCGGTCGTAGAATCGCAGGCCGCCATAAACCCGGTAAGGAATGCCCTGTCGGATCAGGGATTCTTCCAGCACCCTGGACTGGGCATTGGAGCGGTAAAGAATCGCCGACTCGCTGCGCAGGTTGCCCTCACTAACCCAACTGCTGATGGTGTCAGCGATGTAGTTGGCTTCATCCTGCTCGTTGAAAGCCGCATACAGGCTGATGGGCTCACCATCTTTTCCATCAGTCCACAGCTCCTTGCCCAAGCGCCCCTGATTGTTGGCGATGACCGCGTTGGCAGCTTTCAGAATCATCTGGGTAGAGCGGTAGTTCTGCTCCAGTCTCACCATACGGGCGTTGGGAAAGTCCCGCTGGTACTGCTGGATGTTTTCGATTTTCGCGCCCCGCCAGCCGTAGATGGACTGGTCGTCGTCCCCCACCACCGTCAGCGGCACCCGGTTTCCGGCCAGAATCTGCAGCCATGCGTACTGGATGGTGTTGGTGTCCTGGAACTCGTCCACCAGGATCTGCTGGAAACGGCTCTGGTAATGGCTCAGCAGTTCCGGACGATACAGCCACAGTTCGTGGGAGCGCAGCAACAGCTCGCCAAAATCCACCAGTCCGCTCAGGTTGCAAAGCTTTTCGTACTGGCGGTAGACCGTCAGCATGGTGCTGGTGAAATGGTCGCCGGGGTTTTCCTGGATATGTTCCGCTCGCAGCCCCTCATCTTTCTGGCCGTTGATAAACCACTGGGCTTGCTTCGGCGGCCAGCGGCTTTCATCAATCTCAAGTTCACGCATCACGCGCTTGATCAGGCGCAACTGGTCGTCGCTGTCCAGCACCTGGAAGTTCTCCGGCAGGCCTGCGTCCTGATAATGCGCCCTGAGCAACCGGTGGGCAATGCCGTGAAAGGTGCCGAACCAGAGGCCTCGGGCCGGAATGTGCATCATCTGCTCAATGCGGTAGCGCATCTCCTTCGCCGCTTTGTTGGTGAAGGTCACCGCGAGGATGCCCGTCGGCGGTACTTCGTCCACCTGCATCAGCCAGGCAATCCGGTGCACCAGCACCCGGGTCTTGCCACTGCCAGCACCGGCCAGCACCAGCAAATGATCATTCTGGGCCGTCACCGCCTCACGTTGGGCGTCGTTCAGGGCGTCGATAATGTGGGAGACATCCATAGAGATCCGGTCGCTACTGGTTAAATGAACAGGTGCGGAATTATAACAGGAGAAAGGAGGGTTTGCCGGGTGGGGGTGTATTGGGTTTACCGCACACATGTAGGGTGCCGATACAGAAAATGTGAACACTTTTTATGAAACTGTCGTCAACTTGGGTATACTCGCCGCCGCGGGTTGCCCGGAAGAACCTTCAGTTCCTCCGCTGGCCACCGTTTTCCCGCACCAGACAATTTGCAGGGGCAAGACATAAGTCCCCTGAAGCCAGGAAGGCGCCCGCATCTTGCGACCAGACATCAAAGGAGATGATGTACGATGTACTCCGTATACCGAAGCACTGCCCGCGTTACCTTTACGTCCCTTGCACTGACCGCCACCCTGTCGTTTCCCTCCATGGCCGATGACAGCCAGCGAATTGACCAGCTGGAACAACGGCTGGATTCCATGCAAAAGCAGATGACCGAATCCAGCCTGGAAAAGGTTCGCCTTAACGGTTTTTTCAGCACCGGCTATACCCGTTCCAATAATGACGCCGGCTACGACGAGGCAACGGAACAATCCGACCTTGAAACACTCAGCCTGTTTGGCCTGCAGACCACCTTTGCCCTGGGCCGCAACACCGACGCGGTAATGCAGCTGGTGTCCCGTGGCAACGAGGATTGGGACACCGAACTGGAATGGGGCTACCTGCGACACCAATTCGCCAATGGCTCCGAACTGAGAGCCGGTAAAATGCGCCTGCCGCTGTTTATGGAGTCCGAGACTCTGGAAATCGGCTATGGCCAGCCTTGGGCACGTCCACCGGAGGCGGTCTACGATCCGGTGCCGGTCCGCAGCTACCTGGGTGCCGATGCGGCCTACACGCTGAACCTTTCCAGTTCCTCTATCCAGGCCCGCGCTTTTGCCGGCCACCTGGACGACGATGCCGATTCCCTCGGCCGGAGCGTGAGCGTGGAACTGCGCAATATCACCGGCCTGACCGCCAACTGGATCAATTACCTGTGGACTTTCCGTGGCGTGTACGCCCATGCAGAAGCCACCATCGGCGGAACACCACCGCTGGGCGACGAAGAGAAAACCGAGTTCATGGGAGTGGGCCTGTCCTATGACGATGGCAGCTGGCTGTTGATGTCGGAACTGACACGGGTTGAGGTGGACGGCTTTTACCAGGACACCGACTCCGCCTACATCACTCTCGGCTACCGGGTAAAGGAAGTCACGCCCTATATCACGGCCTCCTGGGTCGAAAGCCAGGACAACTACGAGCGCGACGGCACACCACTGGAGGTACTGGACGTACGTCGCCAGGCCTACAGCCTGGGATTCCGCTGGGACATGACCACCTCGGTTGCCATGAAGGTGGACTGGACCCACGCCCGGGGCTTTGGCAAAACCACTGGTGGCCTGATTGGCAACCAGCTGGATGCCCTGGCCGGCAATCCCGGCGGCCGATTCGACAGCACCGACGTATACACCGTCCGGCTTGATGCCGCATTTTGATCAGGAGGAACACCATGGCGATTCGACGCGTATCCGTGCCCGCACTGCTCATCGCGTTATGCCTGTTGAGCAGTGTCTCGCGGGCAGAATTGGTGATCATCGGCCACCACGGTGGCCCGGATTCCATCTCCGTGCAGCAGGTGAAGGACATTTACCTGAACCGCAGCTCACGAATGCCTGACGGCCAGCGCGTGGTGGCGTTCCAGCTTCCAGCGGGCAACAGCATGCGGGATGAGTTCAATGACCTGATCACCGAGCGCAATGACGCCTGGCTGAAGTCGTTCTGGTCGCGGCAGGTTCTGACCGGGAAGGGCCATCCGCCGAGGGAGGTATCCTCGGCGAACAGCATGAAGAGCGTGGTGTCATCCACCCTGGGCAGTATCGGTTATCTCGATTCCACCCTGGTGGATGATTCCGTTAAGGTCCTGTTGACGCCGGAACCCTAGAAACCGCGCGGGACGGTCTGGGCTTCGACGAATTCGAACAGGCCTTCCAGGCCGCCTTCGCGACCAGTACCGGACGCCTTCATGCCCCCGAACGGCGCTTCCGGCGTGGGGCCGGTACCGGTATTCCAGCCGCAATGACCAAAACGCAGCCCGGCGGCCACCCGCTGGGCGCGCTCCGCGTCGGCCGTGAACACGTATGACGCCAGGCCAAATTCGGTGTCGTTACCGGCATCGATAACCTCGTCCTCAGTGCGGAAGGTGGCCATGGGCACCAGCGGCCCGAAGGTTTCCTCGCGGGAGCAGCACATGTCCCGGGTCACCCCGGAAATGACTGTCGGCGGGAAGAACAGGTGGCCATCCCCCAGGTCTGCCGGTTTTTTGCCAGCCACCAGTTCACCACCCCGCTCAAGGGCGTCTTCCACGTGGCGCTTGACCTTGTCGAACCCGGCTTTGTTGATCAGCGGGCCGAGGTCAACGTCTTCCGTCAAACCATTACCCACGGTCATGCGATTGACCCGGTCGGCAAGTTTCTGACCGAATTCATCCACCACTTTCTCGTGAACGAAAATCCGGTTGGCGCAGACACAGGTCTGGCCGCCGCCCCGGAACTTGTTGGCGATCAGGTTATCGGCTGCGGCATCCAGATCCGCATCGTCAAAGACAATAAAGGGCGCGTTGCCACCCAACTCCAGGGCCAGCTTCTTCACCTGATCTGCCGTATCCAGTATCAGCTTGCGGCCCACTTCCGTGGAACCGGTGAAACTGAGCATGGGCACATCGGGGCTTTCGCACAGCACCTTGCCGATCACGCTGGCTTTGCCCATAACCAGGTTGACCATACCGTCTGGCAGGTCGACGTGTTTGTCCATCAGCGCGAACAGCGCAATCATGGTCAACGGCGTCTCGCTGGCCGGTTTGATCACCGACGGGCAACCCGCCGCCAAGGCTGCAGACAGCTTCTTGGCAATCATGCCGATGGGGAAGTTCCAGGGGGTAATCAGGCCGGCTACGCCAATGGGGCGATAATGCACGGTCCAGGTACAGTCTTTCGGTTTTTCCGCGAGAGTGTGAGCGTCCAGCGCCTGGATGTGTTTGGAGCAGTAATCGAAGAACCCGGCGGCGTAATCGACCTCACCCTGAGCTTCCTTCAAAGGCTTGCCGTGCTCCATGCACAGGATACGACCCACTTCCTCTTTATTGGCCTTGAGCGCATCACGAATATCTTCCAGCCATTTACGGCGGGTTTCGATGGAATACGGACTGGTTAAACGAAGCGCAGACTTGCCCGCTTCAACTGCCTTGTACACTTCGCTCTCGGACATCGATGCCACACTGGCAACCACCTCCCCCGTGGCCGGGTTATAGACATCGAAGGTGTTACCGTCCGGCGACTCAGACCAGCGACCGCCGATGTAGCCAGTCAGCTTGGGAAGCAGTGGTGACTCGATCATATCGGCTCCTTTTCAGAATGTTCTCGGAATGTATAAATTGGGGTTTGCGTCAGTGTGATATGTCTCTCATAGTGGATGCAGAAACCGCCACTGTAAAGTCAGACTATGGTGTTTTGACCAGCGCCGGCGGGGGCCTATACTCGAACCATGTCATTATCAGGAGGCAGGAACATGAAGGCGTTTTTTCATCCCTCTCAGGATCAGCATCTTCCGAAAACTTACTTCACCCGCGGCCAGATGCGACAGCCCCAGGAAGTTCCTGATCGCACCGCACAAATGCTGGAAGGGCTGAAGGCCATGGGCATTCCGGTGTTGCAGCCGGCAGACCAGGGTGCCGGAGCGATTTCCAAGGTCCACGACCTGGGTTATCTACGCTTCCTGGAATCCGCACACCGGCGCTGGTCAAAGATGGAAGACTGGGGTGACGAAGTGATTTCCAACATCTTCGTTCGGTCACCGAATGCCCTCAAGGGCATCCTTGCCGAAGCTGCCCGCTACCAGGCCGATGGCAGTTGCCCCATCGGGGCAAACACCTGGGACGCCGCCTACTGGTCAGCCCAGACAGCGCTCGGCGCTGCTGACGCCCTGGTTGCCGGCGAGCGCCACGCCTACGCGGTTTGTCGCCCACCGGGCCACCACGCCCGAAAGGATTCCGCCGGCGGCTTCTGTTACCTCAACAATGCCGCTATTGCTGCAGAACACTTGAAACCCCGTTATCCCAGGATTGCCATACTGGACACCGACATGCACCACGGCCAGGGCATCCAGGAAATCTTCTACGACCGCAGCGATGTTCTCTATGTTTCGATTCATGGTGATCCCACCAATTTCTACCCGGTAGTCAGTGGCTATGAAGATGAACGTGGGGAAGGGGAAGGATTTGGCTACAACATCAACCTACCGATGCCCCATGGCGCCTCGGAGGAAGATTTCTTCGCCAAACTGGACGAAGCACTTGCGGCCATTCGACTGTTCCAGCCAGACGTGCTGATTCTTACCCTGGGGTTCGACATCTACCACAACGACCCCCAGGCCAAAGTATCGGTTTCTTCGGAAGGCTTCTGTCGCCTCGGTTCCGATATCCGTCGCACCGGCCTGCCCACACTGGTGGTGCAGGAAGGCGGCTATGATCTGGAAGCCCTGAGCACCAACGTGCAGCAATTCTTCAAGGGGCTGGAAGGGTAGCTATCAACGGGCCGGGGCATACACCTTGATGTTGGTGTGGCCCTCGGCCTTCAGATTGCAGGCGTGCATGCGGCTCATGGTGCCGCGATCACAGTACAGCAGGTACTGCTTATCGTCCGGCATCGACTGGATTCGCTCATTCAGCTCGTAGAACGGTATCTCCATCACCTGATTGCTGGTGAGATACAGTGGTGACTGCTCCCCTTCAGACGGGTGACGCACGTCAATAATCACATCGTTCACAGCCGGTGTATGCACAAGTTCCACCTCTTCTGGCGTCCGGGTGGTTTCCAGAAGGCGGTTGACCGGCGTGTCCTGACGGCTGGCGATGGCCTGCTCCAACACCCGGGCGTCCATAGCGGCCTCATCTTCCTCCACCCGATGCAGCTTGGCGCGGGTGGCCGGCTTACGGGAAATCACACCACAGTATTCCGGCATGGTACGAGCAAACGGTTCGGTACCGATGTCCCGGGCGATGTTGATGATGGTTTCCTTGTCCATGGAAATCAGCGGCCGCAGTACCACCTCGTTACTGGCCCGGTCCACCACGTTGAGGTTTGACAGGGTCTGGCTGGACACCTGTGCCACGGCATCACCGGTCACCAGGCCAGCGGCGTTATTGGCGGCCGCAATGTCAGAGGCGGCTTTCAGCATCTGGCGCTTGAGCACCACCCCCCAGTGGCGCTGGTTGACTGAACGCATAATTTCAGCAACCACCCCTTCGAAGGGCACGGAAATGAACTTGGCGCCGTGGGAGGCGCCGTAACGATCCCACAGGTAATGCACCACCTGGCGCACGCCAATTTCATGGGCAGGGCCGCCCAGGCTGAAAAACAGGAAATGGGAGCGAAGCCCCCGACGCATCATCAGGTAGGCCGCCACCGAGGAGTCATAACCACCGGAAACCAATGTCATCACCGTTTCCACTGCGCCCAATGGGTAGCCGCCAGCACCACGGTGTTTGCGGTGTGCAATGTGATAATGATCCTCATGGACCTCAATACGCACTTCAATATCCGGATTGCGAAGGTTTACGCCGTAGGGCTCGGAGACTTCAAAAAGGGCGGCCCCGACAAAACGCTCCAAATCAATCGAGCGGAACCCGTGATTACCATGGCGACGAACCCGAACCGCAAATGTTTTGCCACGGATACGGTCCGCATACGCTGCCACTGCCTGCTCCGCCACGTCGTCCATACTTACCCAGGGAAATACACCGATCTCCTGGATGGTCGAAATACCCGGAATACGACACAATTCATCAATCACCGGGCCCGCCAGGCCGCGCCCGTCGGGGATGGCCACATCAACCCTGTCCCAGGAGCCCTCAACGTGAATATCGCTGTCCAGGCGTGCCAGCAGTTTGCGAATATTCTGTCGCAGGTGCCGCATCTGTTGGCGGCGAACGGGTTTACTCTTGATGGCCACTTCAGCGGCGGGGCGTATAAGGAGTTTCATAAATCGGACGTCTGTCGGGTAGCGTAATTACAGTAAAGCGCTTAGTGTAACGGTTTCGCCGTTTGCCTCAAAATCGGGCATTCCCGAGACCCGCTATACTGAAACAAAAAAGTAACGCCCTATCGCCAAGGGCTCGCAGCACATTCAGGAGTTTTTCCGTTCATGACCGAATCCACCATCAATGCCCTGGTATCTCCAGAAGGCAGCCTGGAAATCCTCTCCAACTTTGAAGTCAACCGGCTCAAGGACCGAAGCGAGGGAGGGCTTTATCGACTGTTCCGGCAGTGTGCCCTGGCGGTGCTCAATACCGGCGTGGAAACCGACGATTGCAAGACACTGATGGAAGCCCATGCGGATTTCGACGTTCGCCTGGTGCCACAACCACGGGGTCTGAAACTGGAATTGGTCAACGCACCCGCCCACGCCTTCGTGGATGGGCAGATGTTGCGCGCCATCCGCGAGCATCTGTTTTCGGTGCTGCGGGATATCATCTATTCCTATTCCATCCCCCAGTCCGCAGCGGGGCTGCGCCGGGACGACCCGGAAGGCATCACCAACCTGATTTTTCACATTCTCCGCAATGCCCGCGTACTACAGGCAGGCCGTCACCCGGACTTGGTAGTGTGCTGGGGTGGCCACTCCATCAACGAGCGCGAATATCAGTACAGCAAGGAAGTCGGGCATCAGCTTGGTTTGCGAGGGTTGAGCATTTGCACCGGTTGCGGCCCCGGCGCCATGAAAGGGCCAATGAAAGGCGCCACCATTGGCCACGCCAAACAACGGGTAAAAAACGGCCGTTACATTGGCCTGACGGAACCGGGCATCATCGGTGCCGAAGCGCCAAACCCTATCGTTAACGAGCTGGTGATCATGCCGGATATCGAGAAACGCCTCGAAGCCTTCGTTCGGACAGGCCACGGCGTCATTGTGTTCCCCGGTGGTGTCGGCACGGCAGAGGAAATCCTCTATCTGCTCGGCATCCTGCTGCACCCGGACAATGCCGACCTGCCCTTTCCGGTCGTCTTTACCGGCCAACAGGAAAATGCGGAATACTTCGAGATGATTGACCAGTTCATTCGCAATGCACTGGGTGACGAAGCTGCCAGCAAGTACGAGATCATCATTGACGATCCGGACAAAGTTGCCCATACCATGAAACAGGGTATGAAGGACGTGGAAACCTTCCGCCGGGCCATGCAGGACGCTTATTACTTCAATTGGATGCTGAGGATCGACCCGGTGTTCCAGATGCCGTTCGAGCCCACCCATAAAAGCATGCGGGCGCTGGAGCTACACCGTGATCAACCGGTTCACCTGATTGCCGCCAACCTGCGCAAGGCGTTCAGTGGCATCGTCGCCGGCAACGTCAAGGAAAGCGGCATACGCCACGTGCAGGCCAAAGGGCCGTTTGAAATCTCCGGCGACCCGGAACTACTGGCACCCCTGGAAGCGATGCTGAAAGAGTTCGTCGCCCAGGACCGGATGAAACTGCCCGGTTCCGGCGCTTACGAACCCAGTTACCGGATTATCAGCGAAGCAACGCCCGCCACACCCTGACGATGATGGGGATTATTCCCCACCATTCGCCGGAAGGCTGGCGTAGTAGGCAGCCAGGTTGGCGATGTCCTCATCACTGAGGCCCGCCGCCTGGCCCTGCATGATGGCGGCCTGGCCACCGTTACGTTGCTTGTTTTTGTACGCCTTGAGCGAAGACACCAGATACTGCTCGTTCTGTCCCGCCAGGTTGGGGTAACCCGGAATGGCCGCGATGCCATTCTTGCCATGACAGGCTGCGCACACGGCGGCCTTGGCTTTACCGGCCTCAGCATCACCAGCGGCGATGGTAACGGCGGGCGCGGCAGCCCCCAACACGAACACGGCGGCCAGGGTGTGGTATTTCAGTCTCATTGGTTTTACCCTCTCATCGTTTTATACCCGACAGGATCCTGCCGGTGCGCAAGTTGCACGAATTTATAGCACAGCAAGAACAAAGCTCAAATGTGATGGATCAATAATCACCCCATTCGATGCGGAGAAGTCGACATGTCCATTCAGGTTCAGGAAATCCCGTGCAGGGAAGGCAACATCGGTCTGATCACCCTGGATTCCCCCGCCACCCTGAACGCCCTGTCCGCGTCGATGATCCAAGAAATCCAGGCAGTACTGGATCAGTGGGCCGAAGCCGACCACATCAGCCTGGTCATTTTCCGCGGCGCCGGTGAACGTGCGTTCTGCGCGGGCGGTAATATCCGCGAACTCTATGGTGCCCTGTCCGGCGACGAAGACCCGGACGCACCGGCCGAATTCTTTGCCCGTGAGTATCGCCTGGACTACACCATCCATTGCTTTCCCAAGCCGGTGATCGCCATTGGCCACGGCGTGGTGATGGGCGGTGGGCTTGGCATTTTCTCCGCCTGCCGCTACCGCTTGGTAACACCCGATGTCTCGCTGGCCATGCCAGAGATCACCATAGGCCTGTTTCCCGATGTCGGTGCAAGCTGGTTCCTCAATCGGCTGCCAGGCCGCATCGGTTTGTTCATGGGCCTGACCGGGGCGCGGCTGAACGTCTCTGACGCGTTGAGGGTTGGCCTGGCCGATATGGCCATCCTGCCAGATCAGGTGGAATCATTGATCGAGCGGTTGAAGGAGGAGCGCTGGACCGGTGAATCAGCGGCTGATGACAACCGCCTGTTCCGGCTGGTCAAGCAACTTGAGCATCCGGACTACAGGGCACTGCCAACCAGTGAACTGGCGCGCCACGAGCAGGACATCGCCAGGCTCAGCGCAGGCGATGAACTCCCAGCCATTGTTGAAAATCTGCTGGCGGCGGAGATCGACAGCGACTGGTGGCAAGGCTGCGTGAAAAACCTGCGCGGCGGCTGCCCGGTCACGGCCTGGCTGGTCTGGACCCAGCTCAAGAAGGCACAGCAAATGTCACTGAAGGACGTCTTCCGGATGGAATACACCATGGCCGCCCGCTGCACTCGGCGACCAGATTTGCGGGAGGGTATTAGAGCCAGGCTGATCGACAAGGATCACAAGCCCGTCTGGTCATTCCCGAGCGTCAGCGACGTGCCCGACACAGTGGTTGAAGAACACTTCGAGCCGGAACTGGACGACAGCAACGACCCCATGGCACTGAGCTGAACGGGCCGCAAGCCCGCATCATAGCTCGGCGCCGGCCTGGATCATAGCTCGGCGCCGGCCTGGATCAGCAACATCTCGATATCCCGGTTGTTGCTGGCACGCGCCAGATCCAGAGCCGTTCGCCCATCGCTACCGCGATAGTTGACGTCTGCACCCGCCGCCAGCAGCATCTCGGCGGTCAGTAAATCCCCGCCTTCGACAATGTGCATCAGCAGCGAGTGGCCACCCTGATTCACATTGACGTTCGCCCCGGCGGCCAACAGTACTTTCACCACGGAAAGATGACCGTTACGGGCTGCGCGGATCACCGGCGTTGTACCCTCGCCGTCAGATGCATTTACGCTGGCGCCGGCCGACAACAACAGTTGCACGATCCGCCGATGGCCATCCCCTGAGGCGATCATCAGTGGCGTGACACCACTTGCCGTGGCCAGGTCCGGCGCTGCACCTTCGCTGAGCAGGAACCAGACAATTCGGTCCTCGCCTGCCCTGACCGCCGCCGAGAGCGGCGTGCCGGCCTCAGTCAGTGTGTTCAAAGACATGCCAGAGGCTGCAAGCGACTTGGTTTGTTCAAGGTTTCCGTTGCTGACCGCCGCCATCAAGGGCGTATCCGCCACCGACGCACGACGCTGCTCAAGGTTGGATGGATCTGTGCTCGTCGCACACGCTGTCATCAGCGCGCTTGCGACCAGGACGGCCAGAAATCTCACGAGGATGGTGCCGGTTCCCTGGGCCATGGTGATTCAGTCTCTGTTGATTTATTTTTGCGGATATTCTGGTCAGTCGTCGGCGGCAATGAAAGCGAGCGGTTCACAAGTCCGGCCGGTTCTGCAAAATATCGCCCACCAGAGAGCGCAATTCCGCTTCGCCTGCCTCCCGGCCCACGCATTCACCGTTCGCCTGCAACTCGAGCCACGACCAACCCTGTAGCACCGCCCTGGCCCAGAGGGAGCGCGAACGTTCGTCAGCCATCCCGTTGACGACGCCTGCTTGCAATGACAGCCGTCTCAGTACCGGCAAGGCCAGATCGAAGCCCCGATAGCCATGGGCAAAACTGTGCAGGTCCCTGAAATCATCCTCATTGAGCGGTCTGTCAGCGGGAAGGCCGCAGGTTATCCGCAGAATCAACTCCGGCTCTGCGTCTATCCAGTTGCGCGGCACGAGGGTGAGCCAGTGCTCCGTCAACCTGCCACGCAAATGGTCTGTCAGCGCCTTACCTTGCGCAGACACCCCGGCAAGCAACTGCAGGGGATACTCGCCGCTGCTGGCTTCGCGCTTCAGCCCGAGCCGAACCGGCTCCAACCCGCACCGCTGCCAGAACGACAACAACCCGGCGTTACCGCCGAAACTGGTACCGATACCGTCCAGCCCCTGCTTGCACGCATAATCATTTGCAGCCGCCACCAGTGTCTGCCCCAGCCCCTCACCGCGAACCTCGGCACTCACGGCAATCCGCACGATGCGCAACAGACTCTGGCAGGCTGCTTTGGCAAATCCACTGTGGGTCGCCAGGGACTGGGGCAAGAGATGCCCCCGCAAGCGGCGCTTGCCCAACATGACCTGCTCTGCAAGCTCGCTGTCCAGCCCCCCTTCCACCGTCGCCCATAGCACGCCGACCAGAACACCACCCCGGGTCAGACGCCAACTCACCGCGGCCGGATCGTCCATCCACTGGCGCAAGTCACCGGGTGAGGTCCGGTAGTGGGCATCCACCAGCAAACCGAAGGCCTCCTCCAATTCATTGTCTTCTGCGGTACCCGGGTTCCAGCGTTCAACGGCGATATTCACTTCGTCATCACTGACGGGTGGTGCCTGGGCATCCAGCAAAAACATCCGACGCGTCAACGGCTCCAGGGGGTCAGAGGCAGACCATCGTATGGGCGCCGTAAGCGATGTGTTGCGCCAGTGAGGCGTTTCGGCATCCAGCACCGAGCGAAAACGGATGGCAAAGCCTCTACCGGAACCTTCATAACCGTGCACCGTGGAAGCGTAAATCACCCTGGGCCAACCCAGCAGTATCCGCTTGAGCAGGTCTGCCGGTACGGCGGCGGCTTCATCCACCATGATCACTTCCGCCTCCGGCTTTTCAGCAAGCAGCCGGTCCAGGGGCCAGAACTCCAGCCGCCCCTGATCGCCCACCGCAACATCGCCCGTGCCCATGTCAGGATCAGAGGCCTGCCCGCTGGCCAGGCGGGCGTGGTGAAACAATGTTTTCACCGCATCCGGCCCGGGCGCCGTCACAACCACGCGCCGCCGCCCTTCATTCAGAAGACGAACCGCCGACAGGCCCAGTGCCGCAGACTTACCCCGCCCCCGGTCCGCCGTCACCACCAGCGGTCGCCGGCGCCGCCCCAGCCCCGTTCGAACAACCTCTTCCACAAGCGCACGCTGGTCATCGGTGGCGCCTACCCGGAAGGCATCGCGGGGTGGTTCAGCCGTTGGCAGTGGCGGCTGAGGGTCAACAGACGGGTTGATACGAATACTATCGGGATCACCGGCCACAACTCCGGCCAGACGAGCCGCAAACGAATGCTGACCGGCTCCGTCCAATCCGGTGCGCCGATAATCCGGATCGTCGAAACCGTCCCAGTTTTCCAGCTTCGGCATCAGCCAGAAAAACAGACCACCGGCCGCGAGGGTTCCCGACAACGCCGCAAAACCGTCCGGCGGATTCCCCTGCCAGCCATCCCAGACCACGCAAGCCAGTTCCTGTCCCAGCCAGCGACGTCCCTCGACCGGTTTGATCGAGGTCAGCGAGGATTCCGGCTGATCCTCAACCGGCCCGGTCCAGACGCCTGGCGCTATCGACAATACTGGAAGAAGTTCACGCAGCCACGTAAGAGCAGCTGCCCGCTCACCTTCCAGAACCACCAACCGCCGATGTCCGGCAGCCCGCAACCCGGCTTGCAGCTCCTGCCACCCGGCCAGATCAGGCCCGATTTGATCCGCCATCCACTCAGCTCAAATCCACGGAGTGACGTTTAAGATCTTCCAGCTTTGAATACTTCAACGCTGAACGATGCGTCGCACGCAACTTCACACGCGGCGCACTATCGGCCTCAAACGCCTCCTGCCAGCGGGATGCACACAGGCACCAGGAATCCCCTTCTTTCAAACCGGGGAAACCAAATTCAGGTCTTGGTGTACTCAGATCGTTACCCTGAGCACTTGAATATTCCAGAAAATCATCTGTGACGACTGCACAGACAACGTGGGCCCCCAGGTCATCCGGGCCAGTGTTGCAACACCCATCCCGATAAAACCCGGTTTCCGGATCTGTACCACACACTTCCAACTTTTCACCCAGCACGTTCACCGGTTCAGCCGTTGCAGCCATAACATCATTCTCCAAAATTAGGGGGAGGGTTTGGATAGCCGCTTCCAAAACTGTGCGGAGCCATGGATGGCGGAGCTCAAGCGCCACAGGGATGTGCTTGAGCGTGTTTTGGAAGCGGCTATCCAAATCCTCCTGCACCCAATGAGCGACTTACTCCAGATGCCACGCACAAAAGTAACAGGATTATGCGGCACCAGTATCAGCACTACCAGTCGCCGGGTACAATACACAGCATGTCGCCCCCACCCCAAATACCTGAAACCTCCAATCTGCCCGATTACCTCACTGATGAGCAAAGGGCCATCATCACCGCAGGTTTTGAACATGCGGTAATCACCGCCGTGGCGGGCAGTGGAAAAACGTCCACTCTGGCCTGGCGCATCCGCTATCTGCTGGAACAGGGGCATGATCCGAACCGTATGCTGGTGTTGATGTTCAACCGCGCTGCGCGGGTGGACTTTGAACACAAACTTCAGGACGTAACACGTAATTTGGGCCTGGCGACACCTGAAATTCGCACCTACCACGCCATGGGGTTACGACTTTACAAACGGTTCGTGCGGGAGGGTTTCCTGCCCGGGTTTTCCGACAAGATCCTCACCGACCAGGAAATCAGCTATCAGGCCTGGCAGCTTACACGGCGATTGGCGCCAGAAGACCTGGCCGACGAGATCCGCCGCAACAAGAAAGACTTTGTCGAAACCGCCGTTAACTTCATCGACCTGGTGAAAACCACCCTGTCCCCGGTGGACATCGTCTTTGAGGAACTCGGCTATTCCGACAAACACCGCTACCTGATCGACCTGTTCCACAGCTTTGAACAGTGGCGCAAATCCCAGAGCCGCATCAGCTACGCCGACATGCTGTACGAACCGGTGATGGCCATTCACCAGAACCCGCCCTTACAGCGCCTGGTCGGCAACAAAATGGACCTGGTACTGGTGGATGAGTATCAGGACACCAACGAAATCCAGCATCTACTGCTCAGATACGTGGCCGGTGACCGGGCACGGGTGACTGTCGTGGGCGATCCGGATCAGACGATTTACGAATTCCGGGGCGCCAGACCCGATTTTATACTCAGGCGTTTCAGCGAAGAGTTTGAAAGCCCACTGGAGCAGACCCTGAGCTATACCTTCCGGTATGGCCATCAGGTGGCTCTGCTGGCCAATCACCTGATCTGTCACAACACCGGTCGCAAGGATGTGCTCTGCCATTCCCATCCAACCACACCTGAGACCGGCATCACCCTGCACCAGCAGGAAAACGACAGTGATCTCGTCCTGAAACTACTGCAACCCATGGACGACGAAGCACTTGCCAACACGGCGATCCTGTTCAGGGTGTGGAGCCAGAGTGTTCCTATCGAATTGAAATTGCTCGCGCGACAAGTGCCCTACCGTATCGACGCCGGAAAGGGAGCCCTGTTCAGTCGCGAGGTTCAGGCCATCACCAGCCTGTTGATGGTGGTGTCGGGCCGGATTCGCAATCTGCCTGATGAAGACCGGCTTGATATTGCCCGGCAATTGCTGCGTTTCCCCCATGTGGGCCTCAAGGAGCCCGAGCTCGAACAGCTGGCACGCTTTCTGGCTGGGTTCGGCGAGGGCTGGCACGAGCGGCTGCTGGCCATGGACTTTGACGCACTGGCCCCCATGGCGGCCAAAAAGCTCCGCAAGCTGGGGGAAACACTGGCACAGCTGGAGCGCTTCAAAGGCTCAGTGGCAGATCTGATATCCCGCTATGCGGAGGAAACCGAACTCTACGAGGGCATTCGCAGCCTGGCACTGACCCATGAAACCGCGGACGAACGCATCGAGACCATCCGGGGCTTCCGGCTGTACCTCTCGGGACTCGATGTCAGCATTGACGGCGCGCTGGAACACCTCAAGGCTCTGAAGAAACAGGCGGGTGAAAATCGCCATGGCGGCGCCTTGCTCTCCACCATCCACCGAACCAAGGGCCTGGAATGGTCGACCGTTATACTGCCGGGACTGCAGGAGAAGTACCTGCCCTACAGCCCCCGAGCCCAGGACGACCCCAAGGCCTTCCTGGAAAGTGAACGCCGCCTGCTCTATGTGGCCATGACCCGAACCCGGGAGCAGCTACACCTGATCACCCGGCCATTCGGAGAAAAAAGACACCTTGACGGCGACCAGGGCCCAAGCCGGTTTGTCGATGAGTTGTGCTTTCCACTGTCCCAAGAGTTTGGCCAGTGGCTGGGCGGGCGTTCCTGCGACAGCGCTGACGCACTGACAGCCACCGTACCACTGACGTCGACCGGTCTTCGCTATGCGCACCTTCAAGGCGTCACATTGCAGACAAGTACGGAAGCAACGGCCGAGGAGACGACACCGCTCTGGGCAAGAAACCGTCTCAGCCATGCCATCTTCGGGCCGGGCTCAGTGACGGGGGAGGACGAACGGTCCTTCGAAGTCGCTTTCGACAACGGTGACACCCTGAATTTCAGCAAAAAAAGTGCCCACCTGTATTTTACCGCCATGTCATCAAGGGCCTGAGTACAATTGCGGACGTAACACTGGCCCTCTTTTTTTGTTTTTTTGAATCCCCTGACTTAAATTTCACGTAAGTACGCTGCAGCAATGCTTTATGCGAAAGTACGACATGAGTACTTTTTACAACGATAATTGAACAGGAGGTTCTGCATGAATATCATGCGCCCACTGGCCATTGCGGCCCTGACGACATCCCTTGCGACCCCCGCACTCGCCGAACGCGAGCAAACCATTTACCTGAACCCGTTTGCCGGCTTCCAGCTGTTTGACGACAAGCGCGACCTCAGTGAAACCGGCACCCTGGGCATTGGCGCGGAATTTCGCTTCCACCCCAACTGGGCCGTGGAAGGCGTCTATTCCAAGGCGGATGCCGATCGTAAGTACGTCAATGGCAGTAGCGACTTTGAAGAATATCGACTGGACGGCCTCTATTACTTTGCCGGCCAGGATGAAGCCTGGAATCCGTATGTCTCGGCTGGTGCCGGCCACGCGGACTTCGGCGACGATGTGCTGAGCTACCAGACAGCCGGTTCCAATCATGACGAAACCCGCGTCAACGTCGGGGCGGGCTTCCGTTACAACGTCAGTGACAGCGTTTCCATTCGCGCGGACCTGCGCGAGTTCCATGGCATTGACGAAAGCACCTTCGATACCCAGGCAACCCTTGGCCTGAGCTTTGCCTTCTCTCGCACCGTCGCGGACTCAAAGCCCTCACCACGCAAAGCCGCAGACAGCGACAACGATGGCGTGCCGGATAACCGCGATCAGTGCGCCGGAACACCTGCAGGTGTGAACGTTGACAGCAATGGTTGTGAGCGTGACAACGACGGTGACGGCGTCGCCAACAGCATGGACCAGTGCCCCAACACACCGGCGGGCGCCAGCGTCAACAGCCGTGGTTGTGAACTGGACAGCGACAACGATGGCGTGGTGAACAGCGCGGACCAGTGCCCCGGCACGACTGCAGGCGCAGACGTGGATGCCATGGGTTGTGAAGGCGTGACAGAAACCGTCGAAACCATCGAGCTGAACGTACAGTTCCCGACCAACAGTTCGGTGATCGGCAATGCCTTCGACAATGAAATTCGCCGCGTCGCCAATTTCATGCTCGAGTATCCGGAAACCAACGTGGAAATCGCCGGTCACAGTGACAGCATTGGCGAGGCGGAATACAACCGCTTCCTGTCCCAGCGCCGTGCCGAGGCAGTTGCCACCCGGCTGACCGATGCCCTGGGCATCAGTGAGGACCGTGTGAATGCCGTTGGTTACGGTGAGTCCGAGCCGGTTGCCAGTAACGAGACCGCTGCTGGCCGCGCGGAGAACCGTCGGGTTGAGGCTCGCATTCAGGTTCGCCGTTAAGCGTCGACGTTGATCCTGTACAGACATCCTGTGCAGATCAGCTCAACGAAAAGGCGCCTTCGGGCGCCTTTTTTATTGGCGGGCAGGCGCCCTTAATTTCATGCTCGCGAGAGAATGCCGTGAAGCGAATGTTGTTCGTCTTTATTCTCACATGGGGTATACCCGCTGCTGCGTGGCCCCAGGTTTACCGGTGCGATGCCGGTGGTGATACTCGCTTTTCGGACCAGCCCTGCGGGGAAGACTCCGAGGAAATCACCATCCGTGACAACCGGATTGGCGGCAATTTTGGCCAGAACCTCCCGCCGTCACCCAAGCGTGATGAAACAGTGGAAGAACCGGAAAAAAGCACACAGGAGGCGATCAGTGAAGACACCTGCCGCTTTATTAACTCCACCGACCTGCGGCGCTATCTGGTGCGGGAACAGGTGGTGAAAGGCATGACCAAAGAGCATGTTCTAGAAGCCTTTGGCCGACCTCCGGAAACCTACCCCACACCCCAGGAAACCTGGGTATACCAGACGAAATACTATGGCGCCCTTTATGAACTGACCTACGTGTATTTTCGGGACGGCTGCGTGGAAGATGTAGTGTACCGAAAGCCCTGAGCCATTTAGCAGTCCACAGACCTTTTTTCGGCGTCGATCAGCAGATTGCGGGGCGTCAGCTGGCGCTCGCAGAAGGTCCCCAGCCGAACGTCATACCCCTGTTCCTCAAGAAACATTGAATAATCCAGCACCACCCAAAGCTCCAGTGGCCGCCGAAACAGGTGGCGCACCAGCTCGTGGCGGCGCACTTCCTGCCGTCGCCGCTCGCCATAACGTTCCCAGACACCAAAGTCTGTGTCCCCGGGTAGTTCCAGCCCCCTATTGCCGGCTGCCCAGCGACAGAAGGTGGCAAAATCGCCGTTCGTCAGCCGCGTCGGGTGCGACGGCACCGGCAGGTAGGCATCCACGCCGCGAAGCTGCCGTTGAAGACCATCGAACCCGAGACGCCAACGACTGATCCTGCGGGTTTGCTCACGCACACGCTTCGGTGCGGTCACGGTTTCCCTGACGGCCAGTCGCAGCTCGTTGCGGGTCAGCTCCAAGCCATTTTTTGAAGCCCGGACGCGCCTGGAAAGAGGCTGGTAGTCCAACGCTTCCGTCAGGTGGTAGCAGCAAGGTGAAACGCTCACCCTTGGCAGGCCCTCGCCAGCCACCTTACGCATCAGCCTGCGATGAAGGTCACCACAAGCGTGAAGGGCAACACCGTGAGCGTCGGGCGGCATCGTCAGGTTCTCGGCCATGACATCCTGGCACTGCAGGGTAACCGCATCCCCGAACTTTCCGGCCAGGAGGTTGCCATCGTCCACCAGGGTCGCGTTCCATTCAAACCCGGTTACGTCACCCCCGCACAGGGGTGCCAGGGTTCTGGCCAGGTGGCCCTTGCCGCAACACCAGTCCAGTACGCTGTGCTTCAAGGGTTGGATAGCGCTTGCAAAGGCACCGGCCTGAAGCCGCTTACGCCCGGGCATATCCGTTGCCCGGACCTCAGGCAAGGTGTTCTGATCGGCGGATTCGATGGCAAGTGGCTGAATGTCGGTCAGCTCACCGAACTCCCGGAAAGAAGGCAGCTCCACGGCCACCCATTCAGCCAGCGCGACAGGATCATCGTCCCATTGCACACAGTCGCTGTCAGAGAGCCGGGCAACCCGGTCCGCCAATGCCGGCCAGTTCTTCGTCCAGGCCGGGCTCGGGTCAGCGAATGGCGCCGGTTGCCAGAACTCACGATGCTGCGCCAGCCAATCGTTCAAGCGCTGCCAGCGCCGATAAAAAGCGTCAGCGCGGTGATGTGAACTCGCCGCCGAAGGTAACGTCACTCGGAAAATCGCCCAGGCCGAAAAGCATCCAGGCACACCGACGGCGCCTCCCCATCAATCAACTGGGAAATCACCGAAGCGCTGCCCGCCGACAGGGTCCAGCCAAAGGTGCCGTGCCCGGTGTTGAGGAACAGGTTCTCCCGGGGGCCTCGACCGATGATGGCAGGACCGTCCGGAGTCATGGGGCGAAAACCGGTCCAGGTCTCGGCGGCCTCCAGATCGGCGCAACCGGGAAAACGGGATTCCACGGACTTTCGAATGGTCGCCAGCCGGGCTTCCGGAATGTCGCGGTTGAAGTCGTCCAATTCCACAAAGCCGGAGGCGCGTAGTCTCTCTCCCAGACGGGTCGAGACCACTTTGTAGTTGTCATCGTGGATGGTCGACACCGGCGCGCGGCCAGGGTCTTTCAAGGGCACCGTAAAGCTGTAGCCCTTCACCGGGTAGATCGGCAACTCAAGCCCCAGGGGACGGGTAAGATGCCCCGACCAGCAACCGGCACTGACAACCACAGCGTCTGCCTCAAGGGTTTCCGATGTGCCATCGTCCTTGCGGATGGTCACCCCCGTTACCCGCCGATCATCAGCCACCAAATGTTCGGTTTCCGTGTTGTAGCGGAACTGCACCCCCTTCGTTTCGCAGGCCTTGGCCAGTTCACGGGAGAACAGATGACAATCACCGGTGCCATCCGTGTCATAGCTCAGGGCGCCGTAGAGTGGGCCATCCCCGATCATGCCGGGCTCTGCTTCGCGAACCTGTTCAGGAGTGAGCAATCGGGAGGGGATACCCAGTTCGTCGAGCAACCGCTGGGTTTCGCGGTAGTTTTCCAGGGTTTCCGGGGTGCTGGCAAGGTGAAGCAGGCCCTGGTGGCCGCCGTCGAACGGCAGATCAAGCTCCTTTTCAAGGGCCAGGAAGCGTTCACGGCTATGAATACCAAGGCGTATCATGGCGCGCTTGTTCAGGCCAAACAGGCCAGGCGACCAGGCGTAGCGCAGCGTTGCGAACATAAACCGCAAGGTTTCCATGGATGGCGGCACCGACATTTTCAGCGGGCCGTCCTTCTTGAATAACCAGGGGATGGCCTTCAACACCATGGATGGGTCTGCCCATGGATAGACCACCCCGTAGGAGCGCTGGGCGGCGTTGCCTTTGCTGGTTTCATTCCCAGCCGCGCTGTGACGTTCCAGCACGGTTACCTGATGGCCCCGGCTTTGCAGCTCATACGCCGTGGTTACGCCAACCACGCCGGCACCAACAACAATGATGTGCATGCACTTCTCCCTATGACAGCAATGTAGGTCAACAATCGAACAAGCTGATAAACTACTGTGACAAAGTTCTCAGGATAGCAGCCAACGCTTTGGTTGCGATGGAGTGAAGTAACCGCCAATGAGCAAGAAACGTCGCGACATTCCCGTTTTCGATCAACCGATTATCGAAACCCACTGCCATCTGGATTACCTCAAGGATCGCCCCCTGGCGGAAACCCTGGCCGAAGCGCAGCGGGTCAATATCGAACGTGTGATCACCATCGCTGTGTCACCGGACAATCTGGCTACCGTGCGTGAACTGAGCCAAACAGCCCCCTGGGTGTATGGCACGCAAGGGGTACACCCCCACGATGCCGAACAGTATTCCGATGCCGCCGAGGCGGAAATCCGCGCGCACGCTGGCGACGACAAGATCGTGGCAGTGGGCGAAATTGGCCTGGACTACTTTTACGACAACGCAGACCGGGACGTTCAGCGTGACGTGTTCCGCCGCCAGTTGCAGATCGCCTGTGACACCGACCGGCCCGTGGTCATCCACAGCCGCGAGGCCGATGACGACACCATCGACATCCTGAAGGAGTTCGAAGGTACTCTTAAGCGCCGCGGCGTCATCCACAGTTTCACGTCAGGCCCGGGGCTGGCGCAATACGCATTGGACGAAGGCTGGTGCCTGGGCTTTAACGGCATCACCACCTTCAACAAAGCCGAAAACGTGCGTGACATTGTGCGTATGGCACCCATCGAGCAGATCCTGCTGGAGACGGATTCACCGTTCCTGACCCCGGTTCCCTATCGCGGCAAGGAAAATGCACCTTTCTACATACCATTTGTTGCCGAGAAAATCGCCGAGGTGAAACAACTACCGCTGGAGAACGTACTGGCTACAACCTATGACAACAGCCTGAGAACGTTCTTCCAGCCGCGATGATCAAACGCATCCCCGTCTCCGCGCTCAAGGTCGGCATGTACATCACCGACCTGAACAACGACTGGATTCCTCACAACACCCAGCGCCGTCGCGGCGTGATCAAAAAAGAGGACACCGTTGAAAAAATCCGCCGGATGGGGGTGGACTACGTCTACATCGATGTCTCCAAGGGCCTGGATTCCCAGGATTCGGAACCAGCCCACGAAGTCGATCGCCGCAACGAGTCCGCGCTGCAGCGCGCCGGCGAACAGACTCCCGGCGTTTTCAAACGGGTAGCAGTGGCCGAGGAAATGGTGTTCGCCCAGCAGGTGCACAACCAGGCTCAGGGGCTGGTCGGCAACCTGATGAACAGCGTGAAGCTTGAAGGGGCCATCGACATAGCCCCCATTCACCAACTGGCTGACGAGCTCCAGAGCTCTATCTTGCGCAACGCCAATGCCCTCAGTTGCCTGGGCCGTATCCGTGAGAAGGATAACTATCTGCTGGAGCATTCGGTCAATCTCAGCGTGCTGATG
Organism: Marinobacter sp. UBA2688; assembly: GCF_002352785.1. Lineage (NCBI taxonomy): Bacteria > Pseudomonadati > Pseudomonadota > Gammaproteobacteria > Pseudomonadales > Marinobacteraceae > Marinobacter > Marinobacter sp. UBA2688. The sequence goes on from NZ_DELU01000024.1 coordinate 384,739, forward strand.
TCCCTGTTTGGCAACTACCGCAAGCTGCCTTCGGAGGCGCTACACCAAACCATTGTTGGTGCACTGCTCCATGACATCGGCAAAATCCTGACGCCGGACGACATTCTCCACAAGCCGGGACGGCTAACGCCAGAAGAGTTTGAGGTCATGAAAGCCCATGCGAGGCATTCGCGGGATATTCTCAAGGCAACAGAGGGTATTGGCGAACTGGCCATCGTTACTGCCGCAGAGCACCATGAGCGCCTGGACGGCAGTGGCTACCCCGAGGGTCTGAAAGGCGAGGAAATCTCCGTGTACGGTCGTATGGTGGCCATTACCGATGTGTACGACGCCATTACCTCAGACCGCGTCTATCACAAGGGCATGACCCCGACCCAGGGCCTGAAGAAACTGCTGGAGTGGAGCGGCAGCCATCTGGACGCCGCCCTGGTGAAAGAGTTTATTCGTTGTGTGGGGCTCTACCCCATTGGCTCACTAGTGCTTCTGGAAAGCGGCCGGCTCGGTGTCGTCATCGAGACCAACGACGAGGACCAGCGATTGCCCGTGCTGCGCGTGATGTATGACACCCGTTTTCGCATGCCCATCACCGTTGACACCCTGAACCTGGCGAAACCGGGTACCCAGGACCGGATTCTGCGTTCCGTGGACCCGGAAGACTACAAGATCGACGTCAGAAAGTTCCTGCTCTGAAACATCACCCTCCCATGGACAGGAACACGGCCATCAGGATGGGAGACAGGAACGACAGGATAAACCCCGACGCAATCGCCACGGGCACGCAGTCCAGGCCGCCACTGCTGCGAATCACAGGCAGGGTGAAGTCCATGGCAGTCGCCCCCCCATAGCCGATGGCCATGGCCGGTCGCTGGCCAATTAACAGCGGAATAATCGCAAGCGCAATAATCTCCCGGATCACATCATTGAGAAAGGCGACACCGCCCCAGGACGGCCCCAGGGCATCGCCAATCACAATACCGGACAGGGAATACCAGCCAAACCCGGACGCCAGTGCCAACGACTCATGCCAGGCGGCGTCCAGCAAAGGCACCATTGCGAAACCAGCGAGCAGAGAGCTCCCGGCCAGCGCTAACGCAATGCCCAACCCCTGTCGGTTGAGCAGCAGCCGACGAAGGGACAGGCCGGCATTGCGCAGTTGCAGGCCAATCAGAAACAGCAGCAACATTAGCGACCAGGTCGCCACGTCTTCGGCCATGGGCATATCCGGCAGCCAGTAGAAACCGGCCAAACCACCCACCACAACCGCCAACAGTGGCTTCAACCCCGCCAGGAAAAGGCGACGATAGCCACGAGGCTGGTCCACATGATCCTCCCGCGCTGCCATCGGCTGCCAACGGTGAAACAGCCACAGCCCCGCCATGTTGGCCACAAACAGTACCACCACGAGCACGGCAACCTGGGACGCCATATTGGCCAACTGGCCACCAACGCCTTCCATCTGCCCGAGGCTCAGCCCCAAGAGTGCCAGGATAAAGTACACCAGCCCTTCAACGCCGTAGTGAATGGCCGTCATCAGATGGCGGTTCTCAAGTGCCAGGGCAAAACCCAGGAAAAGCGGTGCCAGGATCAGCAGTGCGCCGGTCAGCATGAAGTCCTCGAAAAAAGTGTATTGGGGAGGAGAAGATCAGCCGATAGGTTCGTACTGATCGGGATCAAAATGAAACTTGCCTGCACTGGCATCGCGATCGGTTCGAATGGTGCGCGCTAGGCGCTGGGCCATCACCGACCAGACCACATAGTCGTTGGGTTGGGGCTGGTAATCCTGCCCCATCAGCGCGCCCGCAACACTGCGCAACACCGCTTCCGCCTGGGAAATGGAACGATAGGGGCCCTGGCAGCGATGTTTTTCTGGTTGGCCGTCCACCGAACCACTGAGTGCCACCAACGCCCAGATGTCCTCACCGACGGGTTTGATGAACAATTCAACCCGGCGCTGTTCCCGGACCATAACCAATGCCCGTAGCGGGCCACGCCCATGAAAGTAATGCAGTTTCACGGCCTTATTCCAGGAGTTTCAGTGAAGTACATGCCCGGACCTGTCCTGCACCAGCACCCAGGGCGCAATCACCACTGCCCAGAGTTCCGTGTTCTCGTCATACCAGTGGCGGGCAAGATCCGGAGCGACATCGCCCACTTTGTTATCGGCCAACCAACGCTCAAACTGGGCCTTGTTGTCCGCTGACAGTTCTGCCGCCACATCCAGCAGGTCCAGTTCCGGGACCACTTTCACGACATGACCACGGGCATAATACACCTGCAGGTCATGCCAATTAATCCGGGACGTTTCCAGATTCAGCTTGTGTTTCAGTTCCTCTGGCGATTCTTTCGCAACCATGTTCACACCTTGGACGTCCATATTTCACGTATCTGATCGGCAAGAGTCATGGGGTCGAACGGTTTGGGTATCACGTCAACCGCTCCCAATTCCCTGTAGAACGCCACCTCTTCAGTTTGCACCTTAGCGGTCATGAACACCACAGGTGTCGCGCTCAATGCCGGAATTTCCCGTAACGCCTGAAACGTAGTCGGGCCATCCATACCCGGCATCATAACATCCAGCAGGATCAGTTCGGGGTCAAAATCCGGACCCTCAACAAGCGCCTCCTGACCGGAGCTGCAGCTCTTTACTGAAAACCCCCCAACGGTTTCCAGTGCCAGCTCCGCCACGGCCCTGATGTCGGCATCGTCCTCCACATAAAGAATTCGCTGAAGCTCTCCGACCGGGCTAGCCATCGTCTGTACCTCTCTCATGGTTATCCACCCCCAGTCTGCGCAGCAAGCGCAAACATTCCTCGCCCTGATTCTGCCCATCCGCTATCAAGGCGGAGGCACGCATAACCAGTTTTGAATCGCTCGTGGCATCACGCGGCAGAAAATGAACTGCGCCAATCAGCTCTCTCAACTGCAAAGGCAGATGCCACTGCACTTTGAGACGATTCCCATAACTCTGAGCCCAGGCCGTTAACCCGCTTTCAATCTGTTCATCAGAAACCTGGCCTTTGCGATCCAGGCATTGCTGCATCACCTTGAGCACCGCCAGTTCGCCGACCCGGCTGAGCAGGGCCGCCGTGTGCACATCGGATTGATCGATTCCGATACGTAACGCAATTCGTACGGCTTCCTGGGCTACCTTCTCGGCGGTTTCGAGAAAGACAGTCGCTCTTTCCGCCAAACGGGTATCGCGCAACTGGCCGCATATATCCAGCGACATGGCCATCGCGTGCCGCAAGGCCATATCCACACCCATGGTGGCAATCCCGTCACGCAGACTGCGGACCGGCTCACCGGTTTTCTGGAACGAGGCGCTGTTGGCCACGTCAAGCAGACGGGTTGTCAACGCAACCTCGCCATGCCACCGCTCCGCGAGCTGCGATGGGGAGATATCCTGTTTTCGCGCCATCAATTCGAGAACCCGAGCCGTATCAATGGCGGAGGGCAGCTGAATAACGGACTCCACCGACGTCTGCAGCAGGTGCTCCAGATCAGGTTGAGACTCCCGATCAAAGTCTGCCGGGTCCACCAGTGCTGTCAGCCTTTCGTGCACCATCTCCACACTGAACGGTTTGCTGATATAGCCATTGATGCCGTAGCGTGCGGCTTTCAGAACCGAATCCCTGTCAGCCCGGCCGGAGATCATGACAATGGCGGTCTTGCTGCTCTTCTCACGGGCAGCGCGAATAACCTCAAGGCCCGAGCCATCCGGCAGATTCCAGTCGATGATCATCAGGTCAGAGCCGTGTTGGGACCAATGTGCCAGAGCCCCCCTGACCGACGCCGTTACGAAAATATCAATACCCGGGTAAAGCCCGCCGACCACCGTTTCCAGCAGATCCGCCAGCAATGTGTCATCTTCCAGAATAAGTGCCTTCATAACGTTATGCTTCATCCCTGATGGAAAATCGTCACGCCGTTACGGCCCCCTTTCTTTCGCTCATAAAGGGCCTGATCCGCTGCGTTGAGCGCATCGCTACCGGACTCAAAAGCATCCAGCGCGGCAATACCCACGCTGAGGGTAACCGACAGGCTAGCACCATCATTGTTGAACGACAGGTCAGAGAATGCCTCGCAGATCTGAGTCATCACCGACCGCCCTTCCTGTATCGAGCACTCCGGCAAAACCACCACAAACTCCTCCCCGCCATACCGGCCGATCATGTCGGTGGAACGCAATCGTTGCCTGAGGAGGCTGGCAAGTGCCTTAATGACAATATCGCCCATTCTGTGCCCGTACTGATCATTCACTTTCTTGAAATGATCCAGGTCCAGCATGGCGACAACCGAGGACTGCGACAGTCGCTTGCAGCGGGCCTGTTCCTTATCAATTTCCTGCTTTATATACGAATGTTTCAACAGGCCCGTAAGGCTGTCCCGTATCAGCAGCTCGTTCAGTTGGCGGGCGCGATAGCAGCGGATCTGGGCGGCGCGTACAAGATAGCTGTCGGACACGGGCTTGGTCAGGAACTCATCCGCCCCTTTTGCCATGGCTTCGAGCTGAACCTGCTTATCCTGCTCGGACGACAGGTAGATGATCGGCAGGCTTACCCATTCGGGATCAAAACGAACCAGCTTTGCCACCGTCGGCCCGGAGTAATCTCCCATGCGAACGTCCAGCAGCATTATGTCAGGTGAGAATTCCGAGAGTTCCGACAACACCGTCTCGGGATTACTGATGGCGCGGACATTAAAGCCCGCTCCTTCCAGCACCGCCCGGTAGTGCCCAGCAAGATCTTCATCGTCATCCAGAATCAGGATTTTCCCGGAAACCGTCCGGCTCTGCTCACTGACCAAACGCTCGATGCTTTCCGTCAGTACGGTTGCATCAACCGGTTCCGTAATAAGTGCATCTGCCCCGGCATCCGCCAGGGCATACCGGTTTCGGAAATCATCCCTGCGTCCGATACAAATGAGCGGTGGTTTCAGTAAGCTGGCGCTCCCTGTCTTCTTATCGAGCGCCGCGGACACCTCAGAAAGCGCGTCCTCACCGGTCACCACAAGGGTCACTCCCGACATTCCGCTAAGGGAGAGGGTGGAGACCGCCTGTCGCGATATCGAAAAACCGTAATTTGAGAGTGCGTACTCCAGAAAAACCTGCGAACCTTCCGATAATCCACACAGGACAACCTGAATATCTGCGGCCGTCAGACTGTAATGATCATTTAAGTGCTCAGGATCGTTGGTACTGCGGGTTGTCGACACCGACGTTTCATCCAACAAAGAACGCAAGTGCCCTGCCTGCGTCAGGGTATCGATAACCTGTGGAGTTTCCTCGCCGGGAACCTCTGGGTCACCGTCGGCTTGCACCGGGTATTTTTCCACCAATGGCTTAAGGCGTTGTTCCAGCCTTCGTGCCTCCGCCCCCAATACCGCATACCCGAAGGTTCCGGCAGAACCGGCCAGACGATGAAGCAGTTGGTAGGCCGACATCACATCTTCACGCCGCAGTCGCTGCCCCTGAGCCCCCCCGGTTACCCTCGCAGCGACTTCGCTCAACTGATCGAGTTCCCCCTCCGCCTTACCACGGAAGCTGAGTCGCAATTGTGCGAGTTTATCCGCGATATCCGCTTTTGGATCTTTTCCCATAAAAGGTCTGAGGCCTCGATTTTTTACTAATATAACCGGTTCAACTAGGCTAATCTTCTTTCATCACAGAACATTATCCGGAAAAACGCAACAGAGAGGCACTTCATTGCGATCAGGCAAATCGCTCTCCCTTAGTAGTCGCGTAGCGATCATTATTGGCGGAGGCAGTCTAGTAACCGTCCTGGCCATTATTGCGATCGCCTATCAGGCCCTGGTACAGGACTTTGAAGACCTGCTCACCCATCGCCAGATTCTCGAAGCTGCAAGAACATCGGAGCAGGTCGACCAGAAGCTTCAGCTTCGACTAAATTCTCTGTCAGCGTTCGCCTCACAATTTGCCGACGACGACCTTCCGGACCAGTCTGCCTTGGAGATAGCACTGAATCGCCAAACGGCAATCCAGGATCTGTTTCCGGCGGCGCTTCTCATTTTCGATGAGAACGGATGTGCCGTGGCAGAAAATGTCTACGTCCCAAATCGTATTGGCACCTGCTATCTGGATCGCCCTCACTTCCAGGAAGCCTTGAAGAAACGAAGGCCTATTGTCAGCAAGCCTATTATCGGGCGAACCACTGGCAGGCCCCTGCTCTCCTTTCTGGCACCCATCGAAACGGATGAAGGGGACTTGCTTGGATTCGCAGGCGGCACCCTGGATCTGGGCAAGACCACTCTATTACCCGAAAAACGCAACATGGGTTTGTATGGATCCCAGGGTATCGAGAAAATCATCGACACGGAAAACTTTCTGTACGTGGATTCCGGCAAGGGCTCCCAGAACATCGAACCCCTGCCGCCTCCTGGCGCAGATGCGCTGACAGACGCAGCGCTATCCGGCATCACGTTCGGACAGGTCAACGGCCAGGATGGTCAGCCCCTGATATACGCCACCAATCACCTGCAACGGCTGGGGTGGGTCTTCGTCCGTGCTGTTCCCTATGATCAGGCAACAACACCCGCCCGACAATCCTTTCTCCAGTTCTTCAGCATCAGCCTGCTGATCACACTGGTGATCGCCGCGTTAAGCTACCTGCTGGTCAAGAGCACCATGTCGCCACTGGACCGAATGACGACGAGTATAAAGCACATGGCTGAACAACCGGATTCTGCCATGCGGTTGGGCGAGTCCGGCATTCCGGAGGTCAGCAACCTGGCCGTGGCCTTCAATCGACTTCTGGAGGAACGTGACGGCCTGGACAGGCTCAAAGATCATTTCATGTCCTCGGTCAGCCACGAACTTCGTACGCCCCTGACGTCACTGACTGGCGCTCTGAAGCTGCTCTCTTCCGGCACCACCGGACCACTCAGCGAAAAAAGCCAGAGCATGGCAAACCTCGCCCTGAGAAATGGCGAGCGCCTGCAACTGCTGGTGTCGGATTTGCTCGACTTCAACAAACTGTCCGATGGCAGTCTCAAAGTGCGAATTCAAAGCGAAGCGATCCAACCGATACTTTACGGCACCGTTGAGGACAACAACACTATGGCTACTGAACATCATGTCCGGTTGATGTCAGACAGCGGTGAGCTACCACATATACTCTGTGACAAGCACCGGCTGAGGCAGATTCTGGACAACTACGTCAGCAACGCCATCAAGTTCTCGCCCAAAAACGGAGTGGTCAGGATAAAAGCCCGGCTCCACTCACCGGAATACGTGAGAGTCACCGTTAGTGATCAGGGCTCTGGAGTACCGGATTCTTTTGCCGACAGCGTGTTCAAACGATTCGCACAGGCCGAAACCGGCACCACCCGTTCGGTAAAGGGTACGGGGCTGGGGCTTGCCATTTGTGCCGAACTGGCAACGCTGATGCATGCAGAGGTTGGCTACTACAATGATCAGGGCGCGCATTTCTGGGTCGATATGCCCACATCCGGATCCGGTGAGGCATTGTCGACCGTCGCTGATGAGGAAACAGACTCGTGATAGCACCCGAAAGCCCATTGAATGAGGCGGTACGGCTTCTCGCGCTGAAGCGAACTCACCTGCTCGATACGTCACCAGAGGAGCGATTTGATCGCTTTACTCGCATGGCCAAACTGGCCTTCGACGTCCCCATTGCCCTGGTGTCACTGGTCGACGAAAAACGGCAATGGTTCAAATCCTGTCAGGGGCTGGAGGCCAGGGAGACCCCCAGGGACATCTCTTTCTGCGGCCACGCCATCCTCAGTGATCGTCTGTTCATTGTCGAGGACACCCACGAGGATTCGAGATTTGCCGATAACCCGCTCGTTACCGGCCCGCCAAACATTCGCTTCTACGCCGGTGCTCAACTCCGCAGCCATGAAGGTTATCGCCTGGGCACTCTCTGCATCATAGACACCCGGCCACGATCGCTCGACGGCGATCAACGCATGCTTTTGGAAGAGCTGGCCCGATGTGTCGATGAAGAGATCAATGACTTCGAAGCGAGTAAATCCCGCCAGGAACAACTCGAGAAGACCCGGATTCTGAGTGCACTGAACAACCTGACGGTGGACGCCTCCGCGCCCCTGGAACAAAAAATAGACATGGCCCTGGATCTGGGGCGCCAACACCTTGAACTGGAAACCGGCATCGTCAGCGAAATCACCACCGATGTCTATACGATTCGCTGGTTCAGAGCGCCGGATGACTCTCCACTGGAAGCCGGCCTGTCACTACCGGTGGAACAAACCTATTGTGCACTGATGCTCGCAAAAGGCGACCATCTGGCGATCAGCCATATGGGCGACTCGCGCTATCGCCATCAGTCGTGCTATGCCCAAATGGGCCTCGAGAGCTATATTGCGGCACCCATAGAGTTTGATGGCAAGCTCTTCGGCACGCTTAATTTTTCCTCGGTATCGCCAAGATCCAGACCGTTCACGGATCTGGATCGCCTGTTTATCGTGTGGCTGGCACAGTGGATGGCAGCCCTTCTCCAGCAACATTCCCATGAGGATACGCTGCGAAAGCTGTCCGAAAACGTGCCTGGAATGCTTTATCAGTATCAGGTACTCCAGGATGGTGAGTCGAGGTTCCTCTACAGCAGCGACGGCATACGTGATATTTACGGCGTTTCTCCGGAGACTGTTATAGAGGATGCCAGCATTGCCTTTGATGCCATACACCCCGACGACATTGAATATGTAGCCGCTTCCATCGACCGTTCCCAGGAGGCACTGGCGGTTTGGGAGTCCGAGTTTCGGGTCAGAGCTCCGGATGGGAACTGGATTTGGGTCGAGGGCCGGGCCACGCCGGAACGGCGCCCGGACGGTAGCGTCATCTGGCATGGGTTTCTCGCCAACGTCGATGAAAAGAAGCGCTCGCAGCTTGCACTCGCGGAACGAGAGCAACTGCTGCGTACCTTATTCGAACTGTCACCGATTGGCATTCTTCTGACCAGTTTCAGAAGCGGACAGAACTTTGATGTTAACGCGGCACTGTTGGAGTACAGCGGTTACTCACACGCCGAGTTCCTGGCACTGAACTACTGGGACGTCACTCCCGAGGACTACGCCGAGCAAACGCAGCAGGCCATCACTGATTTGAAAGAACACGGGCGGTTCGGCCCCGTGGAGCAGGAGTTTATCCGCAAGGATGGCACCCGGTTCCCGATGCTCTTCCAGGGCGTTCTGGTGGAGCGTGCCGACAACGAACCACTGGTGTGGTCGCTGGTTGAGGATATATCAGAGCGCCGCAAGGTTGACCGAATGAAAAACGAGTTCATCTCCACCGTGAGCCATGAACTACGAACCCCCCTGACGTCCATATCAGGCTCCCTTGGGTTGATCGCGGGCGGGGTTTTTGGCCATCTACCTGAAAAAGTCAAAGCCATGGTGGCTATCGCAGCCCGCAACAGCGACCAACTAAAGCATCTGATTGATGATCTGCTGGATATGGAAAAGCTGGTCTCCGGAAAAATGGAACTGCGGATGCACAGCGAGAACATCAGCGCGATCATTCAGGACAGCCTGGATCGAACATCAACCTACGCGGTTGATCGGCAAATCTCACTTCGGTTCGAAAATCACCATCCCTGGGTCAAAGCCGCTATCGATGCCCGGCGCCTGGGCCAGGCACTCGACAACCTGCTGTCCAACGCCATCAAGTTTTCTCCGCCGGAGGCCGAGGTTGTCATACTGACACACCTTCATGACGGCCTTTTTCGCATCGAAGTCACGGACTATGGCACAGGCATACCGGAAGCCTTCCGAGCCAGGATATTCGAAAAGTTCGCCCAGGCTGACAGCTCCGATACCCGAGGCCGTGGCGGTACGGGCCTCGGGCTGGCCATTACCCGGGAGATCATGTCGCAAATGGGCGGCGGCGTGGGGTTCAAATCCACCGAGGGATACGGCTCGACGTTCTGGCTGGACATCAAACCCGATGAGAGTGACAAACCCGATGAGAGTGACGAGTAATCGATAGTGGCGGCACAAACGCGGGCTAACGTGTTTCATCGTTTGATCTGGGCTTCAAGGCTGGGCGTTCTGCTGTTGGTCATTGTAGTCGCGGTTTCCCTTGATGCATCCAGCTCTTCCAGCCACCGCAACGATGTCCGTCAGCAGTGGCAGGAAAAAACGGATGAGATAAGCCTCAAGCTGCAAAGTGCCATACTGCAGAACATCCAGACCGTGTGGGGACTGGCCGCCAACGTCGCGATACAACCCGATATCGACGGCCAACGCTTCCGGGAACTGGCCTCGGTCATCTTCAGCCTGGCACCGGAACTCCGAAACATCGGACTGGCTCCGGATTTCGTGATTCGCCATGTCTACCCACTGGCCGGCAATGAGGCTGCGATCGGTCTCGACCTGACCGCACAGAGCTTGTCGCAAGATCAGATCGAGATGCTGCTCAACACCCGTCGCGTGGTGTTCACCGGCCCTATTGATCTGGTTCAGGGCGGGCAGGGGCTGGCGGGGCGTGTTCCCATATTCGAACAGGCCTCGGGCGATTTCTGGGGGGTTATTTCAGTGATACTGGACCTTCAGAAACTGTACTCGTCGATAGGGCTGGATACGTTGCAAGACGACTTCAATGTAGCGATCTCGTCGTCGGCCGACGTTAATGACACTCAGTCGGTTTTTTTCTCCACACGCCCCTTTCAATGGGAAGATCCAGTCACCAGCACGATTCGCATGAGAGGCGCTACCTGGGTGGTGTTTGCCGAACCAGTCGGGGGCTGGCCAAACCACCCCAGTCAGCCCTGGATATTTCGTGGCAGCCTGTTCGCGATGCTGGTCATTGTCAGCGGTGCTGTTTTCTGGCTCACCAGCCTGATGTCACGGGATCGCGAAATGCAGCGGCGGCTCTGGGGACTCTTCGAACTGGCCCCCATGGGCATCGGGCTGTTCAGTGTCACCTCCAATCGACTGCTCCGGGCAAACCCAACGTTCGAAAACCAGTTTGGCAGATCCGTCCAGTCACTGGATTTCTTCGACCAACCGCTTGATGTCCATGGAGAGCCGCTGGCCAACAGGCCCGGGGTTCAGGAAACCCTTCGGGAACATGCCAGACTCAGCGGCCTCGAAGGCTACTTCATGACGCCAGGGCAGGAACTGGCCCCCGTCATGCTCCACGGGCTGCAACTGGACGATTACGGCAACGAACCCGTTGTCTGGCTGATCACCGAGGACATTTCAGAGCGGAAGAAAGTCGACCACCTGAAGAACGAGTTCATTTCCACTGTCAGCCACGAGCTTCGCACCCCACTGACCTCGATTTCCGGCTCCCTCGGGCTACTGGCCAACAATGCCGTCGGCGAGCTGCCGGAGAAGGCCTCGAAACTGGCGCACATCGCCTATCGGAACAGCCAACAGCTTACGTTCCTGATCAACGACTTACTCGATATAGAAAAGCTTGTGGCCGGCAAAATGCCCTTCCGTAGCGAACACCATGTTCTGCAAAATCTTGTTCACGAGAGTGTTGAAAACATCGCAACCTTTGCCCAACAGCGAGACATTCATCTTCAGGTGGCTGAACTGCCAGCCGTGACAGTTCATGTGGATCGTCAGCGCCTGAACCAGGCCATCACCAACCTGTTGTCCAACGCCATCAAGTTTTCTCCGGCAGGGTCCTCCGTCGACATTTTCGCCAGCCAGCGCGGAGAGTCGGTTCGGCTGTGTATCAGAGACCATGGTGAGGGCGTCGCCCCGCATTTTCGGGAGCATATTTTTAAGAAGTTCTCACAAGCTGATTCGTCGGACCGAAGAGCCAGTGGCGGAACCGGGCTCGGTCTGGCCATCACACGGGAGCTGATGGCGCGCATGAAGGGCACGGTGGACTATGAATCCGTTCCGGGCGAGGGGGCTACGTTCTGGCTGGAACTGCCAGTGGCGGGGTAATGGGTAACTGAGTATTGAGAGGCCCGGCAGGTTGCCCTGCCAGACCAACGCCAGACCAAACAGTCACGCCGACTTGAGCATCTCCCGCACGACGTAGTGCAGGATACCGCCGTGGCGGTAATAAACCGCTTCGTTGGCGGTGTCGATCCGGGACAGTAGTTCACAGGTCTCGGTCTTGCCGTCCGGATAGGTCACCGTCATTTCGAGTGTCTGACCCGGCTTGATGTCACCGGACAGGCCCTTGATGCTGATGGTTTCCTCGCCCGTCAGCTTCAGGCTCTTGCGGTCGACCCCGTCCTTGAACTGCAGCGGCATCACGCCCATACCGATCAGGTTGGAGCGGTGGATACGCTCGTAGGACTCGGCAACCACGGCCTTCACGCCCAGCAAGCGGGTACCTTTCGCAGCCCAGTCACGGCTGGAGCCGGTGCCGTATTCCTTGCCGGCAATAACCACCAGGGGGGTGTCCTCTTCCTGATACTTCATGGCCGCATCGTAGATCGGCATCTGCTCGCCAGTGGGGATGTGTTTGGTGAATCCACCCTCAACGCCGTCCAGCATCTCGTTCCGGATGCGCACGTTGGCGAAGGTGCCACGCATCATCACCTCGTGATTGCCCCGGCGCGAACCATAAGAGTTGAAATCCTTCGGCTCCACACCCCGCTCCTGCAGGTATTTACCCGCCGGGCTGTCGGCTTTGAACGACCCGGCCGGCGAAATATGGTCGGTGGTGACGGAGTCACCCAACAGCGCCAGAATGTTCGCGTCCTTGATATCATCGATGGCGTCCGGCTCTTCCTTCAGGCCCTGGAAGAACGGCGGGTGCTGGATGTAGGTGGACTTGTCGGACCACTCGTACACCTTGCTCTCGGGGACCTTGATCGCCTTCCAGGTGGCATCGCCGTCGAAGACTTCCGCATACTCCTTATGGAACATGTCGGTTTTCACCTTCTCGACCGCTTCGGCGATTTCCTGCTGGCTCGGCCACAGGTCCTTCAGGTACACAGGCTTCCCGTTTTTGTCTTCGCCCAGAGGATCCTTGGAAAGGTCCAGGCGCACGTTGCCCGCCAAGGCATAGGCCACTACCAGCGGTGGTGAGGCCAACCAGTTGGTTTTCACCAGTGGGTGCACCCGACCCTCGAAGTTACGGTTACCGGAGAGCACCGAGGCCACGGTAAGATCACCATCGGCAATGGCCTTCTCAACGGCATCCGGCAACGGGCCGGAGTTACCGATACAGGTGGTGCAACCATAACCCACCAGGTTGAAACCAAGCTTGTTGAGGTCGTCCTGGAAACCACCCACCTTCAGGTAATCGGTCACCACCTTAGAGCCCGGTGCCAGGGAGGTTTTCACCCAGGGTTTGGTATCCAGCCCCCTTGCGACCGCTTTCTGGGCAATCAGGCCCGCAGCCATCATCACGCTCGGGTTGGACGTATTGGTGCAGGAGGTGATTGCTGCGATGACCACCGCGCCGGGGTCCAGCCGTGTCTTTTCACCGTTCATTTCCAGCGGCTGACTGGCGGCGTGTTCGTAGCTGTCCTGGACACCAACGGCGGTCTGCCCGCCTTCCGATTCCAGTTTGCCTTCGCGGGACTCTGACGGGCCTTCGGCGGTTTCCATCAGCAGTTCAAACGAGGCCTTCATGTTCTTCAGGGCAACCCGGTCCTGCGGGCGCTTGGGGCCGGCGAGGCTGGCCTCGACGTCACCCATATCAAGCTCCAGGGTGTCGGTGTACACCGGCTCCTGGCCGGGCTGGCGCCAGAGGCCCTGGGCCTTCGCATAGGCCTCCACCAGCTCAAGCTGGTCGTCTTCGCGGCCGGTTAGCTGCATGTATTTGATGGTTTGCTCGTCCACCGGGAAGAAACCACAGGTAGCCCCGTATTCCGGCGCCATGTTGGCAATGGTGGCACGGTCCGCGACGGGCATGTCTTTCAGGCCGTCACCGTAGAATTCCACGAACTTACCCACGACACCTTTCTTGCGCAGCATTTCGGTGACGGTCAGTACCAGATCCGTTGCGGTAATGCCTTCGCGCAGCTTGCCGGTAATCTTGAAGCCGACCACTTCCGGAATCAGCATGGACACAGGCTGGCCCAGCATGGCCGCTTCCGCTTCGATACCACCCACACCCCAGCCGAGGATGCCAAGGCCGTTGATCATGGTGGTGTGTGAGTCTGTTCCCACCAGGGTGTCCGGGTAGGCGATGGTTTTTCCGTCCTGGTCCTTGCTCCACACGGTCTTACCCAGATACTCCAGGTTCACCTGGTGACAGATACCGGTCCCAGGCGGCACCACGCGGAAATTGTCGAACGCCTGCTGGCCCCAACGCAGGAATTCATAGCGTTCCTGATTGCGTTCCATCTCGATGGTAACGTTGTCCTTGAAGGCTGATGGGTCACCGTACTTGTCCACCATCACCGAGTGGTCGATCACCAGATCCACCGGCGACAGCGGATTGATCATTGCCGGGTCCTTGCCGGCTGACTTGACCGCTTCCCGCATGGCCGCCAGATCCACCACACCGGGCACACCGGTGAAGTCCTGCATCAGTACACGGGCGGGACGAAACTGGATTTCGGTATCGGATTTCCGGTCTTTCATCCACTGAATCATCGCATCGATATGGCCCCGGTCCACGGTGGCGTCATCTTCGTTGCGCAGCAGATTTTCCAGCAACACCTTCAGGGAAAACGGCAACTTGTCGATGTTGCCAAGGGTGTCGGCAGCCTTGGGCAGGCTGTAATAGTGATAGGTCTTGCCGCCAGCCTCCAGGCTGGAAAGGGTATTGAGACTGTCTTTACTCAGGCTTTGTTTCGACATGAGGTGCCTCCTTTTGATGATCCGAAGATTTCGGAAGGCTTAGCAGTAGCCTTTGCATCAGCGTACTGACCGCGGATGGCAATAGACTGATGCAAAGACCCTGATTTTGAAAGTCTCCTATAACTATTGCACCGATTGACCAGACTTCAACTGCGGTTCCGTGAATGTTCAGTATTGCGGCGGTGAATACCCCTACCCTCCTCAGGCCTGTCGATCCCCATAAAGCTGGGCATAGAGCCCCTGGCGGGCGATCAGCTCATCATGATGCCCTTCCTCGGTGATGAAGCCGTCCTCGAAAACGTAAACACGGTCGGCCTGTTTCACGGCACTCAGACGATGGGCAATGATCAGGGTGGTGCGTTGACGCAGAAAAGCCTCTAGATCCTGATGCAGCTGAAACTCGGTTTCGGCGTCCAGGGCGGAGGTGGCCTCATCCAGGATCACCACGGAGGGATCCGACAACACCATACGGGCAATGGCCAGCCGCTGGCGCTGGCCACCGGACAAACGCACCCCCTGGCGGCCAATCATGGTATCCAGTTGCTGAGGCATGTCCGCCACGGTCCCGTCCAGTTGCGCGATGGCCAGGGCCTGCCACAGTTCGGCGTCGGTCTTGTCCCGGCCCAGGGTGAGGTTCTGTCGCACGGTGTCGTTGAACAGGGCCGGGTGCTGCAGCACGGTGGCCACGTTCTCCCGCAGACAGGGGAGCCCGATGCGCTGGACCGGCACACCACCCAGCAGCACCTGCCCCTGCTG